>NZ_SNWG01000001.1:1861642-2171916 GCF_004362195.1 Microbacterium sp. BK668
GGGTCGCCTCGCTGGTGAGGTCGTCGACGAGGATGCTGATGCTCGGGGCAGGCATGGGAGGTCATCCTTCCACGGCGAAGGGCCGGGGGTCGCGGGCGGCTCGGGAGCCCCACGCCAGGAGGGCGAGACCTGCCGCGAGCACGACGAGCCCCGCGACCGCGAGAACGCTCAGCCGTTCGTCGAGCACGGTGAGGCCGAGGATGGCGGCGGTGAGCGGCTCGCCGAGGGTCAGCGTCGCCGCGGTCGCCGCGGTCAGGCCGCTCAAACCCCAGGTGAACAGGACGTAGGCGATCGAGATCGTCGCGACGCCGAGCCAGAGCGCCATGGCGAGGCCGGCGGCCGTCGACAGCCACGACAGGTCGACGAACGGCAGGACGGCGAACGAGATGACGGCGGAGCTCGCGCCCATCGCGCCGACGACGGTGAAGGGGTCCCAGCCGCCGTCCAGCAGGCGCCGCTGCGCATTCGCGATGACGGCGAAGGATGCCGCGGCCCCGAGAGACCCTGCGAGTCCGACCGGATCCGTCCCACCGGCCCCCGAGCCCGCTGCGCCGCCTCCGAGGCCCAGGAGGACGACCCCCACGGTGGCAAGGGCCGTTGCGACCATCCAGGCGCCGCTCGGCACGCGTCGGGTCAGCGCCCACTCCAGGACGCCCGCCATGATCGGGGCCGACCCGAGGGCGATCACCGTGCCGACGGCGACGCCGTTGCGCTCGGTGCCCAGGAAGAACAGCGGCTGATAGATCGCCAGGCACGCCCCGGTGAGGACCATCAGCGCGAGCGGGCGGAGCCTCGCGCGTGTCGCCGGAAGCGACCGGAGGCTCAGCGGGGGCGCCGCGCCGGTGCGGTCGGCGCGGACACGGTGGCGGTGGGCGAGCGCGAAGGCGAACAGAGCGAGGCCCGTGCCGCCGATGGCGAGGCGGACCGCGCCGACGGCGAGCGGGGTCGTCCCCTCGGGCCCGAGCGCCTGCGACGTTCCGGTCGTGCCGAACAGAACGGCCGCGGCGAAGACGGCGAGGACGTGGAGCACGCTCCATTGTCGCCCGTCGCTCGGATGCCCCGTGACGCCGGCCGCTGTCACGTGGCCGCTGTCACGCCGGCCGCTGTAACGCGGCCGCTGTCACGCCGGCCCCTGTCACGCTGTCACGCCCGGTCCGTCCGGATCCCCGCCGATAGGCTTGTCCGGTGACCGTCCGGCTCTACGACACCAAGGCGCAGCAGCTGCGTGACTTCGTGCCCCTCGACCCCGGCAACGTGACGGTCTACGTCTGCGGCCCCACGGTGCAGTCCGGGCCGCACATCGGGCACCTCCGCGGTGCGCTGAGCTTCGACATCCTTCGCCGGTGGCTCGTGCACCGGTACGGCCGGGTGACGTTCGTGCGCAACGTCACCGACATCGACGACAAGGTGCTCGTGAACGCGACCGAGCGCGAGCCCTGGTGGGCACTGGCGTACCGGATGGAGCTGGAGTTCTCGCGGGCCTATGCCGCGATCGGCATCCTCCCGCCGACGTACGAGCCTCGCGCGACGGCATCCATCACGCAGATGCAGGAGCTGATCGAGCGCCTCGTCGACGCGGGACACGCCTATCCCGCGGCAACTGGCGGGGACGCCGAGGGCGACGTGTACTTCGACGTGCGGTCGTGGCCGAGCTACGGGTCGCTCACGAACCAGTCGCTCGACGCGATGGAGCCGGCAGAGGACGCCGACCCGCGGGGCAAGCGCGACCCGCGCGACTTCGCGCTCTGGAAGGGCGCCAAGCACGACGAGCCCGTCTCGGCGATCTGGGAGTCGCCGTGGGGGAGAGGGCGCCCGGGGTGGCACATCGAGTGCTCGGCGATGTCGCGTCGCTACCTCGGACCCGAGTTCGACATCCACGGCGGCGGCCTCGATCTCCGCTTCCCGCATCACGAGAACGAGCTCGCGCAGTCCACGGCGGCCGGCGACCCCTTCGCCCGCTACTGGGTGCACAACGGGCTCGTGACCGTAGGCGGGCAGAAGATGTCCAAGTCGCTCTTCAACTTCATCCTCGCCGAGGACGTGCTGCGCGAACGAGACCCCCTCGTGGTGCGCTACGCGCTCGCCGCCGCGCACTACCGGTCGAGCCTCGACATCACCGCCACGTCCTTCGACGAGGCGGAGGCCGCCGTCGACCGGATCCGCACCTTCCTGCAGCGTGCCGCGCGCGTGCTCGCCGCCGATGACGACGAACGGATCGACGCCGCCGTCCCCGCGCGTTTCGCGGCGGTGATGGACGACGATCTCGGCGTGCCGCAGGCGCTCGCCGTCGTCCACGAGACGGTGCGGGACGGGAACTCGGCGCTCGACGCCGGCGACCGCGAGGGGGTGCTGAGCGCATTCGGGCAGGTGGCGGTCATGACCGGCATCCTCGGCATCGATCCGGAGGACCCGAGGTGGCTCAGCGGCGCACGCGGGCCCGAGGCATCCGCTCTCGACGCGCTGCTGACGACGATGATCGAGCAGCGCGCGCAGGCGCGGGCTGCGAAGGACTGGGCTGCGGCCGACCGCATCCGCGACGCGATCGCGGCGGCCGGAATCACCCTCGAGGACAGTCCTGACGGGACGCGCTGGAGTGTCGCCGACACTCCCGCGACGCGCACGGGAACCGACGGGGCCGAGCCCCGCGCAAAGGAGAACTGATGGCTAAGCCAGGGCGCCCCGGCGCCAGCAAGGGCGGCAAGGGTCCCACGAAGGGCTCGGGCGGCAAGAACAAGCGCGCTCTCGAGGGCCGGGGCCCCACCCCCAAGGCGGAGGACCGGGCCTGGCATCCGGCCGGCAAGCGCAAGGCGGCAGCCGAGCGCTACGCGGCCGCCGGCGGAAAGGGCCGGCCGTCGGGCCCCGGGAAGGGCGGCTCGAACCCCAACCGGGGCGGACGGGCGAAGCAGGACGACGACACGGAGACGGTCACCGGGCGCAACTCGGTGCTGGAGGCCCTTCGCGCGAAGATCCCCGCGACGGCCCTGTACATCGCGCAGCGGGTCGAGATGGACGACCGGGTGAAGGAGATGCTGTCGATCGCGACGAACCGCGAGATCCCGGTGCTCGAGGTGACGCGTCCAGAGCTCGATCGCATGGCGGGGTTCGACGGCGTGCACCAGGGCGTCGCCCTGAAGGTGCCTCCGTACGAGTACGCGCACCCTCAGGATCTGCTCGAGGAGGTCGTCGAGGCGGGCGAGACCCCGCTGCTCGTCGCGCTCGACGGCGTGACCGATCCCCGCAACCTCGGCGCCATCATCCGGTCGACCGCGGCGTTCGGCGGACAGGGTGTCGTCATCCCGCAGCGCCGATCGGCGGGCGTCAACTCGGCGGCGTGGAAGACGAGCGCCGGCGCGGCGGCGCGGATCCCGGTCGCGATCGCCCCCAACCTCACCTCGACGCTCAAGGAGTTCAAGAAGCAGGGCGTCTTCGTGCTCGGACTCGACGGAGGCGGCGACGTCGAGCTGCCGGCGCTGGAGCTCGCCGACCGTCCCGTGATCATCGTCGTGGGATCGGAGGGCAAGGGCCTCTCGCGCCTGGTGACCGAGACCTGCGACCAGATCGTGTCGATTCCGATCTCGGCGGCGACCGAGTCGCTCAACGCCGGGATCGCGACCTCCGTCGCCCTGTACCAGGTGGCGACGCTCCGGGCCGCCGCCGACTGATCGCCCACCGTCCGCCGATCCATTCGAGGGAATGAACCGCTCGGGCGGCGGATTGCACTCCGAGACACCGACGAAAGGAAGACCATGGCCCGCATCGCCGTCATCGGAGGGACCGGCTATGCCGGAAGTCACATCGTCGCGGAGGCGGTGACCCGCGGTCACACCGTCGTCTCCGTCGCCCGCACCGTCCCCGCAGAGCGCGTCGAGGGCGCGACGTACATCGAGGGCACGCTGCTGGACGTCCCGAGCCTCGTCGCCGAGCTTCAGGGCGTCGACGTCGTCGTGGTCGCCGTCCCCGCGCGCGGCGACATGCAGGGCAACGTCCGCACGAACTCGGCACAGCTCGTCGCCGAGCTGCCCGACTCGGTGCGCATCGGCGTCGTCGGCGGGGCCGGCGGCAGCCTGGTCGCTCCGGGCGGCGGACGTGTGGTCGACCAGCCGTCGTTCACCGAGGAGTTCAAGCCCGAGGCGCTCGAGGCGATCGGGGTGCTCGAAGACCTGCAGGCGCAGGACTACGGGCACGACTGGTTCTACATCCACCCGGCCGGCGGCTTCGGTGCGTGGAATCCGGGCGAGCGGACCGGCTCGTACCGCGTCGGCGGCGACGTGCTCGTGACGGACGAGAACGGCGAGTCGTTCATCTCGGGAGCGGACTTCGCGGTCGCGGTCGTCGACGAGATCGAAGACCCGAAGCACTCCCGCGAGCGCTTCACCGTCGGCTACTGAGCCCTCAGGCGCCTATCCGGTGAGGAGCGCGGCGTTGCCGGTCGACGGATCGAGCTCGCCGCGCTCGATGCGGTGGGCGACATCGACGATGCGCTCGTTCGCCGGCGTCGCAACGCCCAGGCGCCGACCCTCGGCGACCACGAGGCCGTTGATGTCGTCGACCTCGCTGCGGCGTCCCTTGGTCCAGTCCTGCAGGACCGTCGTCGTGGCGCCCGGCACCACGAAGCGGTCGTAGAGCACGTCCAGCATCGTCTCGACGACGGCCGGCTCGTCGGCGATCTGCTGCGCCGTGAGTCCGAAGATCGGGAGGATGCCGTGCCCCCGCGCCCGCCCGACGGCGAGCGCCTCGCGGCCCGCCTCGAGCATGAGATCTCGCATCCCGGTCACCTCGATGGCGTCGAGCATCGGGGCTCCGAGCACCGCCGTCGGCACGAGCACGGACGCGTTGCTGACGAGCTTCATCCACTTCGCCGAGCCGATGTCGTCGAAGGTCTCCACCCGCCCCGAGCTCCGGAGGAGCTCGGCGACCGGCGCCGCGCGAGGGTCCGCGTCGACGGCGAACCAGGAGCGGTCGGGCGGGGTGTGGCGCTGCACGACCCCCGGCTGGGTCATCGTCGCCGAGACCTCGATGACGGTGCCCACCGCGCGCTCCGGGCCCAGGGCCGCGGCGACGGCAGGTGTCGTCATCCCGTTCTGCACGGCGGCGACGAGACCGTCACGCGTCACGTGCGGCGCGACCAGCTCGGCGGCCCACCGCGTGTCGTAGGCCTTCATCACGAGAAGGACCGCGTCGAACGGATGCCGGAGCTCCGCCACCTGGCACACGTGCAGCGCGCGGGGCCGGACGGTGGCTTCGCCCGCCGTCGTCCGCACCGTCAGCCCGTCGGAGCGCATGGCCTCGACATGGGCGGGCCACTGCTCGATGAGCGTGACGTCGTGGCCCGACTCGATCAGATCGGCACCGATGGACGCCCCGTTCGCGCCGGCGCCCACCACCGCGATCCGAGCGGTGCCCGTGCTCACTTCTTGTACTGGTACGGGTTGTAGAGCACCTCGACCTCGGGGATCTCGGGATGCTGCCCCGCGATCCAGTCGTCGCCGACCTCGCGCTCGAGGAACGACACGGTGTCGGCGAGCTTCGCCTTCACTCCCTCGAGGTCGCCGGCAACCAGCCGGCCCTCGTGCTTGACGAGGTCCCCGCCCACGACGACCGTGTGCACGTCCCCGCGCTGAGCCTGGTAGACGACCTGCCCCCACGGGTTGATCAGAGGCGCCCACGTGGCCGAGTGCTCGTTCTTCAGCAGCACGACATCACCGAGCTTCCCGACCTCGAGCGAGCCGATCAGGTCGTCCTTGCCGATCGCCTTGGCACCCCCGCGCGTGGCCATGTCGACCACGTCCTCGGCCCGCAGCTTCACGTGGGTCACCGTCTCTGCGGGGTCGAGCTGATGCGCGAGGTAGTGCTCGAGGGCGCGATCGGCATTGACGGTCGCGCGCATCGCCGAGAAGAGGTCGGCGCTGAACCACACGCTGGTGTCGACCGAGAGGGAAGCCGGGATGCCGTAGCGCCGCAGCTGGTGCACGGGCGGATAGCCCTGACCGCACGTGTCCTCGGACTCGGTCGCCAGCGACACGTTCCCGCCGGTCGCCGCGATCTTCTGGTAAGACTCCGCCGACAGCGACGCGGCGTGGACGTACGTGTACCCCTCCTTCATCACGCCCGCGGCGTAGGCGTTCTTGATGCCCCAGTCGTTGGTCGCTCCCCACACCCCGGCATGGGTGGTGACCCTCAGCCCGAGCTCCTCCGCGACGCGGTAGGCGGCGAGCTCGGGGAACTCCTCGTCCTGGTTCGGCACGTCGAAGGCGATCTGCGTGCCGAACATGCGCGAGTCGTCGCGGGAGCGCGTCAGAAGATCCTGGATCGCCTTGTCCGCGGTCCATTCCCACGGCGACTGCGCGAGGTTGCCGTAAGCGAGCACGAACCGACCGGGCGAGGTGGCGAGCGCCTCGTAGGCCGCCTCGCCGTGGTCGACGGTGCGAAGGCCGTGCGACCAGTCGACACTGGTCGTCACTCCCGACTCGACCGCGTCGAGAGCAGAGATCAGATTGCCCGCGGCCACGTCCTCCGGGCGGAACTTCGCGCCGTGCTGCAGGTAGTACCAGACGAAGTACTGGGTGAGCGTCCAGTCGGCTCCGTACGCCCGCATCGCCGTCTGCCACATGTGCCGGTGCGTGTCGACCATGCCGGGCATCACGATGCCGCCCTCGGCGTCGATCGTGAAGGCATCCTCGGGTGCGGCGACGCCGACCCCGACCTCGGCGATCCTGCCGTCCTTGACCAGGACGTCGCCACGATCCAGGACGGTGCGGGCGTCATCCATCGTGAGGACGATCCCGTTCGTGAAGAGAATCGGCTGGCCCTTCCGAGGGGTCGGCTTGTCCGTCATCGCTCATCTCCTTCGATCAGCAGGGGAGGGCGGATCGGATCTCCGCCGTCGCCCGAAGTGTATTCGAATGACTGCACGGGCGTAAAGTGTCCCTGTACACGGCGAGCGGCCGCACACGTCGAAGCGAGGAGCGTCATGATCCTTCACCTGGCTCTGTTCACCTGGAAGGGCGACGTCACCTCCGAGGACGTGGCCGAGCTGACCCGGCAGCTCACCGAGATGGCCGGGGAGATACCGGCCCTCCGGCGGTACGACTGCGGCGAGAACCTCCGCCTGCGCCCGAGCGACGCCGACTATGCCGTCGCCGCGATCGTCGACGACGCCGACGGCCTCGCGGGCTACCTCGATTCGGACGTGCACAAGGCGGTGTACGACCGCCTTCTGGGCCGGATGATCGCGACCCGTCACGCCGCGCAGCTCGACATCGGCTCGGCCGGCTGACGCACGATGCGCGCGGCCGTCCTTCACGCGCTCCGCGATCTGCGGCTCGAGGAGCGCCCCATCCCGAGGCCCGGCGCCGGGGAGGTCCTCGTCCGGGTGACCGTGTGCGGAGTGTGCGGCACCGACGCGATCGAGTGGGATCGCGGACTCCTCTCGACGCCGCCCGTGGTGCTGGGACATGAGTTCACGGGGGTGGTCGAGCAGATCGGGGAGGGAGTCTCCGGGCTGCGGGCCGGGGCGACCGTCGTGTGCGGTGCCGGCATCTCCTGCGGCGCGTGTCGGCAGTGCTCTCGGGGCCGCACGAACCTGTGCCGCACCTACCGGACGGCGGGTCTGCAGGTCGACGGCGGGCTCGCCGGCTACGTCGTCGTTCCGGCCGCCATCCTGCTCGACGTGTCCGAGGCGGGTCTGCCCAACGACACCCTGGCGCTCGCCCAGCCGATGTCGATCGCGGTGCACGTCGTGCGGCGAAGCGGCCTGCGCGCCGGCGACGAGGCGGTCATCGTCGGGGTCGGGGGGATCGGGGCATTCCTCGTCGTCGCGGCGGCGGCGACGGGCGCACGTGTGACCGCCGTCGCCCGCGACCCGGAAAGGCTGGCTCTTGCGGGGCGGCTGGGCGCGGCGGACGGCATCCGAGCCGGAGAGATCCCGCTCGCGGATGCGCTGCGGCAGCGCGGGGTGCAGCCGGACGTCCTGTTCGAGGTGAGCGCCACGGCGGAAGGGCTGGCCGACGTGCTCGGGGCGGCCCCGCGCGGCGCGGTCGTGGTGCCGGTCGGCGTGCAGAAGGTGCCGACGAGTCTGGCGCTGCGGGACGTCACGCTCGACGAGATCGCGATCGTCGGCAGCGTGGCGCACGTCTTCGCCGATGACATGCCCGAGGCGGTGAAGCTGCTGGCGACGCGGGCGGACTGGTCGGACGTCGCCGGCGAGGTGATCCCGCTCGACCTCGTCGTCGAGCGGGCGCTGCGGCCCCTGCTCGAGGGCACGGCCTCCCAGATCAAGACGCTCGTGGATCCGTGGGCCGAGGCTCCGCGCCCGGCGCGGCACCGGCGCTGACGCGGTTCTCAGCGCCTCCGGAGGCGATCCATCGCCTGCAGCACGTCGACGGCCGACGCTATCGGCGCGTCCGCCCCGGCGGACGGGCTGCCGTCTGCGACGGGCATCGCCTCGATCTGCTCGCGGCGTCCGACGACGAACCAGATCCCGCGGGCCACGGCGTCGCCGCGATTGACGTACAGGTGCGGTCTGATCGAGTCGAAGTGCAGCGAGTCGCCCGGATGCAGGACGTGGGTGTCGAAGTCGAGCTGCAGGGTCAGCTCGCCTTCGAGCAGATACGCGTACTCGACGCCCGCGTGGCGCATGAGCCGTCCCTCGACCGAGCTCGACGCGCCGGGGGCGTAGGTCACCAGGAGCGCATCGGCAGCCCCGTCGCCGGCGGCGAGCCGTTCCCACTTCACCCCGTTCTCCATCTCGATGACGGGATTCTCGTGCGAACGCTGGACGGCCGCGACGGTGGTGCTCTGCGGCGCCGGCTCGGGGACTCGTCCCACGCCCAGGAGCTCGTCGATCGAGACGCCCAGCTCCGACACGATCGCGTAGAGAGTCGAGACGGAGGGCTGTGTCTTGCCGGTCTCGATCTGCGAGATCAGGCTCGCCGAGACGCCGAGCGCCTGCGCGAGCCCGCGCACGCTCAGGCCTCGCGCGAGCCGGGCGTCGCGCAGACGCGCGCCGATCTCCTCCGTGGCCATGTCGCTCCGTCTCCGGCGTTCCCCTTGCGACGTGACATGTCGCAAGTGTTCACTGTACCTTTACACCTGATCGCACGTGTTCGCACCACAGCGTCGCAGGAGGATCCGATGAAGAACACCGGGACGACGGGATCGAACGCCGTCGACTGGGAGGCCAGGGTCGACTTCGACCGCCTCCGCTCCGACCGCCTGGCACGGCTCAAAGCCGAGCTCGACCGCTCCGACCTCGGCGCGGTGCTCGCCTTCGACTTCTCGAACATCCGCTACATGACGGCGACGCACATCGGGACCTGGGCGATGGACAAGCTCATCCGCTTCAGCCTCCTCACGCGAAACAGCGACCCCATCTCGTGGGACTTCGGTTCGGCGGCCAAGCACCACGCGCTCTACAACCCGTGGCTCGACGTCACGACGGCGGAGATGGATGCCGATCCCGACGCGCCGCACGAAGGCGCGCTCCGGCCGCGGGCCGAGCGAGGCGCCCGCGCCGGCATCTCGACCCTGCGCGGTGCGTTCACCCCGGACGCGGGCATCGCCGAGGGGGTGGCGAGGAAGATCAAGCGCGAGCTGGAGAAGTTCGGTGTCGCGGACGAGCCGCTCGGCGTCGACGTGATCGAGCTCCCGATCCTCTTCGCGCTGCAACAAAAGGGCATCCGGGTCGTCGACGGCCAGCAGGTGTTCATGGAGGCTCGTCGGATCAAGACGGGCGACGAGATCCGGCTCCTCACGCAGGCGTGCTCCATGGTGGATGCCGCGTACGAGGAGCTGTACCGGTTCCTCCGCCCGGGAGTGCGCGAGAACGAGGCCGTCGGGCTGGTCGCCAAGACGCTCTACGACCTCGGCTCCGAGTACGTGGAGGGGGTGAACGCCATCTCCGGCGAGCGCTGCTCGCCGCATCCGCATGTGTTCTCCGACCGGCTGATCCGTCCGGGAGACCCGGCGTTCTTCGATATCCTGCACAGCTTCAACGGCTACCGCACGTGCTACTACCGCACCTTCGCCGTCGGGTCGGCGAGCTCGGCTCAGCGGGACGCCTACACGCGGGCGCGCGAGTACATGGACCGGGCCATCGCCCTCGTGCGACCCGGCGCCACGACCGCCGACATCGTCGAGGTGTGGCCGACGGCGCAGGAGTTCGGCTTCGCCGACGAGGAGGCGGCCTTCGCCCTGCAGTACGGGCACGGCGTCGGGCTCTCGATCTGGGAGAAGCCGATCTTCTCGCGGCTGGTCTCGCTGGATCACCCCGAGGTCCTGCAGGAGGGCATGGTGTTCGCCCTCGAGACGTACTGGCCCTCGGCGGACGGATGGGGTGCCGCCCGCATCGAGGAGGAGGTCGTGGTGACCGCCGACGGCTGCGAGGTCATCACGAAGTTCCCCGCCGAGGAGCTCATCGTCGCCGGTCGCCGCTACTACACGATCGACGGCCCCCTCAACCTCGAACGCGACAGCCAGTCGCATCTCAACACGGCCTGGGGGCGCGGAGAGTCCTGATGGCGACGATCGGATTCCTCGGGCTCGGCACGATGGGCTCGGCGATGGCACGCCGACTCGTGGATGCCGGCCACGACGTGCGGGTCTGGAACCGCTCGCCGGATGCCGCGGCCCCGCTCCTCGAAGCGGGCGCGGTGCTCGCGGCATCCCCGGGCGACGCGCTCGAAGCGGGCCTGTCGGTGTCGATGCTGGCCGACGACGCGGCCGCGGAGACGGTGCTCGACGCGGCCGCGGTACGGCGGGCTCGCGGCATCCACGTCAACATGGCCTCCATCAGCCCCGCGGCCGCCGACCGGCTGCGCGCGCTCTTCCGCGCCGCCGGCGCGGAGTACGTCGCCGCGCCGGTGCTCGGGCGGCCGACCGTCGCGGCAGAGGGGAAGCTCAACATCCTCGTGGCCGGTCGCCCTGCCGCCGTCGAGGACGTGCTGCCCGTGCTCGAGGTGCTCGGCGCCCGCGTGTGGCGGCTCGGCGAGGAGCCGCGCGTCGCCAACGTCGCCAAGGTGGTCGTGAACTACAACATCATCCATGCCATCCAGGCCATCGGCGAGTCGCTCGCGACGGTGGAGCGACACGGCATCGACGGCCGAGGATTCGTCGAGCTCCTCACGAGCACCCTCTTCGGCGGTGTCGCCTACTCGGTCTACGGAGCCGAGATCGTGGACCGGTCCTACATCCCGCCCGGATTCCTCATGGCCCTCGGATACAAGGACCTGCGCCTGGCGGAGGAGGTCGCGGGCGAGGCATCCGTGCATCTGCCCACCCTCGACGCGCTGAAGGCCGTCTTCGAGCGGGCTCTGGCCGATGAAGAACTCGCCCGATCCGACTGGGGAGCCGCCGCGGAGGTCAGCAGGCGAGGCCTGCTCGGCGGTGCGGGCCCGCTCGCACCGGACTCCGTCTCCCCGCCCCAACCCGAGGAGGAACAGTGACCGACCGCACCATCGTCGTCGTCGGCGGAACGTCCGGCATCGGACTCGCCCTCGCCCAGGACATCGTCGCTCAGGGCGACCGCGTCGTGCTCACGGGGCGCGACGCGACCCGCGCGCGCGAGATCGCGGCGGGAATCGGGGAAAGAGCCTCGGCGATCGGGCTCGACATCTCCGAACCCGAATCGATCGCCGGGCAGCTCGCGCCCCTCGGGCCGGTCCAGGGGCTCGTGCTGGCGGCGATCGAGCGCGACGCCAACACCGTCCGCGACTACGACATCGCCCGCGCCCGGCGCCTCGTGACGCTCAAGCTCATCGGCTACACCGAGGTCGTCCACTGCCTGCTGGATCGCCTCGCACCGTCCCGCGACACCGGGATCGTCCTCTTCGGCGGGCGGGCGAAGGATGCCCCGTACCCGGGGTCGACGACGGTGTCGACGATCAACGGGGGAGTCGAGGGTCTCGTCCGGACGCTCGCTCTGGAGCTCGCGCCCATCCGGGTCAACGGGATCCACCCGGGCATCATCGGCGACAGCCCGTTCTGGGCGTCGAAGCCCGCCGGCGTACTCGACGGCTACACGTCCCGCACGCCGGGAGGCGACCTCGCGACGATGGCCGACATCGTCGACGCAGTGCAGTTCCTGCTGCGCAACCGCGGCGTGTCGGGCACGAGCCTCGACGTCGACCGCGGGTGGCGGCTGACCTGACGCGGCTCAGGAGTCGCTGAACACCTCGGGATGCCTCGCCAGCTCGAGCCGGGTGCGACGGATGTGCCCCGCCAGCACGCGCTCGGCCTCGTCGGCATCGCCGCGCCGCAGGGCCGCGACCAGGAGGTGGTGCTCGTGGTGCACGCTGCGGTCGCCTTCCGCCCGGAACACGCGGGTGAAGGCGCGGCGATAGTGCTGCGTGCGGTTCCAGAGCTGCCGCACCAGATCGCCGAGCACCGATGTGGGCACCAGGTCGTAGCACGAGAGATGGAACGCGCGGTCGAGTGCGAGGAACTCCTCGACGTCGTCGGTCGCCTCCATCGCATCGGCCAGCCGCGCGAGCTCGGCGACATCCGCCGGCGAGAGCAGCGGCAGATTGAAGCGGAGGAGCAGCGGTTCGATCCGCTCGCGGATCTGGTACATCTCCTCGCACTCCGCGAGGCTGATCCGCGACACCCACGCTCCGGTGTTGGCGACGAGCGTCACGAGACCCTCCGCGTCCAGCATGCGCAGCGCCTCACGCACGGGAACCCTGCTCGCGCCGTACCGCTCGGCGAGCACCTCCTGCCGGATCCGCTCGCCGGGCGCGTAGCGGCCGTCAAGGATGGCGCTGCGCAGTGCCTCCGCCACCCTGGCTCCCGCCGCGCCGTGCCCGTCCGGCGGACGCTCGACGGCGGCGGGCTGCGGCATCCCTTCACTCATTCCGCCGGCCGCCCGGGATGCCACAGCAGCACGTCGGCGTCGCTCTCGTACGCCTTGCCGCCGGGGAAGCTCACGAGCTCGAACTGCATACCCCACGGGCTTCGGAAGTACAGCCAGCGCTGCCCGGCCGAGGCGCCGGCGCTCGAAACGGGCTCGCCCATCACCTCGACGCCCTGAGACCGCAGGAACGCGACGGCGGCGTCCATGTCGTCCACGTAGAGAGCCACATGGTGACCGCCGATGTCGCTGTTGCGCGGTGGCGGGGCCTGTCCGTCCGCGCTGTCGTACTGGAACACCTCGAGGTTGCTGCCGCTGCCCAGGCGATAGAACCGGATCTCGCGGATCACCGTGCGCGGATGCACGCCGAGCTGC
Source organism: Microbacterium sp. BK668 (assembly GCF_004362195.1). NCBI lineage: Bacteria > Bacillati > Actinomycetota > Actinomycetes > Micrococcales > Microbacteriaceae > Microbacterium > Microbacterium sp. BK668. Next base: position 1,874,862 of record NZ_SNWG01000001.1, read on the forward strand.
ACGGTCATCCAGTCATCCGCGTCGGAGCGCTTGGCGCCCAGCGTGTAGACGTGCACGGCGCCGAGCACGCCGACGAGGAATCGCTCGGCCTCGTCGAGGTCGGGCACGGTGAATCCGATGTGGTCGACACCGCGCATGCCGGGGATCGCCATCATGGCCTCCTTCGCGATTGGATCCATAGTGCTCCTCGTCTCAGCGGAAATCCACCCTGATCGCCCCGATCCGTTGATATTGGATGCAATCTGAACTACTCTGGCGCTCGAGGAGGCGACGATGCCGCACACACGAGCGCTGGAGACCGGCGTCGACTGGGTCGAGCTCGAGACGACGGCCGAGGACTGGGATGCCGCCGACCCGGGCCTGCTCACCACGATGCTCGTGCAGCTGCATCTCATCCGCGCCTTCGAGGAGACGGTGCTCTCCCTCGCCGCCGAAGGGCTCGTCCACGGACCGGCCCACTCGAGCATCGGTCAAGAGGGCGGCGCGGTGGGATCCATCGTCGGCCTCCGCTCCACCGATGCCGTGAACGGCTCCCATCGCGGCCACCACCAGTTCCTCGCGAAGGCCCTCTCGCACGTGACGGGAGGGACGATGGATGCCGCGTCCCCCGTGACGCCGGCCGTCCAGGAGGTCCTTCAGCGCACGCTGGCCGAGATCCTCGGTCTCGCCCAGGGCTACTGCGGCGGTCGCGGCGGCTCGATGCACCTCCAGTGGCTCGAGGCGGGCGCGCTCGGCACGAACGCGATCGTCGGCGGGGGTGCGCCCATGGCGGCGGGCAACGCGTGGGCGCAGAAGCACGCCGGCACGACGGATCTCACCGTCAACTGCTTCGGCGACGGAGCGAGCCAGATCGGCTCCGTGCTCGAGACGATGAACCTCGCGGCGGCCTGGAAGCTCCCGCTGTGCTTCTTCATCGAGAACAATCTGTACGCCGTCTCGACGCGGGCCGACGAGATCACCGCCGACACCCGCTTCTCGGTCCGCGGGCAGGGGTTCGGCATCCCCGGCTGGCGGGTCGACGGAATGGATCCGCTCGCGGTCCACCTCGCGATGCGCGCCGCGTCGGAGCGCCTGCGGACCGGCGGCGGTCCGGCCATCATCGAGGCGGAGGTGTACCGCTTCTTCCACCAGAACGGCCCCTTCCCGGGCAGCGCCTTCGGCTACCGAACCAAGCAGGAGGAGGCCGAGTGGCGGGCGCGCGATCCGCTCGACCGGGTCGCGAACGAGATGCAGCGCCGCGGCCTGACCGACGAGGACGCCGTCGCCGCCCTGCGCGAGCGGGCCCAGCGGGCGATGGCCGAAGCTGCGGCGGCTCTGCTGGAGGACGACCCGGACAACGAGGGCAAGCAGCGCATCCGTCCCGCGCTGTGGCCCGACCCGGGGTTCGTCGACGTCGGCATCCGGAGCGACCTTCGCGAGCTCGAGGGAGTGGGAGCCCCGCTCCCGGACGACGCACCCGCCGCCGAGAGGCGCTTCGTCGACGTGGTGGCAGAGGTGATGGATCGCCGGATGGAGCAGGACCCCCGCATCGTGGTACTCGGCGAGGACGTGCACCGCCTCGCCGGCGGCACCAACGGCGCCACGAAGGGGCTCTTCGCCAAGTACGGCCCCGACCGGGTCATCGGCACCCCGATCAGCGAGAACGCCTTCTTCGGCCTGGCGGGCGGCATGGCCCTGGACGGCCGCTATCGTCCCGTCGTCGAGTTCATGTACCCCGACTTCATGTGGGTCGCCGCCGATCAGGTCTTCAACCAGATCGCCAAGTCACGGCACATGTTCGGCGGCACGCACGCCGTGCCGCTCGTCCTGCGGACGAAGGTCGCGATGGGCTCGGGCTACGGCTCGCAGCACCTCATGGATCCCGCGGGGATCTTCGCCACCAGCGCCGGCTGGAGGGTCGCCGCGGCATCCACCGCCGAGGACTACGTCGGACTTCTCAACGCGGCCCTCGCCATCGACGACCCCGTGCTCGTGATCGAGCACGTCGACCTCTATCCCACCACCCAGACCGTGCGCGAGGGGGCCCTCGACCACGTCATCGCGCCGGGCTCCGCGGCCGTCCGGCGCGCGGGGTCCGACGTCACGGTGCTCACCTACCTCTCGATGGTCGGGCACAGCGCCGAGGCGATCGAGCAGACGGGCATCGACGCCGAGCTCATCGATCTGCGGTGGCTCGACCGGGCGTCGCTGGACTGGGACACGATCGGCGACAGCACCCGCAAGACGAACGCCGTCCTCGTCGTGGAGCAGGGCGCCCGCGGCACGGGCTATGGAGCGTGGCTCGCCGACGAGATCCAGCGGCGGTTCTTCGACTGGCTCGACCAGCCCGTGGAGCGGGTCACCGGGGGAGAGGCGTCCCCCTCGATCTCGAGGGTGCTCGAGCGTGCCGCGATCGCGCGGACCGAAGAGGTGGCCGCCGCCCTCGAACGGATGCGCGCGGCGTGGGGAGGAGCGTGATGGCGACCGTCGTGCGCATGCCCGCCGTCATGGCCGGCGCGACCGAGGCCGCGCTCCAGGCCTGGCTCGTGGCGGTCGGCGACGCCGTCGAGGCGGGGCAGACCATCGCCGAGATCGAGACCGAGAAGGCCGTCTTCGAGCACGAGGCCGAGGCATCCGGGACCGTCGCCGGCCTCCTCGTCGCACCCGGCGAGGCCGTCGCGGTCGGCACCCCGATCGCCGTGCTGGCCGACGAGGGAGAGTCTCCGGATGCCGCACTCGCCGCCGCGGGTTCGCGCGCCGATCCGGCACCGCCGCGCGAGGCGCCTGCGAGCCCGGCACCGGCGCACTCCGGTGGGGAGTTCCCCGCCGTGCCCGACAGCGCGGACCGGATCTTCGCCAGCCCGCTCGTCCGCCGGATCGCACGGGAGCGCGGGCTCGACCTCGCCGCAGTCCGTGGCACGGGTCCGGGGGGGCGCATCGTCCGTCGGGACGTCGAGCAGCTGGTGGGTGACGGGCTTCCGGACGGCTCGGCTCCGCCGCCCGCGCCGGCGCCGTCTTCCGGGGCCGCCGCCGACGGGCACGACGCGTCCCCGCCGCCGCCCGGCGCCGCCGCCGACGGGCGCGACGCGTCGCCGCGGGCGGCCGCGGAGCCGGTCGTCGTGCCGCTCACGCCGATGCGGCGCGCGATCGCCCGCCGGCTCACCGAGAGCAAGGCGACGGTCCCGCACTTCTATCTCCGCGCGGACTGCCGCGTCGACGGCCTCCTCGACCTGAGGCGCACGATCAACGCGGACCGCGAGCATCCTGTCACTCTGAACGACCTCCTGGTGAGGGCCGTCGCCGCTGCGTTGCGCGAGGTTCCCGACGCCAACGCGGTGTGGACGGATGCCGGCATCCAGCGCTTCTCGGACGTCGATCTCGCCGTGGCGGTCGCCCTCGACGACGGCCTCGTGACGCCGGTCGTGCGGAGCGTCGATCGCCTCGCGCTCGGCGAGCTGAGCGCGACCCTCCGGGATCTCATCGACCGGGCCCGCGCGGGGCGCCTGCGTCAGCATGAGCTCGAGGGCGGATCCTTCTCGATCACGAACCTGGGCATGTACGGCACGCGCGAGTTCGCGGCCATCATCAATCCACCGCACGCGGGCATCCTGGCGATCGGGGCCGCCGAGCAGCGGCCCGTGGCGGTCGACGGCGAGCTCGCCGTGGCGACCGTCATGACGGTCACGCTGTCGGCGGATCACCGCGTGCTGGACGGGGCGCTTGCCGCCCGGTGGCTCGCCGCGTTCACCGCGCTCGTCGAGAACCCGGTGCGGATCCTCGTCTGAGCGGGGTCACACCAGATCGCGCCAGTCGACGTCGTCGTCCTCGTCGCTGAGATCGATCGCTCCGGTGGTCAGCACCGGGATCGACGTGGTCTCGGTCGGGGGGCCCATGACCGTCGCCTCGTCGCGGCGGTGGCGCAGGACGTCGTCGATGTAGCTCGTGAGCACCTCGGCCAGCGGCACCGCTCTGCCGCGCGCCTGCGACATGTACCAGCGGTGCTCGAGCACCTGGTGGAACACCTCGGCCGGCTCGAGCTTCGCCCGGAGATCGAACGGGATCGCCTTCACGACGGGCTCGAAGACGCGCGTCAGCCATTCGTGCGCGACCATCTCCTCGTCGTCGCCGAGGCGGGAGACGCGCGCGCGGAACTCGTCGAGGTCGTTGAGGAGCCGCCGGGCCTGGTTCTCCTCGACGTCGAGGCCCGTGAGCCGCAGCAGTCGCCGCTGGTGGTGGCCGGCGTCGACCACCTTCGGCTGGATCGACACCCTCGTTCCGTCGGTGGTGGCAACGATCGACATCTCGCCGATGTCGAAACCGAGGTCGTTGAGGCGCTGCACGCGCTCCGTCAGGCGCCACGCCTCGTTCGCCGCGAAGGACTCCTTGTCCGTCAGCGCGCCCCACAGCGAGTGGTAGGACGACATGATGCCGTCGGCGATGGCCAGTGCATCGACACCGCCCTCGAGCCGCCCGCCGGCTTCGAGGTCCATGATCTCGCCGGCGATGTTGGTGCGGGCGATCTCGAGGTCGTGCGCGCGCTGCCCGGGGGTGAGGCCCGACTCGTGCAGCTCGCCGGTCTCGGCGTCGACGAGGTAGGCCGCGAAGGCGCCGGCATCCCGGCGGAAGAGCGTGTTCGAGAGCGAGACGTCGCCCCAGAAGAAGCCGACGTTGTGCAGACGCACGAGGAGCACTGCCAGAGCGTCGACGAGGCGATTGGCGGTGTCGGGGCGGAGCACCTGCGTGAAGAGCGCCCGGTAGGGGAGCGAGAACTTCAAGTGCGCGGTGACGAGAGCCGCCGGCAGCGGCTCGCCCGCGGCATCCGTCCTGCCGGCGATGACGGCCACCCGCTCGACGCACGGTGCGTCCAGGCGATGGAGGTTGCCGAGCATGTCGTACTCGCGGCGCGCCATCTCCTCCGTCGTCTCCTTGATGGCCACGACTCGGCCGGACAGGTTCGCGAAGCGCACCAGGTGCCGTGAGATGCCCTTGGGGAGGAAGACGATGTGACTGCTCGGCCACTCGGCGAGGGTCGTCGACCAGGGCAGGTTCAGCAGACCGGGATCGACCGAGCTGGCGGTGATGCTCAGGGCAGCGGGCATTGTTCTCCAGCAAGACGACAGCGCGGGCGGTTCATGACGAGCCGCCCGCGCTGTGTCCGATCGGTCTTACGCCGAGGCGATGGCCTTGTCGGTCAGGCGCTCGCCCGTCTCGACGTCGAAGACGTGGACGTGGCCGGGCACGGGTGCAAGCACGACCGTCTCACCGGCGTTCGGGTGACGACGGCCGTCGACGCGCGCGACGATGTCGGTGCGCTTGCCGTTGACGTCGGAGTGGCCGTAGAGGTAGCCGTCCGCGCCGAGCTCCTCGACGAGGTCCACCACGACCGGGAGGCCGCGGCCGTCCGCGGGGGCGACCTGGATGTCCTCGGGACGCACGCCGATCGTGACCTCCGAGCCGTGCGCCTTCCCGAGCGTGTCGGCCTCGACCCCGACGACGGTGTCGCCGAAGCGGACGCCGCCCTCGGCGAGGTCGGCCGGGAACAGGTTCATCGCGGGCGAGCCGATGAAGCCGGCGACGAACACGTTGTTCGGCTTCTCGTACAGGTCGCGCGGCGAGCCGACCTGCTGGAGCAGGCCGTCCTTGAGCACGGCGATGCGGTCGCCCATCGTGAGGGCCTCGGTCTGGTCGTGCGTGACGTAGACCGTGGTGACGCCGAGGCGACGCTGCAGCGACGCGATCTGCGTACGGGTCTGGACGCGGAGCTTGGCGTCGAGGTTCGACAGGGGCTCGTCCATGAGGAACACCTGCGGCTGACGGACGATCGCGCGGCCCATCGCGACACGCTGACGCTGACCGCCCGAGAGGGCCTTCGGCTTGCGCGTGAGGTACTGCTCGAGGTCGAGGAGCTTGGCTGCCTCGAGCACGCGGGCGGCGCGCTCCTCCTTGCCGACGCCGGCGATCTTGAGCGCGAAGCCCATGTTCTCGGCGACCGTCATGTGCGGGTACAGCGCGTAGTTCTGGAACACCATCGCGATGTCGCGGTCCTTCGGCGGGACGTCCGTGACGTCGCGGTCGCCGATGAGGATGCGGCCGGAGTTGACCTCTTCGAGGCCGGCCAGCATGCGCAGGGACGTGGACTTGCCGCAGCCGGAGGGACCGACCAGGACGAGGAACTCGCCGTCGCCCACTTCGAGGTTGAGCTTGTCCACAGCGGGGCGCGTGCCCCCGGGGTACAAGCGGGTTGCGTTGTCGAACGTGACGGACGCCATCGTGCTCTCCTTCACCGGCAGGTACGTGCCGGACGATCCGTAGTGAATGGAATTGCGGGGGCTCACCCGCACGCCCATCGTCGGGCGTACCCCTCAGTATGACATGCCGGGCGGGATCGCTTCCCGCCGGGATTGCGACGGGTGGATGCCGCGCCCTCGCCAGGCGCCGTGTCTGGGCTTTTCCCAGCCTGCCTGGCTAGCATCGTCTGCGGTCGCGCCCGATCCGCGACCCGGCCCACGGCCCCCCGTCTCCAGAAGGTTTCATGTCGAGCGACGAATCACAGAACGCGCCTGTCCCGAGCGACCGCCGCGAAGCGGTCCGCGAGAAGGCGCTTCAGGTTCAAGCGAAGCAGTCGCGCGTGCGCCTCCTCCGCGGCGCCGCCGTCGCCGTCGCCGTCGTCGCGATCGTCGCCGTCGCGGCGATCGTCGTCACGTGGACGGTCGGGTCCGCGGCATCCAAGCCCCTCCTGGACCCCGCGAACGTGACCGACGACGGCGTTGTGGTGACCTCGGTCACCGGCACGACGCTCGAAGACAGCAAGGCCGAGATGGGCGCGCCGGGCTCGGGTGCCGCCGGCGCAACGCCCACGCCCACGCCGACGCCCGTCGAGACGCCCGCTCCCGACGCCGAGGCGACCGCCGCCCCGGCCGTCGACATCCGCATCTACGTCGACTACCTCTCGCCGGGGTCGCGCGAGTTCCAGCTCGCCAACGCCGCACAGCTGGCGACCTGGGTCAAGGAGGGCGCGGCCACCCTCACCTATCACCCGGTTGCGATGCTGACGTCGAAGTCCAACGGCACCAAGTACTCCCTGCGCGCCGCGAGCGCGGCCGCCTGCGTCGCGACGCACTCGCCCGATGCCTTCTTCGCCTTCACGCACTCCCTCCTCGAGCAGCAGCCCGAGGTCGACTCCGACGGCATCTCCGACTCGGATCTCGCGGCCGCCGCCATCGCCTCCGGTGCCTCTTCGCCGAAGGTCGTGCGCGACTGCATCGAGAACGAGGACTTCGCCGGATGGGCCAAGTCGGCGACCGACCGGGCCCTCAAGTCGATCCCCGGGACGGACGGCGTCGCCCTCACGACCGCCCCCATGGTGCTCGTCAACGGGACGCAGTACATCGGCGCCCTCGACGACCCGGCGGAGTTCTCGCAGTTCGTCCTGACGATCGCGAGCGACGGATCGACGAAGACGCCCTCGCCGACCCCCACTCCGACGCCCACGCCGACTCCCGCGCCCTGATCGGGCGAACGGTCGCCACCGCGGGCGCGGCTAGACTTGTCGCTCTGCCGACCTGGCGCAATTGGTAGCGCACCCGACTTGTAATCGGGCGGTTACGGGTTCGAGTCCCGTGGTCGGCTCCACGGCGGATGCCTCGGCGATTCTCACCGGCGGGCAGGAGTCCTGAGGTCACTCCTCCTCCGGGACGAGCTCCGACGCCAGGTAGCGCCGGACCTCGCCGTCGTCCATCAGCACGTTCACCGCGCGGAGGACGAACGGGTCGGTCAGCGGGTCGAAGAAGTCGACGGGCGGACCGGACGCCGGGTACACCACACGGGCGGTCTCGCCCGTCGGCAGCTTCACGACCTCCCCGTGGCCGAACATCTGCACTTCTCGCATGAGCGCATCCTCCGCCGCCGAGGCGGGACTGTCGAGGGCCCTTGACAGGCGCCCGCCCGACGCCTGCGACCGGACCGCGCTCAGGCGACCGGGGCGAACGTGATCGAGAGGGTCGTGTTGCCGCTCGACCGGTCGAAGGCGAGCGTGCCGGTGACCTGCGCGGCATCCGTCGACGTCACCTCGGCCGTGAAGATGCCTTCCGTGTTCTCGCGCGTGAAGTCCGAGACCTGCTGCTGCCACGAGGCGATCTCGTCCTGATCCCACCCGAACTCCGACGCGAGCCCCTGCACGGTGCCCACGGCGCTCGACCACGGCAGCGCCTGCCCGACGCCGAGGGTCAGCGAGGTCAGCTTCCCGTCCTTCGCCGCGGCCCGCATCGTCTCGACGTCCTCGATGACGTACACCTCGTCGCCCGCGGCGATGACGGCGCGGACGGGGCGCCGGAACTCCCCGGACTTCTCCTCGTCCGCGCCCAGGCCGACCTGCGTGGTCGGCAACGCCCCGGGGCCGATCCGGACGCGCAGCACCCCTTCGACGTTGACGTAGTCCAGGCCCGCGTCCGAGAGCATGCTGCTGCCGTCGGAGGCCTTCTGGTCACTCGAGGCGACAGGTCGGTCCTCGGCCCACCAGGAGTTCTGCACGGCGATCGTCGTGAAGACGACGCCCGCGATGATCACGAGCAGGATCGCCGCCGGGAGCCACGAGAGCAGCTTCTGCCTGCGCGTTCGAGTCACACTCCAGAGTACGTCGCAGGTCGGACACTCCCGGTCCGGGCAAGATTGACGCGTGACCCCGCCCCGCATGCCCGCCTGGCTCGCGCTCGGCGGAGCGGTGCTCGTGGGCGTCCTGACGGCCGTGCAGGCGCGCGTCAACGGGTCGCTCGGCCTCGCTCTGGGCGACGGGTTCACGGCAGCGGTCATCTCGTTCGGCTCGGGGCTGGCGATCCTCCTCGTCCTGTGCGCGGTGCTCCCCGCCGGCCGGGCCGGGCTCGTAAGGCTCGTGCGGGGCGTGGGACGCGACATCCCGTATTGGATGCTGATCGGCGGCCTCGCGGGCGCCCTCACCGTCGCCACGCAAGGCCTCACGGTCGCGACGATCGGCGTCGCCCTCTTCACGGTCGGGGTCGTGGCGGGGCAGACCGTCAACGGCCTCGTGCTGGACCGCGTGGGGTATGGCCCTGCGGGGGTCGTCGCCGTGACCCTGGGCCGCCTGGCGGGCGGCCTGCTCGTGCTCCTGGCGGTCGTGCTCTGTCTCGCCGGCGAAGGCCTGGCCGCAGTGCCGTGGTGGATGCTGCTCCTCCCGTTCCTCGCGGGTGCGGGCATCGCCTGGCAGCAGGCCACGAACGGCCGGCTGCGTCAGGCGGTCGGCAGTCCGCTTGTGGCCACGCTCGTCAACTTCATCGGGGGAACCCTCGCCCTCGTCGTCGCCGACGTCGTCCACATCTCGACCGCCGGCGCACCAGAGCGCTTCCCGGCCGACGCGTGGCTCTATGCCGGAGGGGCCATCGGCGTCGTGTACATCTTCCTGTCGGCCGCCCTCGTGCGGCACACCGGCGTGCTGCTGCTCGGGCTCGGATCCGTCGTCGGCCTGCTCGCGACATCCGTCGTCCTCGATGCGCTCTGGCCGCCGCTGTCGGGGCCGTCACTCGGCGTCGCCGTCGCCGCGGTGTTCGTCGCGCTCGTCGGCGTCGTCGTGGCGGTCGTCCCGTGGCGGGCGGTGCTGCCGCGCCGAGGCGGGGCGCGCGGCTAGGCCTTCGCGCCGGGCATGCGCGTCACGAATCGCGACGCGTCGAGGGGGCGGCGCCCGCCGTGCCGCTTGACCGGCGGCTTGCCGCCGACGTAGAGCCACCCGAGCAGCTCCTCGTTCTTCTTCAGCCCATGCGCCTTGGCGACGGCTTTGCTGCGCGTGTAATGGCCGGTGCGCCAGATCACACCCCACCCCGCCTCGTCCAGCAGCAGGCTCAGCACGTGGGCGACGCCCGAGGCGACGGCCTCCTGCTCCCATCTGGGGACCTTCCCGCTCTTGCGGTAGCTCGCCACGACGGCGAGGAGCAGCGGCGCTCGGAGGGGCTTGGACGAGGGGTGCTTGTCGCCCTCGGCCTTGGCGATCGCCTTGCCGAGCCGCTCTCGATCAGCGCCCCGCAGCTCGATGAGCCGCCACGGCCTGAGCGAGGAGTGGTCGGCGACACGGCCTGCCGCCGACACCAGCTCGAGCAGCTCGGCGGAGGAGGGCGCGGCATCCGTCACCTTCGACCAGGAGCGACGCGCCCGCATCGCCTCCAGTGCGCCGCCGCTCACGCGTCGGGCGTGAAGGCGAGCGAGACGGAGTTCATGCAGTAGCGGTCGCCGGTCGGCGTGCCGAACCCGTCGGGGAACACGTGGCCGAGGTGCGAGCCGCACGCGGCGCACCGCACCTCGGTGCGCACCATGCCGTGGCTGCGGTCCTCGATCAGCTCCACGGCCTCCGGGCGGATCGACTCGTAGAAGCTCGGCCACCCGCAGTGCGAGTCGAACTTGGTGCCGCTTTGGAAGAGCTCCGCCCCGCACGCGGCGCACGTGTACAGGCCCGCGCGGCTCTCGTCCAGCAGCTCGCCGGTCCACGGGCGCTCGGTCGCCGCCTCTCGCAGCACGGCGTACTGCTGCGGGTCGAGCTGCTCTCGCCACTCGGCGTCGGTCTTGGAAACTGCGTAGGTCATGGGATCTCCTTCACCCTCCATTCAACCCGAGCCTGGGCCTGTGCGCTCCGGCGGGTTCTGCCGGTTCGCCGACAATGGACACGTGACGACTGGTCCGGATGCCTCGCCCGCGAGTCCCGCAGCGCTCGGCCCGGTCGCGGCCGAGGTGCAGCAGCGGTACGCCCGGTTCGGACGGGAGGAGGCCCCGGGTCGCTCGGCGGTCTACGAGGAGTGGGCGAACGGCGTCGCGACGGATGCGTCCACCGCGCACCTTCTCGCGCGGATTCCCGCCACGCGACGGCAGCCGCCCCTCGTCTTCGCCATCAGCCGCCTGCTCGGCGCTCCGCTCGCGGGGTACCGCGAGTGGGCGGCGTGGGTGGGCCGGAACATCGACGCCGTCGTGGCCGAGAGCGCGCGCCGCGGCCTCCAGACCAACGAGCCCCTGCGCTGCGCGGCGCTGCTGCCGGCGCTCAGCACGGTGACCGGCCCGCTGGCGCTTCTCGAGGTGGGGGCGAGCGCCGGGCTGTGCCTGTATCCCGACCGCTTCTCCTACCGCTACCGGGGCGATCGGACGGTGTCGCTCGACCCATCCGGGGGGCCGTCCTCGGTCACGCTGGAATGCGAGCTCCGGGGCGAGCCGGCCCTGCGCCTGCCGGATGTCGTGTGGCGCGCGGGGATCGACGTCGATCCCCTCGACCCCCGGGACGAGGACGACCGGAGGTTCCTCACCACCCTGGCCTGGCCGGGTGAGGAGGGCCGCGCCGAGCGGATCGAGGCGGCGCTCGACATCGCCGCCGCCGACCCGCCGCGGATCGTGCGGGGGGATGCCTCCGACCCGGCCGTGCTGCACGCGCTCGCGGCGGAGGCACCCGCCGGGGCGACGCTCGTCGTCACGACGCCCGGTGTCCTTCCGCACATCCCGCGCGCCGGACGGGAACGACTCCTCGCGGCGCTCGCCGACCTCGGCGGCGTGTGGATCTCGATCGACCCGCCGGGCCTGCACAGGGCCTGGGATCCTCCGGTCGACCCCGCGACGTGGGGCGGCTTCGTCCTCGGACGCGACGCCCGTCCGCTCGCCGCCGTCGATCCGCTCGGCGGGTTCGTGGAGTGGCGCGCCGGATAGGAGGGGACGCCGGGCTACCGTGAGGCCGTGCCCCTCTCCGACCGCGACCGCGCCATCCTGGACTTCGAGGCGGAGTGGCGCCGGCACGCCGGCGCGAAGGAGGAGGCGATCCGCTCCGACCTCGGACTCGCCCCCGCCCGCTACTACCAGCTGCTCGGACGCCTGATCGACACGGCGGAGGCGCAGGAGCACGACCCGATGCTCGTCAAGCGCCTGCGCCGGATGCGCGACGTCTCGCGGGACACCAGGGTCGCCGGCGCCGCAGCCGATCCCCGATGACGGCCGGCTCGGCGCCGCGCCGACGCCCTCGAATCGGGTTCGCGGGCGTCGCCCGGTAGCATTTCCTGGTGCCGAAAACGACCTACCCGCGGGATCGCTTCGACGAACTCCCCGCGGACGGCGGCCGAGTCGGCGCGCATCGCGCCGAGAACCCCCGCATGCGCGGGTGGGTCGTGTTCCTCTGGGCGGTCCTCGCGACCATCGTCCTCGTCGCCGTCGGGATCTTCGGCACCCTGATCGCCTCCGGACGCGTCGTGCTCTTCCCGACCCCTGAGCCGACGGTCACCCCGCTGCCGACCGTGGCGCCCGTCGTCGACACCTCGTACTCCGTCATCGTCCTCAACGCCACGCCGGAGACGGGGCTCGCGACCCAGCTGCGAGACCAGATCATCGCGGCAGGGTGGGCTCCCGACAGCGTCAACGCGGGGCAGGCGGGCTCGACGGACTTCGCCGAGACGACGGTCTACTACGCCTATCCCGAGGACGAGGCGGCGGCGCGAGGGCTCGCCGAGACCGTCCTCGGCGGGGCGCAGGTCTCCCAGAGCGACGTCTACCAGCCGCAGGACGACCCCGAGACGGCCGACGTCGACGAGAGCCGGACCAAGCAGCTCGTCGTCGTGATCGGCCTCGATCGCACGAGCACTCCGCCGAGTCCGTAGCCCGCGTCCCGACCTCGGCCGGGGGTGCGTGTTTCGGTCGGGTAAACACTTCGCGGCATGCGTGTCAACAGTTGCCCACGCCGCGATTTCCGCTTTCGGGCGAACCATACGATGGGCCCACACACACGGCAACAGGAGTGATTCGCATGACCCAGGGCACTGTCAAGTGGTTCAACGCCGAGAAGGGTTTCGGCTTCATCACCGTGGCGGACGGCCAGGACGTCTTCGTGCACTACTCGAACATCGACATGACCGGATTCCGCGTCCTCGAAGAGGGCCAGACGGTCGAGTTCACGGTGGGCTCGGGTCAGAAGGGGCCGCAGGCGGAGTCCGTGCGCATCGTCGCATGAGGTGACGGATGCCGCGGCATCCGTCCCGCGAAGCGGCGTGGTGAGAGACACCCCGGTGGCGTTCCGGCCCCGGGGTGTCGTCATGTGTCGGAAGGGCTTCCGCGCGGCTTGCACTCGATAGGGGCGAGTGCCAGAATGGCTTAGCACTCCGTATCTGCGAGTGCTAAGACCGAAAGCCAACGTCCGGGAGGGACGACACACACATGGCAAAGATCATCGCTTTCGATGAGGAGGCCCGTCGCGGCCTCGAGCGCGGCCTCAACACGCTGGCCGACGCCGTCAAGGTGACCCTGGGCCCCCGCGGTCGCAACGTCGTGCTCGAGAAGAAGTGGGGCGCCCCCACCATCACGAACGACGGCGTCTCGATCGCCAAGGAGATCGAGCTGGACGACCCGTACGAGAAGATCGGCGCGGAGCTCGTCAAGGAGGTCGCCAAGAAGACCGACGACGTGGCCGGTGACGGCACGACGACGGCCACCGTGCTCGCCCAGGCGCTCGTCCGCGAGGGCCTTCGCAACGTCGCCGCGGGCGCCGACCCGATCTCGCTCAAGAAGGGCATCGAGAAGGCCGTCAAGGCGGTCACCGACGAGCTGCTCGCCTCGGCCAAGGAGGTCGAGTCGAAGGAGCAGATCGCCGCTACGGCGTCGATCTCGGCCGCCGACACCACGATCGGCGACCTGATCGCCGAGGCGATCGACAAGGTCGGCAAGGAGGGCGTCGTCACCGTCGAGGAGTCGCAGACCTTCGGCACGGAGCTCGAGCTCACCGAGGGCATGCGCTTCGACAAGGGCTTCATCAACCCCTACTTCGTCACGGACCCCGAGCGCCAGGAGGCGGTCTTCGAGGACCCCTACATCCTGATCGCGAACCAGAAGATCTCGAACATCAAGGACCTTCTGCCCGTCGTCGACAAGGTGATCCAGGACGGCAAGGAGCTCGTCATCATCGCCGAGGACGTCGAGGGCGAGGCGCTCGCGACGCTCGTGCTCAACAAGATCCGCGGCATCTTCAAGTCGGCCGCCGTCAAGGCTCCCGGCTTCGGCGACCGTCGCAAGGCGCAGCTGCAGGACATCGCGATCCTCACGGGCGGCCAGGTCATCACCGAGGAGGTCGGTCTCAAGCTCGAGAACGCCACCCTCGACCTGCTCGGCCGTGCGCGCAAGGTCATCATCACCAAGGACGAGACGACCATCGTCGAGGGTGCCGGTGACGGTGCGCAGATCGAGGGTCGCGTGACCCAGATCCGCCGCGAGATCGAGAACACCGACAGCGACTACGACCGCGAGAAGCTTCAGGAGCGCCTCGCCAAGCTCGCCGGCGGCGTCGCCGTCATCAAGGCGGGCGCGGCCACCGAGGTGGAGCTCAAGGAGCGCAAGCACCGCATCGAGGACGCCGTGCGCAACGCGAAGGCGGCCGTCGAGGAGGGCATCGTCCCCGGTGGTGGCGTCGCGCTGATCCAGGCCGGCAAGGTCGCGTTCGAGGGCCTGCAGCTCTCGGGCGACGAGGCCACCGGCGCGAACATCGTCAAGGTCGCCATCGAGGCGCCGCTCAAGCAGATCGCCCTCAACGCCGGCCTCGAGCCGGGCGTCGTCGCGAACAAGGTCGCCGACCTCCCTGTCGGCCACGGCCTCAACGCCGCGACCGGTGAGTACGGCGACCTGTTCCAGCAGGGCATCATCGACCCCGCCAAGGTGACGCGCTCGGCGCTGCAGAACGCCGCGTCGATCGCCGGCCTCTTCCTCACGACCGAGGCCGTCGTCGCCGACAAGCCCGAGAAGGTCGCGGCTCCCGCCGGCGACCCGACGGGTGGCATGGACTTCTGAGTCGAGCTGAACCGCAAGAAGGCCCCCTCCTCCGGGAGGGGGCCTTCTTCGCGCGTCGGGACCATCTGCTTCCCGAGCAGGAATGCGGAGATGTGCAGGATCGCGGATCGTGCCGGCCCTCGGCATCCGCGATCCTGCACTTCTCCGCACCCCGGTGCGCCCGGGGGTGGGCCGCACCCCGGTTCGCCCGGGGGTGGGCCGTCTCGGCCGCTGCGCTCCCTCGCTTCACGACCGGTGCCGCCGGTCGTCCTGAGCGCATCGGGACGAGCCGCGGCTCAGCGGAACAGCGCGATCGAGGCCTGCTCGGCCTCGGCGTACTGCCGGCCGGCGACCGCCAGCGCCTGGTTGATGGCGCCGAGACTCTCTTCCACTTGGCGCTGCGTGGCCCGCCACTGGTCGACGGCGCCCTGGAAGGCGACGGCGGCCGCGCCCGACCACGCGGACTGCAGCTGGGTCAGCTGGCTGAGCATGGAGTGGGTCTCGGCTTCGAGGCGATCGATCGTGCCGCGGATCGAGCCCGTGGCGGAGAGGACGGCGTCGCTGTCGACGGAGAAGACGGCCATGGGGACTCCTTGAGAGGTCGGTGAGGACGGGTTCAGTCACCGTAGAGGCCGCGGGCGCGGCATCCGTCCTCGTCCGCTCCGTCGGGGGATACAGGCGTCGCGCCGCGGCGTTGGGGAGGAGCGGTCAGCGCTCGTCGCGCGGACGGGCGATGGGCTGGGTCATGAGGGTGAGGTGCTCCTCGGCGGCCCGCTCGCGCGCGAGCGGGAGGGCGACGCGGAAGGTAGCCCCGCCACCGGGCGTGTCGACGACGTCGACGGTGCCGTGCAGCGCATCCACGATCGACGCCACGATCGACAGCCCCAGACCCGTGCCGCCCGTCTCGCGTGCGCGGGACGTATCGGCGCGCCAGAAGCGCTGGAAGATCTTGTCCTTGATCTGGTCGGGGACGCCCTCGCCGTGGTCGATGACCTCGATCCAGCCGGCCCCGAGCAGCGGATCGACGCCCACGCGCAGCTCGATGGGCGAGTCCTCGCCCGTGAAGCGGCGCGCGTTGCCGAGGAGGTTCGCCACCACCTGGCGGATGCGGTTCTCGTCGCCCAGCACGATCGGCTCCGGGAGCGGCTCGGAGGGCTCCCCGGCGTCGACCGGCGCGACGGGGGGCATCTCGCCGGAGACGGGGGCTTCGGACGCCGGCACGGGTCGGGGGCGCCGACGCAGGAGCGACAGCGTCGCGCCGCCGGCCCGGGCGATGGCGGAGGGGCTGGTCGTGCCGCGTCGTCCCTTGGGCGGGGGAGGCGGCGGCTCTTCGAGCACCTCGATCTCGGGCTCGGGCTCGGGCTCCGGTTCGACGAGGGTCGTGTCGATCACGGTGACGCGGCGCTGCGGTGAGGCGGCGCGCACGTCCATCGCGGCATCCCGCGCCACCGGGCGGAGGTCGACGGGGGCGATCACGACGTCCCGGCGTTCGTCGAGGCGGGCCAGCGCAAGCAGGTCCTCGACGAGCAGGCCCATCCGCTTGGCCTCGCTCTCGATGCGGTCCATGGCCTGAGCGACGTCGTCGTCGCCTTCGATCGCACCCATGCGATAGAGCTCGGCGTACCCGCGCACCGTCACGAGGGGCGTCCGCAGCTCGTGGCTCGCGTCGCCGATGAAGCGGCGCATCTGCCGGACCGTCGCATCGCGCTGCGAGATGGCGGCGTCGACCCGGCCGAGCATCGCGTTGATCGCGGTCTTGAGGCGCCCGACCTCCGTCGTCGTCGGCTCGATGTCGGTCATGCGCTGGCTGAAGTCGCCGGCGGCGATCGACATGGCGGTCGACTCCACCTGACCGAGGCTGCGGAACGTCAGCGTGACGAGCCAGCGCGTCAGGAGCGCGCCCGCGACGATCGTGATGAGGGCGAGGACGCCGTAGATGCCGATGTAGGTCGTGACGACGCGGTTGATGGCAGCCATGGGCATGGCCACCACCTGCGTGTAGAGCGTGCTCGACCCGGGTGGCTGGTAGACGTCCATGACGGCCTTGAACGACCGCGTGCCGTCCAGGCTCGTCAGCCAGAACGCCTCCGTTCCGCGGATCCGGGCCTCCTCGAGGGTGACGGTGTCGGGGAAGTCCGGGTCGAGCTCATCCGGATCGCCGCCCGCCGTGATCACGAGGTTGTCCTCCTCGCTGCCCTCGTAGATCGCGACGTAGTAGTCGGTCGAGGCATCCTTCTTCGTCGTGAACTCCGGGATGCCGTCGACGATCGTCACCTCGATGAGGGCGTTGACCGCGACATCCGTCGACGTCAGCTGCTGCAGCTGCTCGTCGAGGTTGACGATGAGGGCGTTGCGGAGGAACGCGAGCGTGCCGATGCCGGCGGCCGCGAGCCCGATCACGAGGAGCGCGACCGTGACACCGGTGACCTTGGCGCGCAGGCTGATGCCGCGCCACCAGCCGGTGACCGCGTCGGATTTGCTCGTCAGGGCCGCCGCCCCCTTCCGCAGGTCGCTGTGTCAGGCGGTCTTGCCGGCCTTCAGCATGTAGCCGAAGCCGCGCTTGGTCTGGATGAGCGGCTCGGACGAGTGCGGGTCGATCTTGCGACGGAGGTATGAGATGTAGCTCTCGACGATCCCCGCGTCGCCGTTGAAGTCGTACTCCCAGACGTGGTCGAGGATCTGAGCCTTCGACAGCACCCGGTTGGGGTTCAGCATGAGGTAGCGCAGGAGCTTGAACTCCGTGGGGCTGAGGTCGATCGACACGTCGCCGACCACGACGTCGTGCGTGTCCTGGTCCATCGTGAGCTCGCCCGCGCGGATCACCGACTCCTCGTCGGCCTGCATGGTGCGGCGGAGGATCGCCTGGATGCGCGCGACGATCTCGTCGAGCGAGAAGGGCTTGGTGACGTAGTCGTCGCCGCCCGCGTTGAGGCCGGTGATCTTGTCCTCGGTCTCGTCCTTGGCCGTCAGGAAGAGGATCGGCGCCGTGTACCCCGCCCCGCGGAGGCGCTTGGTGACGCTGAACCCGTTCATGTCGGGCAGCATGACGTCGAGGATGATGAGGTCGGGCTCCTCCTCCAAGACGGCCGAGATCGTCTGGGCTCCGTTGGAGACGGCGCGGACCTGGTATCCCGCGAAGCGGAGGCTCGTGATCAGCAGGTCGCGGATGTTCGGCTCGTCGTCCACGACGAGGATGCGCGGTGCGGTCATAGGCCCATTATGGTGACGGATGCTGTGGCACGCGGGATATCGCCCGACGCGGCCCCGGATCCGTCGCCTCCGGGTCTCGCTCAGTCGAGGCAGGCACGGACCGCGCGCTCGACGACGGGCCGGATCTCGGCATCCGGGTCCACCGTCACACGATGCAGCACGATGCCGTCCCCGGCGGCCATCAGCGTGCGGACGGCCTGCTCGGGATGCCGCGCGCCCACCCGGGCGAGGATACCGAGGGTCCACTCGACGTAGGCGCGACGCTGGGCGAGGAGCGGGGCCAGCAGCTCGGGGTTGCCCGCTCCTTCCAGGAACAGTGCGTAGCGGGCTCTCGTGCGAGGCGCGAGCGGTCCGGTCTGCACCGCGATGACATCGGCGAGAGCCTCGATGAGCTGCTCCGGTGTCTCGACGGGCGTTGCGTCTCCCGAGGCGAACTCGGCGCGCTCGGTCTCGGCGAGCCAGGCCACGACCCCGGCGACGAGCGCTTCGCGCGTGCGGAACCAGTTGGAGGTCGACCCCTTCGGCAGTCCTGCTCTTTCATCGACTCGCGCGTGCGTCAAGGCGCGGATGCCCTGCTCGCCGACGAGCGCGAGCGCGGCGTCCAGAGCCCGATCGCGCGTGGATGCCATGCCACGACCCTAGACGAGCGCTCAGACTACGATCGTAGTGACACGGCACTACGGAAGTAGTAACGTGGAGGGAAGCAACGGTGCTGTCAGGGGAGGGCCCCATGGACGCGGAGAGCGAGCCATCCGTCACGGGAGGACGTCCGGCGGCGACGTCGCCGCCCGAGGAATGGCCGGACATGCCGGTCGTGCCGGGCTTCACTCACCGCTACGTCGATCTGCCGGGATTGACGGCTCATGTGGCCGAGATCGGTGAGGGCGAGCCCGTGGTGATGCTTCACGGGCTTCCCCAGCACTGGTGGCAATGGCGCTCGATCGGCGCGGCGCTCGGCGCGCGCTATCGGGTCATCTGCCCGGACCTTCGCGGCTTCGGCTGGACGCGGGCGGAGTCACCGCGGATCGGGCACCTCACGATCATGCAGGATGCCGTCGCGCTGATGGATGCTCTCGACATCCGTTCTGCGCGATTCGTGGCGCATGACATGGGCGGGCTGCCGGCGTGCCACCTCGCGTACGCTCACCCCGATCGGATGCGAGCGCTGGTCGTGCTGTCCGTCCCTCCGCCCTTCATGCGCATGAGCCTGGGACTCCTGCCGGCGCTGCGCCACGTGCCGCAGCTGCGCTTCCACCGCCGCGGAAGATCGCTCGCGTACCTCTTCCGGCCGCCGTACACATCGAGGCCGATGTCGCCCGAGACCGTCGCGACCTATCTCGCTCCGATGGCACGCCCCGAGATCGACGGCGCGATCAGCCAGCTGTACCGCGGCCTCGTGGGGGGCGAACTCCCGAGGCTCGCGGGTGGCTTCTACCGGACGGAGCGATTGCGAGTTCCCAGCCTGTACCTGTTCGGGGAGAAGGACGAGCCGCTCACGGAGTCCTTCGCACGCAGGCACAGCGGCGACGTCGCGCGGTATGCGGATCACTTCGAGACGGCCACGGTGCCGGGTGCCGCGCACTTCATGACCGACGACGAGCCGGATGAGGTCACTCGCCTGATCGCGGACTTCTTCAAGCGGATCGGCTGACGGTCAGGCCGCGACCTGGTCGGCGTCGAGGATCGTGTAGCTGTACCCCTGCTCGGCGAGGAAGCGCTGGCGGTTCTGCGCGAAGTCCTGATCGACGGTGTCGCGCGCGATGAGGGTGTAGAAGCTCGCCGTGTTGCCCGACTGCTTCGGACGCAGCAGGCGGCCGAGTCGCTGCGCCTCCTCCTGGCGCGATCCGAAAGAGCCCGACACCTGGATGGCGACGGATGCCTCGGGCAGGTCGATCGAGAAGTTCGCGACCTTCGACACCACGAGCACGTCGATCGAGCCTTCGCGGAAGGCCTGGTAGAGCTCCTCGCGCTCGTCGACCGGCGTCGCCCCCGTGATCTTCGGCGCCCCGAGGGCCTCGGCCAGGATGTCGATCTGGTCGAGGTACTGGCCGATCACGAGGATGCGCTCGCCGGCGTGACGCTCGACGAGGTCGCGCACGACGCCGATCTTGGCCGGCGCCGTCGCGGCCAGGCGATACCGGTCCTCGTCCGCGGCGGCGGCGTACTCGAGGCGGTCGCCCGCCGGGAGGTCGACGCGCACCTCGTAGCAGACGGCCGGGGAGATGAATCCCTGCGCCTCGATCTCCTTCCACGGCGCGTCGAACCGCTTGGGCCCGATGAGGCTGAACACGTCGCCCTCGCGGCCGTCTTCGCGCACGAGCGTCGCCGTGAGCCCCAGGCGGCGGCGCGCCTGGAGGTCGGCGGTGAGCTTGAAGACGGGGGCGGGGAGCAGATGCACCTCGTCGTACACGATCAGTCCCCAGTCGAGGGCGTCCAGCAGCGCGAGGTGGGCGTACTGGCCGCCGCGCTTGGCCGTGAGGATCTGGTAGGTCGCGATCGTGACGGGCTTGATCTCCTTGACCTGGCCCGAGTACTCGCCGATCTCCTCGGGCGTGAGCGACGTGCGCTTGAGCAGCTCGTCGCGCCACTGCCGGGCGCTCACGGTGTTCGTCACGAGGATGAGCGTGGTGGTCTTGGTGTCGGCCATCGCGCCGGCGCCGACGAGCGTCTTGCCGGCGCCGCACGGCAGCACCACGACGCCCGAGCCGCCGTCGGTGAACTTGTCGACCGCCTCGCGCTGGTACGGGCGCAGATTCCAGCCGTTCTCGGCGAGGTCGATGGGATGCGGCGTACCCGGCGTGTAGCCCGCGCGGTCCTCCGCCGGCCAGCCGATCTTGAGCAGCTCCTGCTTGATGTGGCCCCGAGCCCACGCGTCGACGAGGAACGAGTCCGGGGAGGGGCGGCCGATGAGGAGCGGAGCGATGCGCTTGTTCTTCGAGACCTCGGCCAGGACCGCGGCATCCGTCGACCGCAGGATCAGCGCGCCCTCGTCGTTCCGCTCGATGACCAGGCGCCCGTAGCGATTCACGGTCTCGCGGATGTCGATCGACACCGACGGCGGCACGGGGAAGCGCGTCCAGCGGTCGAGCGTGCCGAGCATGTCGTCGGCGTCGTGGCCCGCGGCACGGGCGTTCCACAGCCCGAGCCGCGTGATCCGGTACGTGTGGATGTGCTCGGGGGCGCGCTCGAGTTCGGCGAAGATCGCGAGCTCGTGGCGCGCGCTCTCCGCGTCGGGATGCGCGACCTCGAGCAGCACGGTTCGGTCGCTCTGCACGATGAGGGGGCCGTCAGCCATAACGTTCGATTCTACCGGCGACCCGCCCGACCCGGACGCCGGCCCCCCCGATCGGCGTGCGGGCGCCGGGCTCGCGCCGCTCGCACGCCACACCGCCCTGGCCGCACGCGCGTCAGGCCGGCTTGACGCTCACGATGCTCGAGACGGGGAGCGTGCGCTCGATGTCGGCGCCCCGGTCCCGGCCGCGGAGACGTCCGCCGCCGAGGCCCGTCGCCTCGAGGGTGAAGGTGCGCTCCGACCCGTCCGGGAGGTGCACCGCGACGTGGATGACCGAGCGCGCGCGGACGGCCTGCTCGAGTTCGCGTCCGAGCCAGGCGGCGTCGGCGTCGGTCTCGTGAGTATCGCGCAGCCGGGACAGGAGTGCCGCGAAGGGCCTGGCGTCGGTCTCCGCGACCGCGGCTCCAGCCCGCCGGCGACGGCTGACCGACTCCGGATCGCCCGCCGGACCCATCGCCACCACCGGGTACCGGGCATCGGCGAGCGACCAGTACACGACGTCGCGGGAAACGCGCGTGACGAGGGCCGCCCCGTCCTGCACCAAGCCCAGCGGGCGCAGCGCCTGGTCGACCGCGATCGAGCCGAGCACGCTCGGGTCGGCGCTCTCGACGACGGTGTTCCCATGCTCCCCGACGCGCACGCGCACAAGGCCGTGACGCGACGCCGTGCTGGCGAGGAGGTACTCCAGCGGCTGAGGGATGCCGGTCAGCGACAGCCGCGCGAGGAAGTCCCTGATGGACTCGGCCGTCTCGCCCTCGGTCATGCCGGCGCCGAGGGAGTCGCTCGTGAAGCGGTAGGTCGAGGCCTGCGCGCGCGACTCGCGCACGGCGATCCGGCGCAGCCGCAGGTCGAGAGCCGGGGCGAGAGGACCCGGCGCGATGGCCGAGAGGTCGGCCTGGAGGTACACGCGGTCGATCTCGGCCGGAAGCAGGGCGGCGAGGGACGCGGCATCCGGAGCTGCGCCCGCGCGAAGCGGCGCCGCCCAGCGCGGCTCTGCGCCGTCGGGGGTCACGAGACCCCACCGCACGGCGATGCGCTCCAGCCGGACGGCCTCGGCGTCCCACTCGGGGTCGAGGGGGTAGGCGGTCGCCCACTCGGCCGGCGCGAGGTATCCGCCCGCCGCCGTGCGCAGTCCGGGCCGCAGAGCCGCGCGGAAGCCCTCGACCACTCGCGACCAGCGCACGGTCGTCGGCGCCTCGAGCCACTCGTCGGCGGCCTCGCTCGCGACCCACTCGCGGTCGGGGGACTCCAGGAGCCCCGCCGCGTCCGCCGCCTGAACGAGGTCGTCCAGGTCTTCCGGGGTGGCGACGGCGCCGGCCTCGACGAGCCGCTTGCGGTCGACGGCGCTGACCGTGCCCGTCCCGGTCCGGGACAGCGGCGTGTGCTGCGTCGCGATGAGGAGGTCGGCCAGTGCGCCCGTCGTCGCGAGCACGCGTTCGGCGGCCGCCGCGGCGGCAGGGTCGTCCGCAGGCGGAGGAGCCGAGGCATCCGCCCTCGCCTCGAAGGCGGCGGGAGCGGTCGCCTTCGCCACCGCGACCCGTTCGGCGACCGCCGCGTACGGGGCGCCGTTCTCATCGACGAGGGCCATTCGCGAGAGCTCGGGCCGATCCGCCCCGGAACCGCTCGCGAGCGCGGCGAGAGCGGATCGCGGCAGCCGGGTGAGAGCGCGGTCGACGGATGCCGCGTCGAGGAGCCCCGCCGCGGCATCGAAGAAGTCGTGCCACGACGTCGAGGCGGAGACCGAGCGCAGGGCGAACGTCTCGGTCAGCTCCGCGTCGGCGCGGGCGGACAGCCACGTCGCGAGCGCGCGCTCGTCGGTGGTCATCGGACTCGCCTTACGCGCCCTTGTTGGCCCGCGACCGGCGCACGAAGCTCATGACGAGAAGGACCACGATCATGACGAAGGCGATCGGCAGCGCCAGAAGCGGCAGCACGACGATGAGCGGCCAGACCCCCGTCGTGAAGTCCTCGACCCCGAGCGGACGCGCGATGATGACCGCGAAGAAGCAGACGATCGAGAGGATCGTCAGCCCGAGCGCCATGTAGGCCAGGATGCGGTCGATGCGGCGGACGGGCAGGTCCGGGCCGCTGCTGCGCGTGCTCATCCGCTCCAGCCTAGCCCCGCGGCGCCGGTGCCGTAGGCTTGAGGGAGGGACCCTCCGGTCCCGTCACGCCCTGCCCGCGAGAGCGGGCTTTCCACAGCGAGGTTCTCCATGCCCACCGGCAAGGTCAGGTTCTACGACGAGGAGAAGGGGTTCGGCTTCGTCACCAGCGACGAGGGTCAGGACGTCTTCCTGCACGCCACTGCCCTTCCCGCCGGCACTCCGGCTCCGAAGGCGGGCACGCGGCTCGAGTTCGGCATCGCCGACGGCAAGCGCGGCCCGCAGGCGCTGTCGGTGCGCGTCCTCGAGGCTCCCGTGAGCCTCGCCAAGCGCGCCCGCAAGCCCGCCGACGACATGGCGATCATCGTCGAAGATCTCGTGAAGCTCCTCGACGGGATCGGGGGCGATCTGCGTCACGGCCGCTACCCCAGCGGCTCGCACGCCAAGAAGGTCGCCGCCGTGCTCCGCAAGGTCGCGGATGAGCTCGACGCCTGATCCCGACGTGACATTCCCGAGCGAGCCGGCTGACGGCACGCAGCCCGATCCCACCGAGGCGCCCGCGGTCGCCGAGGGGTCGGAGGAGGCGGAGCCGGTCGAGCCCGGTGCCGCGGAAGAGCCCAGGGAGCCGGTGGAGCCCGCTGCCGTCGAGCCCGTCGAGCCTGCTGCCGCCGGGGAGCCGGAGGCGTCGGGCGAGACCGCGGCCACGGAGCCGGTGGAGCCCGATGCGCGTCTCCTCGAGGCGCACGACCTCGCGCTCGCCGCGCTGCGCGAGATCACGCCCGAGGCGACGATCGGCGAGCCGGCGGGCTACGCCGTGGAGGACGGGGGAGTCGTCTCGCTCCGCTTCCACAACCGCCTCGGAGGTTACCCGGGGTGGTTCTGGACGGTCAGCGTCGCGGTGGTCGAGGGCGCCGAGCCGACGGTGCTCGAGACCGAGCTGCTGCCCGGCGACGGTGCGCTCCTCGCGCCGGACTGGGTGCCGTGGGCCGAGCGGCTGGCCGACTATCAGGCCGCGCAGGCGGCGCTCGCCGAAGCCGAGCGCGACCGGGCCGGCGACGCCGAGGACGAGTCCGACGAGGCCGAGCTGGAAGACGTCGAAGACCTGGATGCGTCGGACTTCGACGACGACGGATCGCCGATCCTGCACGCGGGAGACGTCGACGGCGTCGACATCGACGAGCTCGCCGACGACGAGGACGAGGAGTCTGACGCCGACGCGGACGAGGACGACCTCGACGACGACGAATCCGACGACGAGGAATCCGACGACGACCTCGACGACGACGAGGACCGGGACGAGGACGGCCTCGACGACTCCGACGACGAGGAATCCGACGACGACCTCGACGATGACGAGGATGACGACGACGAGGACGACGTGGACGACGTGGACGACCTCGACGACGACCTCGCCGAGGACTAAGAAAAGGAAGACGACGTCGACGATCTCGACGACGATCGGCTCGACAGGGACGACTGACCGACGCCCGACGGGGTCACTCCGCGGGCCGCGGGAACGACGGTGCCGCGCGGCCTGTCCGCAGGCGGTCGACCAGTTCGTCCAGCATCTTCTCGACGACGCGCGGCATGTCGACCGCGCTCGGGTCGAGGAGCCACTGCACCTGCAGGCCGTCCATGAGGGCGATGAGTGCGCTGGCATCGTCGCGCACGTCCGGGTCCGAGGCATCCAGTCCCGACACCTCCGCCAGCACACCGGCGATCTTGTCTCGCAGTCGCGCGAAGCGATCCCGGAAGTAATCCTGGGCCGGATGCCCCTCGGTGACCGACTCGGCGGCGAGCACGGCGTACGTCTGCACCACGCCGGGACGCGCGGTGTTCTCGGCCACCGTGTCGAGAAGGTGATCGAGGAACGCGGGTCCCTCGGTCTGCGCCCGCCCTGGGATGCCGGCTGCCTCCTCGCCGTCGCGGTACTGCAGCATCGCGATGAGCAGGCCCTCTTTGCTGCCGAAGTGGTGCAGCACTCCCGCGTGCGTCATGCCCGCCTGCTCCGCGACCTCGACGAGGGCACCCTTGTTGTAGCCGCGCTGCCCGAAGACCCTCATCGCCGCCCGCAGCACGGCCTCCCGCCGCGCGAGCGTCCGTGCGTGCGGCCTCGGCGCTCGCACTGCTTCCTGCTCAGGAGGACCCGTCGTCCTTGCGTCGGGCGTCATGGTCCTCCCTCGCGGCGACTTACCGAACTGTAAGCATTATGACCGCCCTCGTGCGCGCCCGGAACTCCCGGTCGTCGAGCGAGCGATACAACACGCCCCAGGCTGCGGGAGACCTCAGCCGAGGCGCGCGACGGTGTAGTCGATGCAGCGGGTGAGCCGGCGCACGTCGTCGGGCTCGATCGAGACGAAGGTCGCGACCCGCAGCTGGTTGCGGCCGAGCTTGCGGTACGGCTCGATGTCGACGATCCCGTTCGAGCGCAAGCTCGCCGCGACAGCCGCGGCATCCACCGACTCGTCGAAGTCGATCGTCACGACGACGGGGGAGCGGTCGGCGGGGTCGGCGACGAACGGGGTCGCGAAGGAGGATGCCCCGGCCCAGTCGTACAGCGCCCGCGACGACTCGCGCGTCCGCGCGTCGGCCCACTGCAGGCCTCCGTTGCCGGCGATCCACTCGAGCTGCGCCTCGAGGAGCACCAGCGTCGCGAGGGCCGGCGTGTTGAGCGTCTGGTTGAGCCGCGAGTTGTCGACGGCATTCTTGAGACTCAGGAACTCGGGGATGTAGCGGCCCGAAGCCGCGATCCGCTCGATGCGCTCGATCGCGGCGGGAGACACGGCGGCGAACCACAGCCCGCCGTCGGACCCGAGGTTCTTCTGCGGTGCGAAGTAGTAGACGTCGGCCTGCGAGACCGAGAAGTCGATGCCGCCCGCGGCGCTCGTCGCGTCGACGACCGTCAGCGCCCCCTCGTCGCCGTGGACGCGCTCGACCGGTGCCGCGACGCCCGTCGACGTCTCGTTGTGCGGCCATGCGTAGACGTCGACGCCTTCCACGGGCTCCGGCGCGACGCGGGTTCCCGCCGGGGCGTCCCGCACGTCGGGCGCCTCGAGCCACGGCGCCTTCGCGGCCGCGGCGAACTTGCCGCCGAACTCGCCGAACACGAGGTTCTGGCTGCGCGACTCGATGAGGCCGAAGGCCGCGGCATCCCAGAAGGCAGTCGATCCGCCGTTGCCGAGGATGATCTCGTAGCCGTGCGGCAGGCGGAAGAGCTCGGCGAGGTGGGCGCGCGTGCGGCCGACGAGGTCCTTCACGGGAGCCTGCCGGTGCGACGTGCCCAGGAGCGACTGGTGCGCGCGCAGCTTCTCGAGCTGCTCGGTCCGCACCTTCGACGGACCGCATCCGAAGCGTCCGTCGGCGGGCAGGATCTCGCGGGGCAGAAGGACGTGGGGCATGGGTCCGATTCTAAGGTCGGGGCGGCGAGCGCCCCGGTCCGTGTGACGCCCGGTGTCCGGCCCGATTGATAGGCTGGCTGGGCCCACCCACCCTCGCGAGGACCCTGCATGACCGACCTCATCGACACGACAGAGATGTACCTGCGCACGATCCTCGAACTCGAGGAAGAGGGCATCGTCCCGCTGCGCGCGCGCATCTCCGAGCGTCTCGGTCACTCGGGTCCCACCGTCTCCCAGACGGTCGGGCGCATGGAGCGCGACGGGCTCGTCGTCGTCTCCGACGACCGCAGCCTCGAGCTGACGGGTGCCGGCCGCCAGAAGGCGGTCGACGTCATGCGCAAGCACCGGCTGGCCGAGCGCCTGCTCTCCGATGTCATCGGGCTCGACTGGGCCTACGTGCACGAAGAGGCGTGCCGGTGGGAGCACGTCATGAGCGAGCAGGTCGAGCGCCGTCTGGTCGAGCTGCTGGGGCACCCCACCGAATCGCCGTACGGCAACCCCATCCCGGGCCTCGATCAGCTCGGCGACATCCCGTCGCAGAACTTCGAGCAGGGCGTCGTCGGCCTCGTGCGCCGCCTCAACGAGGCGGGCCGGCCCGTCGAGGGCACGGTGCGCCGCCTGGCCGAGCCGGCGCAGGTCGACCCCGAGCTGCTGCAGCAGCTCAAGGGCGCCGGCGTGGTCCCGGGTGCCAGCGGCGGATTCCGCTACAACGAGGGATACGTGCTCGTAGAGATGCACGGCATCGACGAGGCGCTCGAACTGCCCGTCGAAGTGGCCGCGCACATCTTCCTCGTCGACGATCGCGTCTGATCCCCCGGTCGAGGCCGATGCCTGCTCGGCCCGTCGGGAAAGCGCTTCGTCCTCCCCAGGGATCTGCCAGCCCGTCAACGTGACATATTCGTTACCTTCGGGTAGCCTCGGAGAGTCCACCAGGCGAGAAGCCCGCCGAACGGACCCCGCACGGATTGCCTCCCTGGCTCGTCGTCCGCGCGGTGAAGCCCGCATCAAGTGCCCCGAACACCCAGTGCCGACGAGCCAGCGCCCCCGGCGCAGAGGCGCCGGAGGACCAGTTTGGCTGAAGAGAACGACTTGTCTGCGCGCGAAGAATCGGCGCAGGAGCCCCAGAGCATCACGCGACGTTCGCGACCCCGCGGTCTGACGCTGCGCCGTGCCAAGGCGAAGGCTCCCGCGGCGCGCGCCGCCACGGCATCCGCTCCCGCGGCCCGCGCCGCCACGGCATCCGCTCCCCGTCGCACGACGCGCCCGGTGCGGAGCCTCGTGATCCTCTCGATGGTCGGGGCTCTTGTCGCGACGGTCGCGCTCCCCGCATACGGGGCGTGGCGCACGCCGGCCGAGGCATCCGTCACCATCCAGCAGGTCGCCGCGGAAGACGCGCAGTCGCTCGTCGTGGCGTCCGATGCCACGTCGGCGGAGCTGAGCCGTGGCAGCTACTCCGCGACGACGCCGGAGGAGATCGAGAAGAAGAAGGCCGAAGAGGCCGCCGCAGAGCGCGCCCGCGCGGCCGCTGCCGCTGCGGCCGCCGCCAAGGCCGCGTCGTCGCGATCGGGTTCGCGCTACAGCATGAACCTCTCGATGGTGGCCCCCGGCTCCGGCGCCGTGCGCTGGCCCGTCACCAACTTCACGTACGCGAGCTACAACCTCTTCCGTCCCGCCAACCGGCCGAACCACAACGGCTTCGACATGATGGCACCCGCGGGCACCCCGATCTTCGCCGCTGCCGGCGGGGTCGTGCGCATCTCGCAGGAGAGCTACGCCGGCTACGGCGTCGCGGTCACGATCGATTCCGTCATCAACGGGCAGCAGGTCTCGACGCTGTACGGCCACATGACCTACGGCAGCCGTCAGGTCGTCTCCGGCCAGACCGTCTCGGCCGGGCAGGTGATCGGCGCCGTCGGCAGCACCGGCAGCTCGACCGCGAACCATCTGCACTTCGAGGTGCGCATCAACGGCTCGCTCGTCGACCCGCTGTCCTGGCTGCAGGCGAACGCGGGCTGATCCTCCTCTTTCCGTGAACGCCCGGTGGGCGTCGGGGCCGCGTTCCCCGACACGCCACCGGGCGTTCACTCGTGCGTGTCGCCCTCGGCACCTCAGGGTGCATTAGCCTGATTCCGACGCTGAAAGAGGCGGAGGGAACTCGATGGACGCCATGCCGCGCATCCGAACCATGGATGCGCTCGGCCTGTTCGTCCTTCGGCATCGCATGAGCGGATGCCACGGCACGTCCGTGGCGCCAGGGCGCTGTCTGTGAGACAGCGCCTTTTTCATGCCCTTTCCACCTTCCTCAGCGTCGCACGTCGAACAATCCGCGAAGCCGTCCGGGCCGTTCGAGAGGATGAGGAATGCGCACTCTGGTGCTGAACGCGGGCTACGAGCCGCTTGCTGTCGTGTCCTTCAAGCGGGCGCTCGTGCTCGTCATGAACGACAAGGCCACCGTCGTCGAACACATCGACGATGAACCGGTCTGGGGGACGACGCAGTCGTACGATCGCCCCGCCGTGATCCTGCTGACGCGGTACGTCCGCGTACCGGGAGGGCGCAGCATCCCCGTGACACGAAGAGGCGTGCTGCGTCGCGACGCGCACCGCTGCGGATACTGCGGGAAGTCGGCGTCGACGATCGACCACGTCCTGCCGCGCTCGCGCGGGGGCGGGGACTCGTGGGAGAACCTCGTCGCGTGCTGCCTGCGGTGCAACAACGTCAAGGGCGACCGGACGCCGCAGGAGATGAACTGGGAGCTGCGCACGACGCCCCGCCCGCCGCGCGGCGCGCAGTGGACCGTTCGCGGAACCGATCGGACCGACCCGCGCTGGGAGCCGTATCTCGCCCTCGCGGCCTGACGAGGCGCGCGGCGCGGTCGAGCTCCCGGTGTAGCGGGCGCGGTCGAGCTCCCGGTGTAGCGGGCGCGGTCGAACGCGCGGTGTATCGGGCGCGGTCGAGCGCCACACTTTCCTGCGAGCGCGCCACAGATCTCTGTCGCGTTCGCAGGATGCTGTAGCGCGAGCGATCCGCGCACGGCATCGTGCCGAGGCATCCTGCCACCCTGACGCCTGCCGAGCCCGCGCTGTCGCGCACGTGATGGGATGGAGCGCATGACCCGAGCTCTTCTGGTGATCGACATGCAGCGTGGATTCAACGACGTGGACTTCTGGGGCGGCACGACGAATCCCGCATGCGAGGCGAACGTCGCCGCGCTGGTCGAGCGGTGGAGGGATGCCGGTGAACCGATCGTCGTCGTGCGCCACGACTCCGTTCTTCCGGACTCGCCGCTGCATCCCGACAACGCCGGCAACGCGCTCGTCGACGCCGTCGCCGCGGTGGAGCCGGCGCTGTTCATCACGAAGGACGTCAACTCCGCGTTCTACGGCGACCAGGATCTGCACGCATGGCTCGGCGCGCAGGGGATCGACGCGCTCGTGATCTGCGGCATCCAGACCAACATGTGCGTCGAGACGACCGCGCGCATGGCGGGCAATCTCGGCTACGACACGACGGTCGTGCTCGATGCGACGCGGACGTTCGACCTGACCGCCGAGGTGCCCGGCCTCGGCGCCGTGACCCGCACGGCCGACGATCTCATGGCTTCGACGGCCCTCGTGCTGCAGGAGGGCGGGTTCGCGCGGATCGCGACGACCGCGGAGGTCGTCTCGGGGTGAGCTGACGCCTCCGCCTCTCGCGATGTCGGAGGCCGGAGGTATCTTCGATCGCACCATTGAACAAATAGAACATCTGTTCTATTCTGTGGAGGTGAGGGCGATCGTGCGGAACGAAGCGCTCCAGCAGGAGCAGGGTGACGAGGTGCTGCGTCTTCGGGCGCAGCTCGAGCGGGTGCAGGGCCGCCGTCTCGACGCGCCTGTGCTGCCGACGCATCCCGCGTTCGCCGCGCTGCTCCCGGGCGGGGGGTTGCGCCCGGGAGCGGCGTACTCCCTCGCCCGGTCGATGTCGCTGCTGCTCGCGCTTATGGCGCGGCCGTCGCAGGAGGGGTCGTGGTGCGCCGCCGTCGGGATGCCCGAGCTCGGTGCCGAGGCGGCCGAATCGATCGGCGTCGATCTCGCGCGCCTCGTGCTGGTTCCCGATCCCGGACCGCGCTGGCTCGCCGTCACGGCGACCATCGCCGAGGTCGCGCCCGTCGTCGCCGTGCGGCCGCCGACGCGTGTGGCCGACGGCCAGGTGGCCCGACTCGCGGCGCGGCTGCGCGACCGCGGCACCGTGCTGCTCGTGCAAGGACCATGGCCGCAGGCCGAGGCGACGCTCGACGTGGGCGACCCCGAATGGTCGGGTGTCGGCCGCGGCCATGGCTACGTGGCCGGCAGGGCGGTGACGGTGAGGTCGTCGAGCAGGCGCTGGCCTCGCGCGAAGAGGGAGCGGATGCTGCTGCCCGGCCCCGACGGCCAGGTCGCGCTCGTGGCGCCCTCGGTCGTTGAGCTTGTCGAAGGGTCGAACCCCTCGGTCGTTGAGCGACACTTCGACTCGCGCGGGGCGCTCGCTCAGCGCGGGTCTCCGCGAGACGAAACGCTCCGGACCGCCGAGGACCACGAGTACGAGGAGCTGCAGCGCCTCGAGGCCGAGGAGCGCCACCGCGAGCGTCTGCGCACGGCGAGGCGTGTGCTGGAGGCGGTGGGCTGACGTGCGAGCCGCACCGCGCGAAGTCCTCACGACGCCCGGCGAGGCGAACCGCAGCATCGTGCTGTGGTTCCCGGACTGGCCGGTCACGGCTCTGGCACGCGAGGGAGCCGTCGACCCGTCCGCGCCGGTCGCGGTCTTCGAGCGCAACGAGGTCGTCGCATGCTCGGCCGCGGCCCGCGCCGACGGCGTCCGCCGCGGCCAGCGGCGCCGCGATGCCCAGGCGCGGTGCCCACGGCTCTCGGTCATCCCCGCCGATCCGATGCGCGATCACCGGGTCTTCGCGCCTCTCGTCGCGCGCATCGAGGAGCGTGCCCCCGGTGTTCAGATCGTGCGGGCAGGGCTGTGCGCGCTCAAGGCCCGCGGGCCGGCGCGCTACTACGGCGGAGAGCTCGAGGCGGCGATCGTCCTCCTCGAATCGCTCAGCGACCTCGGCGTGGAGACGGCCCGGGCCGGGGTCGCCGACGGCCCGTTCACTGCCGAGCAGGCCGCGCGGGCCGGGACGAGACCCGACAGCCCGGTGTGCGTCGTGCCGGTGGGGGAGGGCGCCGGTTTCCTCGCGGGGCTTCCCATCGGCCTGCTCGACGACGTCACGCTCGGGGGCGGGCCGGAGTTCACGGGGCTTCTGGCACGGCTCGGAGTGCAGACGCTGGGCGAGTTCGCGGCGCTCGAAGCCGACCGGGTGCGCGAGCGGTTCGGGGAACGAGGCATCCGTCTGCACGCTCTCGCCGCGGGCCGCGATCCCCGCGCGGTCGATCCGCGCACGCCCCCGCCCGAGCTGCATCGCGAGGTCGCGTTCGAACCGCCGCTCGAGATCGCCGATCAGGTCGCTTTCGGCATGCGCATCGCCGCCGACGAGTTCATCGCGAAGCTCGGCGCGGTCGATCTCGTGTGCACCGAGCTGCGCGTCGAGCTGACGGGCGACCGCGGCGAACGCAGCGAGCGTGTGTGGCTGCACCCCGGCTCGTTCGACGCGGCGGCGGTCGTCGACCGCGTGCGGTGGCAGCTGGGGGAGGATGCCGAGGGCCTCCGCAGCGGCGTCTCGGTCGTGCGGATCTCGCCCGAGGCCGTGGACGCGGCATCCCATCACGCTCCCGCGATCTTCGGCGCCGGGCCCGAAGAGCGCGTCCACCACACCTTCTCGCGCGTTCAGGCGATGCTCGGGCATCGTGGCGTGCTGACCCCCGTCATCGGCGGCGGTCGCTGGCTCGCCGAGCGTCAGGTGCTCGTGCCCTGGGGCGATCGGGTCGCGCTGAAGAAGGAACGGTCCCGGCCATGGCCGGGAAGCCTCCCCGACCCGCTGCCGACGTCGGTCTTCGCCGATCCGCCGGTGGTCGAGGTGCTCGCGTCGATGGGCGGGTCGGTATCGATCGACGAGCGCGGGCGACTGCAGGGGCATCCGTCGCAGCTCATCGAGGGCGGCCGGCGCCGCGCGATCGAGCAGTGGGCGGGACCGTGGCCGATCAGCGAACGGGGATGGGATGCCGCGCGTGCGCGCCGTGCGCACCGCTTCCAGGTCGTCGACGCCGACGGGGTGGCGTGGCTGCTCGTGTGCGAGGACGCCCGCTGGACCGCGGAGGCCCGCTATGACTGATCTTTTCCGGTCGTCGAGCGGAGGCACTCAGCGCCGCAGACAAGACGCCCCTGGTCACCCCCGGTCGTTGAGCGAGGGAGCGCAGCGCCGCAGACGAAACGCTCCTGGTCACCCCCGGTCGTTGAGCGAGGGAGCGCAGCGACCGAGACGAAGCGCTCCCGGTTATCCCCGGTCGTTGAGCGAGGGAGCGCAGCGACCGAGACGAAACGCCCCGGACCGACGAGCAGCGCCGACCCCGTACGACGAAAACGAGAGGTTCCGCTGATGGGCTTCAACAACCCCTCGGTGCCGTGGTCCGAGATCGAGCGCGTCCTCAGCGACCGGCGCCGCCCCCGCAACATCCCGGCCGGCGCCGACGGCGGCGACAGCCCCGCGTGGTCGCACAAGCGCGGGAAGTACGTCGCGCCCGAGATCGAGCGCCCGTCCGACGTCGTGCCGTACGCCGAGCTGCACGCGCACTCGACGTACTCGTTCCTCGACGGCGCCTCGTCGCCCGAAGAGCTCGCCGAAGAGGCCGAGCGCCTCGGCCTGCACGCCCTCGCGATCACCGATCACGACGGCTTCTATGGCATCGTCCGCTTCGCCGAGGCGGCCGAGGCGCTGCAGATCAAGACCGTGTTCGGCGCCGAGCTCTCCCTCGGACACGAGAACCACCAAGCGACCCCCGAGCGCAGGGGCGAGCCCGACCCCGAGGGCACCCATCTGCTCGTGCTCGCGCGCGGAGAGGAGGGGTACCACCGCCTCGCGGCGGCGCTCACACACGCGCAGCTGCAAGGGGCCGAGAAAGGACGGCCCCTCTACGACCTCGACGAGCTCTCGATGCAGGCGGGGGAGCAGTGGGCCGTGCTCACGGGGTGTCGCAAAGGCACGGTGCGCCGCGCCCTCGCGGTCGACGGACCTTCCGGTGCCGAACGCGAGCTCGACCGGCTCGTCGCCCTGTTCGGGAGGGAGTCCGTGCACGTCGAGCTCATCGACCACGGCAATCCGCTGGACTCCCGCGACAACGACCTGCTCGCCGCGCTCGCCGCCGACCGCGGGCTTCCGCTTCTCGCGACGAACAACGTCCACTACGCCGCCCCCGAGCGTGAGCACCTCGCCGCCGCCGTCGCCGCCGTGCGCGCGAACCGGGGGCTCGACGAGCTCGACGGCTGGCTTCCCGCCCACGCCGGCGCGCACCTGCGGTCGGGGGCCGAGATGGCCGAGCGCTTCGCGCGCTACCCCGGCGCCGTCGCCCGCACGGTGACCCTCGCCGACGAGCTCGCGTTCCCGCTCCGCCGTGCCAAGCCGGCCCTGCCGAAGCAGAAGGTCCCCGAGGGGCACACCCCGATGTCATGGCTGCGGCACCTCGTGTGGGAGGCGGCGCCCCGCAAGTACCCCGACCTCACCGCCGACCAGGCTCAGCGCATCGAGAAGGAGCTCGGGGTCATCGAGATGAAGGACTTCCCCGGCTACTTCCTGATCGTCTACGGCATCGTGGCGGAGGCGCGGCGCCGAGGCATCCTGTGCCAAGGGCGCGGCTCCGCCGCCAACAGCGCCGTCTGCTACCTGCTCGACATCACGGCGGTCGACTCGATCGCCTACGACCTGCCCTTCGAGCGTTTCCTGTCGTCGCTGCGCGACGAAGAGCCCGACATCGACGTCGACTTCGACTCCGATCGCCGCGAAGAGATCATCCAGTGGGTCTACGCGGAGTACGGGCGCGAGCGGGCGGCACAGGTCGCGAACGTCATCCAGTACCGGCCCAAGAACGCCGTGCGCGACATGGCGAAGGCCCTCGGGCACTCGGCGGGGCAGCAGGATGCCTGGTCCAAACAGGTCGAGCGCTGGGGCGCCATCCTCGAGACGGGGGCCGATCACGACATCCCCGATCAGGTCATCGAGTACGCGTCCGAGCTGCTGAAGGCCCCGCGGCACCTCGGCATCCACTCGGGCGGGATGGTGCTGACCGACCGGCCCGTCGGCGAGGTCGTGCCCATCGAGCACGCGCGCATGGAGAACCGCACGGTCATCCAGTGGGACAAGGATGACGCGGCCTGGATGGGCCTGGTCAAGTTCGACCTGCTGGGGCTCGGCATGCTCGCCGCGCTGCAGTACTGCTTCGACATGATCCGCGAGTCGACGGGGGAGGAGTGGGAGCTCGCGACGATCCCCAAGGAGGAGAAGGCGGTCTACGACATGCTGTGCCGCGCGGATTCGATCGGGGTCTTCCAGGTCGAGTCGCGCGCGCAGATGGGTCTGCTGCCGCGTCTGCAGCCGCGACGGTTCTACGACCTCGTCGTGCAGATCGCGCTCATCCGCCCCGGTCCCATCCAGGGCGGCGCCGTGCACCCGTTCGTCCGGCGCAAGCTCGGGCGCGAGCCCATCACATATGCCCATCCGAACCTCGAACCCGTGCTCGAGCGCACGCTCGGCATCCCGGTGTTCCAGGAGCAGCTCATGCAGATGGCGGTCGCCGTCGGCGGGGTCAGCGGCGAGGATGCCGATCTGCTGCGGCGGGCGATGGGCTCGAAGCGGGGCATCGAGCGCATCGATTCGCTGAAGACGAAGCTGTACGAGGGGATGGCGCGCAACGGCCTGGTGGGTCAGGAAGCCGACGACATCTACTCGAAGATCCAGGCGTTCGCCAACTTCGGCTTTGCGGAGTCGCACTCGCTGTCGTTCGGCCTGCTCGTCTACGCGAGTTCGTGGATCAAGCTGCACTATCCCGGAGCGTTCCTCGCGGGGCTGCTGCGCGCCCAGCCCATGGGGTTCTACTCGCCCGCGACGCTGACCGCCGACGCGCGGCGCCACGGCGTCGAGGTGCTGCGCCCCGACCTGCTGCGGTCGGGTGCCGAGGCGACCCTCGAACCGGCCTCCAACCCCCCGGTCGTTGAGCGAAGCGGCGAAGCCGCGAAGACGAAACGCGCCGAACCCTCCCCGGTCGTTGAGCACAGCGCAACTGAGGAGATTCGCAGTTCTGAGGACGTCTTGGGGTCGAGCGATCCTCAGAAGTGCGAATCTCCTCAGAAGCGGCTCGGCCCCACCGGCCTTGACAGCTGCATCGAGCGCAACCAGCCGCCCGTCGGAGACTTCGACCCCTCCGAGCCCGACGAGTACGAGGCTCACCGCCGCGACGGACACTTCGCCGTGCGGCTCGGGCTCGCCGGCGTGAAGGGGATCGGCTCGGCCGTCGCCGAGCGCATCGTGGCCGAGCGCGAGAGCGGCGGCGACTACCGCGACCTCCGCGACCTCGTGCGGCGCACGGGGGTGACGGCGGTGCAGCTCGAGTCGCTCGCGACGGCGGGGGCATTCGAGTGCCTGGGCCTCACGCGGCGCGAGGCGATCTGGCTCGCCGGGTCCGCCGCCGAAGACCGGGCGGAGTACCTGCCGGACTCGCTCGTCGCGGTGCAGCCCCCGCTCTTCGCCGACCCCACGAGCTACGAGCTCCTCGCCGCCGACCTGTGGGCGACCGGGGTGTCGACCGACGACCACCCCATGACGCACTACCGCTCGGCCCTGGACGCGCGCGGAGTCCTCACCTCGAGCGAGCTCCGGTCGCACGAGTCGGGCAGGCGCGTCGAGGTCGCGGGACTGGTGACCCACCGGCAGCGGCCGGCCACGGCATCCGGAGTCACCTTCATCAATCTCGAGGACGAGCACGGCCTCGTCAACATCGTCTGCTCGGTGGGGGTCTGGAACCGCTATCGCCGGGTGGTGCGCGATTCGCCGGCTCTCATCGTGCGAGGGATGCTGGAGCGCTCGGTTGAAGGAGTGACGAACCTCCTCGCCGACAGGTTCGAGGACCTGCGGGTGGGGGTGCACCATCTGTCGCGCGACTTCCGGTGATCCCCGAGGCGTAGCCTCGCAGGGTGACCGAACAGCAGCCTTACGACGTCGTCCAGCAATTCGACTCGTGGGAGCTCCGCAGCTATCCGTCCCATGTCGTCGCCGAGACCGTCGTCCGCGGCGCCTCGTTCGAGGATGCGGGCAACCGGGCCTTCCGCTCGCTCGCCGGCTACATCGGCGGCGAGAACGTCGGCCGCCGGTCGATCGCGATGACGGCGCCAGTCGTGCAGTCACCGGAGAAGATCGCGATGACGGCGCCGGTGCTTCAGCAGAAGGAGGGCGAGGGCTTCGTCGTCGCCTTCGTGCTTCCCGCAGGGATCACCGAAGCGGATGCTCCGGTCCCGACCCACCCCGACGTCCGGCTGCGCACGGTTCCGGAGCAGCTCGTCGCCGCACTTCGGTTCCCGGGCCGCTGGACGCGGAGCTCGTGGGAACGCCATCGCGACGATCTGCTGGCCGACGTCCGCGCCGCCGGACTGATCGTGCAGGGCGAGCCCCGCTTCGCCCGGTTCAACCCGCCGATCACCCCGTCGTTCCTGCGCCACAACGAGGTTCTGGTCGACGTCGCGCGTTCTGCCTGACGTGTCCGGCTCGCCGGGTGTGAGCGGGCCGGCGCGCGGTGCCGCCGGCTGGAGCGGAACGGAGCCTGACAGAGCGCGGGCCCCGGCGCATCGCACCCGGGGCCCGCGAGAAGCACAGCGTCAGCTCTGCGGCGCGAGCTCGAAGCTCACCCGACCGTCCTGCGTGAACTGAGCGTCGAGCACCTGTCCGTCGAGGGCCGCCGCAGCGGTCGTGTCGAGGAAGACGCGGGCGCCGTCCGCGTCGACGACCGTGTCGGTCGCC
The DNA here is from genome assembly GCF_004362195.1 of Microbacterium sp. BK668. Classification (NCBI taxonomy): domain Bacteria; kingdom Bacillati; phylum Actinomycetota; class Actinomycetes; order Micrococcales; family Microbacteriaceae; genus Microbacterium; species Microbacterium sp. BK668. The sequence goes on from NZ_SNWG01000001.1 coordinate 1,912,521, forward strand.
TCGGGAGCGGGCGCGATGGTGAGCGCGAAGCCGACGGTCTCGCCGTCGTCGCTGATGCGCACTCCGCCGTCGGCGGCGTCGGGAATCCGGGCCACGATCGTCTTGACAGCCTCGGCTGCGGTGTCGGTCATCGTGAGCATGATCGTCCTTTCCGTTGCTTCGGTTGGAGCATCGAGTCCGCCACGATTCCGAGAATCCGGCCGGGGTGCAACGAAATGGAGGTGCTTCGGAGGCTTCTCACACCGGGAGCACACCGGGGCGAAGCATCCATTCGCTGTCATCTCGGCCGCGCAGTCGTCCGCCCCTCCCGCCGATCTGCGGGTTTACGATGAGCCGAGACTGACGACGCGGGAGTCGCCGAGCCCAACGACCTCTTGGGGAGAATCCATGTCGGACGTCGCCGCCTCACGCACCGGCGGTGCAGCGCGCACCGATCCCGTCATGACGCACCGGATGATCCTGTTCGTCATCTTCGGCCTGATGGCGGGCATGTTCCTGTCAGCTCTCGACCAGACGATCGTCGGGACCGCCATCCGCACGATCGGCGACGACCTGCAGGGACTCAGTCAGCAGGCGTGGGTGACGACGGCATACCTGATCACATCGACGATCTCGACGCCGATCTACGGCAAGCTCTCCGACATCTTCGGCCGGCGGCCGCTCTTCATCTTCGCGATCGTGATCTTCATCATCGGGTCGATCCTCGCCTCCTTCTCCACCTCGATGACCGAGCTCGCCGCGTTCCGCGCCGTCCAGGGCCTCGGCGCCGGCGGACTCATGTCGATGCCGCTCGCGATCATGGGCGACATCCTCGCGCCCCGTGAACGTGCGAAGTACCAGGGCTACTTCCTCGCGGTGTTCGGGGTCTCGAGCCTCCTCGGCCCGCTGATCGGCGGCTCCTTCGCCGGCACCGACGAGATCCTGGGCATCGCGGGGTGGCGCTGGATCTTCCTCATCAACGTGCCGATCGGGCTCTTCGCGCTCGCGATCGTGCTCCGGTTCCTCCACATCCCGAAGCACCCCCGCCACTCCGTGCGGATCGACTGGTTCGGCGCCGCTTTCGTCATCATGGCCCTCGTGCCCCTGCTGCTCGTAGCCGAGCAGGGCCGCGAGTGGGGATGGACCTCGCCGATCGCCGTCCTCTGCTACGCGATCGGCGCGATCGGCATCGTGGCGTTCATCATCACCGAGATCCGCATGAAGGATGACGCGCTCATCCCGCTCAAGCTCTTCCGTTCGCCGACCTTCTCGATGGCGACCGTCATCGGGGTCTTCGTCGGCTTCGGCATGTTCGGGGCGATGCTGACGATTCCGCTCTACCTGCAGCTCGTGCTCGGCTCGACGCCCACCGAGAGCGGCCTGCAGATGCTGCCGATGATCCTCGGCCTCATGATCGCATCGATCGGGAGCGGCCAGATCATCGCGCGCACCGGGCGCTACCGGATGTTCCCGATCCTCGGCACCGCACTCATGACCGCCGCATTCTGGTGGCTCACGCATCTGCAGTACGACGGCTCGTACTGGTTCATGGCCGGCGCGATGCTCCTCCTCGGGCTCGGCCTCGGTCAGCTCATGCAGACCCTGACGATCGCGAGCCAGAACTCCGTCGGCCTGCGCGACATGGGGGTCGCCACGAGCTCCTCGACGTTCTTCCGCCAGATCGGCGGAACCCTCGGGACGGCGGTGCTGCTCTCGCTCATGTTCGGTGTGATGCCGGCCAACATCCAGACCTCTTTCGCCGACGAAGACACGCTCACGTCGGCCCTCGACGCCGCCCTCGATCCCGACATCGCGGACGATCCGGCCAATGCCGCGATCATGGAGCGGATCTACGCCCCGATCATCAGCGGGATCACCGAGGCGACGACGGCTCAGATCCAGGCGGGGCTCTCCGAAGCGACCTTCGCCGCGACTCAGAACATCGCTGAGCAGGTAGCTGCCGGCACCATCCCGCCCGAGGCGCAGGAGGCCGCGACGGCCCAGGCCGTCGCCCAAGCCCAGCAGGCTGCTGTGCAGCAGATCCAGGAGCAGGTGCCGGTCGCCCGCATCGCCGACGACGGCACCGTGGGTCTCGACTTCTCCGACCCGGACCAGCGGGCCGCGTTCGTGGCATCCGTCGTCCCGACCCTTCAGGACCGCTTCGCCGACAGCGGCGGCGAGTCGGCGACGGACGACTCCGCGATCAACGACACCTCGTTCCTGCTCGGCGCCGCGCCGGCTCTCACGAAACCGATGCTCGTCGCCTTCAACGCGTCGGCGGTGACCGTGTACTGGGTCGCCATGTGGGTCGTGCTCGTGGCCTTCGTTCTGTCGCTCTTCTTCCGCACCCCGCCCCTGCGCGACAAGTCCGCCTTGCAGGAGGCGGTCGACGAGCAGGCCGCCCTCGAGGCGCAGCGCGCGGCGAACGAGATGGGGGCGCTCGTCGAGCCGAACGCCTCGAGGACCGAAGAGCTCGCGGTGGTCGGCGCCGGTGGTCCGCCCCAGACCCGGCGCGAGGCCCGCGCAGCTCGGGAAGCGGCCGAGCGCGCGGACGGCGGCCCGGATTCCTGATCGCGAGGGGTGGATGCCGCGCCCCGCCGTGTGCGCCAGACTCTGAGGCGTGAGAGCCGCCGTCTACGACGCCTACGGTCCGCCGTCCCGCCTGCGGATCGCTCAGATCCCGGCGCCGACGCCGCGAGCGGGTCAGGTGCTCATCGAGGTCGTCGCGACCTCGATCAATCTGAGCGACTGGGAGGGACTGCACGGGAGTCCCGCGTACGCCCGGATCGGCGGGCTGCTCGCCCCGAGACGGCACGTCCTCGGCTCGGACATCGCCGGCCGCGTCGTCGCGGTGGCGCCCGACGTCTCTTCGTTCCGCGTCGGTGACGAGGTCTACGGCGACAACCTGCAGCTCATGGGCGGCTTCGCGGAGTACGCCGTCGCCCCGGCGTCGGCGCTCGTGCTCAAGCCGCGCGAGCTGACGTTCGTCGAGGCATCCACGATCCCGCAGTCCGGCGCGATCGCGCTGCAGGCGGTCGCCCGCGGACGAACGGGGGAGCGGATGCTGCTCAACGGCGCCGGCGGCGGTGCGGGCTCGTTCGCGATCCAGGTCGCGAAAGCGGCCGGCCTGCACGTGACCGGCGTCGACAACGCCGCGAAGCTCGACTTCATGCGCGAGCTCGGGGCCGACGCGGTCTTGGACTACCGCACCCAGGACTTCACGCGCACCGGCCCGTACGACCTCGTGATCGACCTCGTGGCGCACCGGTCGGTGTTCGCGCTGCGGCGCGCGCTCGCGCGCGGCGGCCGCTACTTCATGGTGGGGGGCACGGCGCGCACGATGGCGCGGCTGCTGACGGTCGGAACGGTCGTGGGTGCGGTGACGCGAACCCGGCTGGGGATTCTGTTCGTGCGGGAGGGGCCGGCTCACTTCACGCCGCTCGCCGACTCGATCCTCGCCGGGGACATCCGAGTGCACGTCGACCGGGTCTTTCCGCTGGAGGAGATCCGCGACGCGCTCGCCTATCACGGTGAGGGCCATGCCCTCGGAAAAGTCGTCGTTCAGCTTCGGGACGAGTAGCCGCCTGGCGCGGGTCGTCTGAGTGCGCCGCCTAGAATGGATGCCGTCAGCCTCTGTAGCTCAATGGAAGAGCAGCTCCGTCCTAAGGAGAGGGTTGGGGGTTCGAGTCCCTCCAGGGGCACAGTCTCTTTTTCTCTCTGACCAGGTATTTCTTCTGTGGTCAGACCAGTCAGAGTGCGTTTTGGCCGCATTTTGGCCGCATTCGAGTTTGCTACGAGCCAAAACCGAGGCAGATTCGACGCCCTTCGCGGAGCGTCGTTCGACGCCTCAGAACGACGAAATCGAGCATTTCTGACGTCCTGAGCCTCGCCGAAAAGTTGAGCAGTCTGCTCTCCGGCGTTACGTCGGTCGGGCATAGCGGGTCTGCGGACCTGACGGCAGTGTTACCAGCGGCATCTGGTCGTTCACTCGCGTCGCGACCGCATCCCGATCTTCGTCGACGAGCTGGTGGGGGCAAGCAGGCCGAGCGCTTCCCGTGTGCCTTCGGCGTGCCGACTTCGTAGACGATCATCACCGCTTTCCTGGGGAATTAGAGCTACGACGCAGCAGGTCACGCCACAGACACGTCGATAGCCTCCAAACCCGCTCGAAATGCCCCTACAATCTCGACTTGGCGATCTTGGCTCTTCGGTTGCACCGCCATGTGCGATGCAAACCTTAGGAGATCCGAGCCCGCGAATGCCAGCGCCAAGGCGTCAGCATTCGACGGGGCGAGGCTCGCGCGCACATCAGATCCGAGCAAGTGCGCCGCCGCGAGAGGCATGTCGAACTCATATCGCTCAGCAATGTTCAGCTGGTCGCCGTAGAGCCGGTCCTGCACCTCGGTCCAATCGTCATACCAGCGGAGAATGAGGCCAAAATCGATCGCGTCCTTGGGCTCGCCATAGACCGATCGGTCCACCCAGGCCCGAGCCTTTAGCGCCGCATAGCCGGCGGGCGTAGGGATCCTGATCCGATGGCCTGCGCCGGGGAGATCGATCAGCAGGGCCTGAGCGAACACGTCCTCGAAACCGAACACCACGAGACCCTCCGTCCTTGTTGCGGGGCTCGATATCCCGCTTGGGTCTTCGATGGGTGAGCCGAATGGCATGACGTCGACGGGAACTCCCGAGATTAGGTAGCGAATGCCATTGCTACCAACACGACGAAAAGCACGTTCGACGCGCTCGAACGCGGCCCAGTCGGCTAGCGCGATTCCCAGATCGAGGTCTTGCGTCGCGGTGTTGGCGCTTGTCTGACCGAGTGCGCCGTGGAGCGCATCCCGGCAGCGGGCACCGACGAGCATGATGCAGCTCGGATCGATGTCGGCCAGCCTGACTAGGTCCTCGACGACCAGGCCGACGTCATCGAGCTGGCGCAGGTCACTGGGCGCGAAGGTCAGCATGCTCGGAGCGAAGGTAGTCGGCCGCTTCGCGTTGACGCGAGTCGTTTGATGTGACGAGGTCTGCGTATACGAGTAGTGGTGGAGCGGTCCGGACGCGCGGCTTCATGTCAAGGCTCGGGGGTTCGTTCCAGAAGATCGGCCGGACGAAGATGTTCGGTTCGCCCGCACGTGCCGCCCAACGCCCAGCGGCTGCCGCCTCTCGAGGGATCTCGTTGCAGTACAGCGTCCATGTCTTGTTGCCCCTAAGCCAGTCGGCTGCGGCCTCGCCGCTGATGTAGATGTCGGGACCTTCATCGGACACGAGACGAGGGTCGAAGTCCCCACGGAAGGCGCGGGTTTTGTCCGGAGACCCAATCGTGCCCCGGAACGACGCCACCCATCCGTCGATGAGCGCGTCGAGATCGTTCAGACGCCGTCCGCCGCGTGCACCTGTGCCCGTCTCGATGTAGTTCGCGATCTCGAGGTCCGCGAGAGTGCGCTGTGCGAATCCGACCGAGACGCCAGCTACCTGGGCGATTTGTCGCAGCTTCGCGTTCAGGATGTCGGGCCAGCAGATCAGCGCGAAAATGACCTGGGCACGCTTTGGGCTGAAGAGGTTGGACATGCTCGGTCTAGCTTGGTATTCGGTCGCAAGAGGATCGCCGGAGCGCCCACGGACATCCACGAGCACGTTGCCAAACTCGAAGTAGGCGTTCCCATTGGCGTCGATGAAGTTGATCCCCAGATCGCGAAAGCGGTCGGCGTTGCGCGGAGTGATCTTGGCGCCCATCACCAGAAGAGGGTGGGCTGTCCAGCGAGCCTGCGTGTACGAGTCAGGCATCTGCATGTGGGGACTCAGTAGCGTGAGGTACTCCTGCGACTGCGTCTGCCGTCTAACACGCGCGAGGGTAATAGACTCACCCTGCTCGAGCGGCCCTGTGTCTAGGATCTCGATGTCGTAGGCTGCGGCGCGCTGCAGGAGTGCCTTGAGGAGGTCGTCCATGGTTCCTCCCAGATTATTCTCTGATCAGATTTCTTCTCTGAGAATAATCCCACACAGAATGAACAGCCCGTCTATCGATCTCTAGCAACGAGATTCAACTGCAAACAGATGCGATACCGAGCGCCGTGCGTAGGAGCGCGGCGGTCAATGCGGCCGGGCGTAGCGAGTCTGCGGACCCGACGGCAGCGCCACGAGCGGCATGGCGTCGTTGAGGCGCGATGCGACGGCATCCAGATCGTCGTCGAAGAGGTCGGCGTAGGTGTCGAGTGTCATGGCCGCGGACGCGTGCCCCAGCATCCGCTGCACGGCTTTCACGTTGGCGCCGGAGCTGATCGCGAGCGACGCGGCGGTGTGGCGGAGATCGTGGGGCGTCAGCCGTGGGATCGATGGGTCCACAGCCTGCGCGCGGCGGACGGCGTTCGCGAACCATCCCTGTGCGCCTGAGTTGCGCATGTGGTTGACGCCGTCGCCGAACAGCAGCCCTTCCGGCCCCTTGCCGGCGCACGCCTGCTCGATCATCGGAGCGAGGCGCCCCGGGTAGGGCACCGAGCGCTTCTCGTGCGTCTTGGGCGTGCCGACGTGGATCTCGTACGCGATCATCACCGCGTTCTCCTCGATCACGAAGCGCCGACGCAGCCGGTTCACGCTGCGCACGCGCAGCGCCGTCGCCTCACCCCACCGCAGGCCGGTGTAGGCCAAGGTCAGGACCATCGTCGGATGCGCCGAGCACGCCGCCAACGTCGCCACCTGGTCATGCGAGAGATAGACGCGGCGCTTGCCCGGTCCGCTCCGAGGGAGATTGCGGATGTGTCGCGCCGGATTGCTCGCAAGGCGCCGATCATCGATGGCGACATCGAGGGTGCCGGCGAGGACTCCCAGCGCGCGAAGAACGACCGTACGCGTCTTCGCAGTCGCGAGCTCTGACACCCAATCCTGAACTTCAGACCGCCGGATCGACCAGATCTCCCTGTCTGCCCAGACGGGAGCGACGTGGTTCTTCCACGCCCGCTCCAAAGTCATGTAGTACGAAGGCTTCGACATCGGCGGCTGCTTCGACCGCAGCCAGCTGTCGGCGAACATCCGGACCGGCACCCGGGACGCCACGGGGTCGATTTACTCGCCCTTCGACTTGGACACGGTGACCATGGACAGGTAGAGCTTCGCCTCGCGCATCGTCGTGAAGCCGCGCTTCTGCCCTTCGGTGCGATCAGGCTTGCGGTAGCGCACACGGTAGCGGCGGCCGCTCGCCGTTTCGTACGGGGTGATGGTGCCCATCTCGACCTCCGCTCATACCGGCTCGATGGTCGGTATCGAGCCAGTTTCGAACACTGCTCGGATGCCGTCAACGCGGCCGACGACGGATGTGGATAGATGACGGAAGACGTCGTCAATTGGCGTCAGGTTGGAGCGGATGCCTCCCTCCGACGCCGAGAGTGTAGCGATCGGTCGCGCCTCCGTTCTCGCCGCTCACTCCTTGCAGACTCCGCGCTGGCGCGCGTCGCTTAGCAGCCGCTCGACGACGAGCATACGCCGCGCCCGATCGCTGGAACGGCTGATTGTCGGAGGGGAGGCCGCTGTGCGATACCTTCACACCGTGACGAGTGAGCGAGTTCGTGAAGCCTTGTCGGAGTTCGTGCGCGAGCGCGACTGGGCCCAATTTCATACGCCAGCAAACCTCGCGAAGAGCATTTCGATCGAGGCTGGCGAACTGCTCGAGTGCTTCCAGTGGAGCGACGATGCAGACGAGGTTCGCGTACGCGATGAACTTGCCGACGTCGTCACATACTGCACACTGCTCGCCGCTCAACTGGGAATCGACCTGGACGAGATCGTCCTCCAGAAGCTCGCGGTAACAGGCTCGAAGTACCCCGCCGATCGATCGAGAGGGCGGAGCACGAAGTATGACGCCCTTTGAGATCGAACGGCTCGACTTCACCACACCCGCGATCTCAACTTGGGCGTCCGGTGATGAACGGCGGACGAACTGGCCTGTCGTCTACGTTCTCGACAGCGCCGGGTCCCCGGATGCGCCATCTGTCTATGTCGGCGAGACGGTCAGCGCCGTGTCACGCCTGCGTCAGCACATCCCGAATCCATCAAAGGCAGGGTTCCGCCGGGTGCGTGTCGTCATAGACGAGACGTTCAACAAGTCGGCGTGTCTCGACCTCGAGTCGCACCTCATCCGCTGGCTCGCCGGCGACGGGCACTTCACAGTGCTCAACGGAAACGAGGGCATCATCGACGCGCGGTACTACGAGCGCGACCAGTACCGCGAGAGCTTTCGTGACATCTTCGAGCAGCTGCGATCGGACGGGATCTTTCAGCGCAGCATCCCCGAGATCGAGAACAGCGATCTCTTCAAGCTCTCGCCTTTCAAGGTCCTAACTCGAGAGCAGGCAATCGCCGTCGAGCAGATCGTTGAATCGCTGCTCGCGGATCTCGCGACGGGCACACGATCGACCAGCGTCATCCAGGGGAATCCGGGTACGGGCAAGACGATCGTGGCGATCTTCCTCATGAAGCTGCTGGCTGACATCCGCGACTACGACGACACGGATGAGATCGAGCAGGACTCCCTCTTCTCAGAGTTCTTCGTCCCTGAGAACCGCGAGCTACTGAAGAGCGTCCGGGTCGGACTGGTCGTACCCCAGCAGTCGCTTCGAGACTCGATCAAGAAGGTGTTCAAGAAGACGCCGAAGGTCAGTGAGGACCTCGTGTTGAACCCGTTCGACGTCGGCAAGTCGTCCATGCCGTTCGACCTCCTCATCGTCGACGAGACGCACCGGCTCAACCGCCGCGCGAACCAATCCTCGGGTATGCGTAACCGCGACTTCGCGGACATCAACGAACGACTCTTTGGGTCCGATGACCTCCGCAAGACCCAGCTCGACTGGATCCGCGCCCAGAGCACGCACCAAATCCTGCTCATCGACGAGCGCCAAGGTGTGCGGCCGGCGGACCTCCCGGGCGAGACGCTCGCCGCCGAGATTGCCGATGCAAAGCAGTTGCATCGGTGGTTTCCGTTAGCAAGGCAGATGCGGGTGAACGCGGACGCAGACTACGTGGGATTCATTCGCCAGCTTCTTCAGGGCGAGCTTCGCGTAGGGGGCCGACCGGACTTCGGCGAGTACGACCTGCGGTTCTTTGACAGCATCACCGAGATGCAGGAGGCGATTTGCGAGCGCGACCGCGAAGCCGGCCTCGCCCGACTTGTAGCTGGCTACGCCTGGGACTGGAAGACCCGCGGCAACAAGCCCGGCTTCGACTTCGAACTCGAGGGAATCGAGTTCACCTGGAATCGCACCGACACGGACTGGATCAACTCGCCCAGCTCGACCCATGAAGTCGGCTCGATCCATACCGTGCAGGGCTATGACCTCAACTACGCCGGCGTAATAATCGGCATGGACCTCCGGTACGACGAGGTCATGCGACAGATTGTCGTAGACCGTGACGCCTACCGCGACAAGAAGGGGAAGGAGAACCTCGCACAACTCCGTCGGTCAACGACGAACGAAGATCTCCTCGCCCTCATCCAGAACATCTACGGAGTTCTGCTTACGCGGGGTATCCGAGGCACATACATCTACGTGTGCGATCCAGATCTCCGTCACTACTTCAAGTCCGTCCTGCAAGGTTGATCCGGTCATCGCCCGCCAGCCGGCACTCCGCAGTGAGGCTCCCTGCTGCGAAAGCAGAGTTGCTGGCGCTCGACCCGGCCGATCAGGATTGGGTACGCCGACTCCGGCGGAGAGAGGTCACCATTTTCGTGGTGCACGCTCCGCGCTAAATGCCGTGGACTCGCGAGGGATCCGGCTCGCTTTACGCGACCGCGAGCGCGGCGGCTCGATCGGCTATGCCGCGATCCTCGGCCAGGTGGAACTTGACCTGACGGGCGATTGCGCGCGCCAAACCCGAAGGTACCGCGTTTCCGATCTGGCGAGCGACTTGAATCTTGGTTCCCACCCATCGGTAGTCACGCGGGAAGTCTTGAATCAATGAAGCTTCGTAGTGCGTGATGACTCGATCGACCGACCGCGCCGGGTCACCTCGGAGCCGCGAGTGCTCCTCATCCCACTCGCCAGCCTCCCATTGCGGGTGCAAGTACTGCCCCTTTTCTGGCTTGAAGAACTCAGTCCTGATCGTGACAGACGGATGATCCCAGCGGAGCCGCCCCATGACGTCAGTCGTGCCGGTTGGTTTATTCACCCAGCACGTGGGCAGTAGCGAGACCGGCAGGTCGAAGCGGCCGCCCCCGGGAGGAACGAAACTGTAGCGGCGCAGACTCTTCTCGGTAGGTCGACGCTTGATGTGAAGCTCGACGCCGACGAACTCGCCGGGCATTGCCTCACCGAAGTGAACCGACGATCGGGCTGGTAGCTCAGTTGTCAACGGGTCCGCAGGGAGGCCTTCAATGACGTCGCGTACGGTCCTCCACGGCAGGAGGCCGGATCCCGGAGTCGGAGACTTTGCGTGAGTTGGTTCCGGAAGAGGTATCACTCCGACACGAGATCCGATGATGATCGTCCGCTTGCGCCGCTGGGCAACGCCATAATCGGCGGCGTTGAGCACCGCGTGCTGCAGTTCGTATTCACGAAGTGCGCCGTGCTCGGTTTCCGCGAGCAGCATCTGGAACTCAGGTGATTTCGCGAATCGATCAACGTTCTCGATAACGAAAACCTTCGGGTTCGATATCTTGACAAACCGCATGAACTCGCGCCACAGCTGATTGCGAGGGTCATTGATGTCCTTGAGGCCGAGATTGGAGAACCCCTGGCACGGGGGGCCGCCTATCACGATGTCGGCTGCCGGGATGATGTGATCGGGAACGCCAGCGATGTCGCCCGCGATCACGTGGTCCTCGCCGAAGTTGGCGGCGTAGGTGGCAGCCGCCGCCCTGTCCCATTCAACCGCAAGGATCGGTCGGAACCCCTCTTCGGCGAACCCGACGGTCATCCCACCGCATCCGGCGAACAGGTCGATCAAACGAAGCGCGGAGGTCATACAGCGATCGTACGCAAGACCTCAGACACGAACCCGCTTCTTCGTCGGGTGTCGATATGGCCGCACCGGACTTCGTCAAGCTCAGAGGGTCCTAGGGAGCAGCGGCGCCGGGGTGGGGGGATCATCGTTGCGAGCCTTCGCCCACCGCTTGCCGTCCAGTACTGTGAACTTCCGTGTATCGGCTTCGTTGACGGGCACTACCCGTACGCTGATCCATTCGCCTTTAGCGGGAGCGGGCAGACCGAGTTCTCGCGCGACACGTTGATGGGCCAGCTCATGCCCAATCACTAGCATCCCGTCCGGTCGGAGGTGTGGCCGAGCGTCACGCGCACGCTTCGGTGCGTCGTCTTGCTGGGCGACGGTAAGGACGGTCTGGCGGCCAATTAGTTGCTGCTGAACCTCTCGAAACAGCTGGTTCACTCGCGCTTGACCGGAGCGGGCGTTGGCGAACACGCGAGCACGCGCCTCCGGACTCATGTGTAGAAGGAGGTTGCGCGGAAGGTCACTCTGCCGGCCGCCCCAGAGCCAGAAGATGTCTTTCGCTGCTGCGTCAGATAGGCGCCGCTTGCGATCCGCGTTGTAGACACGGCGCCACGCACCAGTCGTCTTGTCCGTCATCCATCGCAAGCGCTTGTCCGTGACAGTAATCAGCCCGGCCGCCCACTCGCTCGAGTCGTCGCTCAGCCACGTCAGCAGAGCGGGGAAGTCAGACCTTCCCTGACGGTCGCCGTGATCGTCGCAGCGATACATCTCCAATGGAATCTCCCAGTTGCCGAGAGTCTGGGAGTACTTGCAATCGAGCTCTATGCCGCGGATCTGCCAATCCAGCAGCTCACCAGATTCGAGATCGAATTCCTTGGTCAGGTTGATTTCGACCACTGTGCCCAGGTGTGCCTTCTCGGTCGGCGATAGGTGCTGGTACGCCCAGCGGCCGGTGCGCTGTCCGTCGAGGAGTTCGTCAAGCCCGTCTCGCAGTGCCCACCGAAAGCGTTCCCGCGATTCATCTTCGCTGTAGAACCAATCGACGAGGGGCGCTAGCTCGCGAGGGGGCTCGGGCTCGATGTTGCTAAGGCTCTTCCACACCGCCGATTCAGCGCCGCTCCTGGAGGCGGACGGGTCAAGGTGCAATCTGAACGCATTCCTGCGGCGCCGGAGGGCGCGCGCTCTCGAGTTCTGCTGCGGGTTCGTCGTCGCCGCGAGCTCCAGGTCTCCACCTTCAAGGAAGCTGAGCTGGGCGCGCGGCGAATCGACGTCAGTCCATGCATCACCGTCGTCAGGGTACAGTTCCAGTCCTTGCCACGTAGCCACCCGCCGAAGTTATCAGCGGTGTGCGTTTGTTCGAACACGCGGCGTCGCCTCAGCACAGTGCTTGCGTGATCCGCGCCTGAGCGTCAGCTCCGGCCACGCACGGCACGGCGCCGCCCCTCCTGCGCAAGGCGTTGCGCCCTATCGCGCTGGTCCGAAAGCCACCATCCGAGCGTGGCTCTCGCGACAAGCTAGCGGCCTCACCCTCCTGCCGACGCGACCCGGTATGCGTCACGCTTTGCCGGCGCTACACACGAACGCCATGCGCACACAGGCGTCCGACCGGATATGGCAGCCGATCAGCCGCGTCCTGCGGGGGCCCCGTCAGCAAGGGGGGTCACGGCGCGCAATGCCTGCAGTACCCGCTCGGCCGCTGGCACTCCGACTTCTCGAGATCCCACAGCTCGGCTCATCCCACAGGTCTGGCCGCCCGGCTGATTCCGAACGTCTTGGCGGTGGCGCCGGGGCTCGTAGGCGAATATATCCCGTTAAGCAGGCGACATCAAAATATAGTCAAATACAGTCTTGCGCAGGCGCCAGATATGGTGATACAGTACCTGTATGGACCGATACAGGCGGTGTTCAAGTGGTTGAAAGTGGACGCGAACTGCGCGTGATGCGCGTGGCCCTCCCGATCGACTTGATACACGACATGGACGAGGTGATTATCAAAGGCATCGGGGGTTTCGCCACCCGCGGTGAGTTCATCATCGACGCCATACGGGAACGAATCCTCGAGCTCACACTGACGGGCGTCGAGCCGGTGGAGACGGTCGTCGCGGTTCGCCACCTTCCGAGCGCTCAGCACCATGAAGCGTCGCGTGACGAGCGGATGGGAGAGGCCTCCGACACCGCCCTCGTCTTTCCTCCCAGCGGCTATGCCGTCCCGAAGGCTCTCGACCTCGGTACACCCGAGGGCAAACCGCTGTTTGGGCTGCACAATCGGGACTTCCCGTCGCTGTGGGCCCTGTCTTGGCTCGCTCGCTGGACAGCCGAGGCTCCGATGTCGCTCGATGATTTCTATCGCGCAATCCTCGGCGAGGCCTGGCGCTTCGGTGAAAAGCTGACCTTGCTGGAGCGGGAATCAGGGGTAAAGCGAACGGCGTTGTTTCCCACCAATCCCGAGAAGCGAAAGGCCTCCGAGGTTGCGTTCCGCACGTTTGCGATCGGCGAGGCGAGCCCCCGAGCGGATGGTGGGTTCAACACCAGGGGACCCCTATTCGAATGGAGCGCGGTGGGACTCGTCGAGGACGCCAATGAGGGGACATGCGTCGCGATCACTGACACAGGTTGGGAGCTCTGCGCCGCTGTCACAGGGATCTCGGTGTCGGAACCTCACACCAAGTCCCAGGCCCACGCATTTATTCGCTATCTCCAGACGCATGCTCCTGCCGATTGGGCGGCTTGGCGAACGGTGATTCGCAGCGTGGGAAGGTCGGGAGCTACTCGCGCGGAGGTCCTAGAGCGGGTATCGGGCGCTTGGGCCGACTGGACGCCTAACGAGGTGTCAACAAACTCGGCCGGGTACATCGCTCGAGCTCGCGAATGGGGACTACTGGAGCCGAAGCAGATAAATGGACGGTACAGCCTCACCGCGCTGGGCGATGAAAACTTCTTTGGAGGAAACGAATGAATGGTCAGCATCACGAGATCGTCGAGGGTGCGCTTTCTGCGCGCACGCTCGAGGAAGCCGACGCGGTTCAGAAGCTAATCGCTAAGGCGGTCGGCAAGACGAATCAGCGACCGCTCGGCAACACCTGGAACAACCAAGGCATTCTTACGGGCAGCGGCGCTAGTTACGATCACAAATCGCTTGAGGTCGCCACGAACATGCAGGATGCCGTGCTTGAGCTGCTGGCGCTTCGCCGGTTCGGAACGCGCGACGCAGTGCCGTACCGGACTCCGCACGAAGCGGCGGAGGACCTCACCCGAGGCATGCCCAAGCGAGAAGTCGCGAGCTACTCGTCTGTCACTATTGATGCCGCCGGCGCGGGTTCGGACAAGAAGCGGGTGACACTCGTGATGCGCGACCAGGGCTGCGGCATCACGCCTGAGGCCGTCCCGCAGAGCATCTTCCGGGTCGGCTCGAAGCACAAGGATGGTTCCGACTGGCAGCAGGGCACTTTCGGGCTCGGCGGTGCGACGACCTACCGCAATGCTCAAGCGGTCGTACTGGTGAGTCGACGTCACCCCGATCTCCTTGCGAAGGGAGAGAGCGATCGAATCACGGTGGCTGTAGTTCAATGGGAACGTCAGCGCACAACGGTCAACGCCTTCTATCTCACTAGTGCCGTATGGGATGAGGATGACCCTTCGAGTTGGCCTGGTGCAGTGCCGTTTTCGGCCGCGTCAGCTTCGTACCCGGCCTTCGAGCCGGGCACCCACCTCGCCCTGATCGGGTTCGATACCGAGGGCCTCGGCCGACGCTCCGGCGACGAAAAGTCGTTTGACACCGTCACGAATACTCGGCTTTTTAGGCCCGTGCTTCCCATCAGGTACCGAAATAACATCACTCGCGCGGGCCGCGACGAGATCCTGGATGGGCTCGAGCGGCGCCTCAACGACAATCCCGGACCCGAAGGGGCCGAAGGGAACGACACTCTGCCCTTCCGCTTTGAGGGTAAAACGTACCACCTGCCGATTCGTTTCCGCATCTTCTCGAAGCCGGGCACTAGAGGCGAACGCCGCAACTACGTGGCCAGCGGCCACGCTCTGATGATCACATCGAACGGGCAGGTTCACTCTCACTGGACGCCTCAGGAATTCAAGCTGAAGTCGCGGCTCAATAAGCTCTACGACCGCGTGCTGATCGTCGTCGAGAGTGATGCTCTTCCCGTCGAAGTCCGGACTGAGCTCTTCACGGCAGATCGCGCGCAGCTCGTGCGCAGCGCCGCTGCCATTCGGTTGGAGGCGGAGATTTCCGCGTTCCTCGCTGACTGGCCGGCGCTCGCGGACGCGAACCGAGCACTCATTCGGGAAGCAATCACCGGCGATAACAACGACCGACCTACCCTCGCGATTGCCGAGAAGATCGCGCGAGCTCTCAAGGTGAAGGGGTTCTCGCTGGGCGGCAACGGGTCCGGCGGGGGTGGCCGTGGGTCGAGGACGCCCGAACCCACACCGCCGGAGAGGCTCTACGAGGATCCGACCCATTTCGAAGGCCCGGAGAACGTCGAGGCGGTCGCGGGTGCCGTGAAGGGTGTCTACTTCAAGCTCAACGCGAAAGACGGCTTTCTCGGCGGGACTGGTCGCGCAACGCTTTCTCTACGAAGCGATCATCCCGATATCGGAGCCGATGAGATTACGATCGGCGAACTTCGCGGGGGACGCGTCCGGGTGTCGATTTCGGTTCCTGACGGCGCGGCGCTCGGCACATTCAATCTGATCGCGAAGATCGCGCAATGGCCGAAGTCTTCTGGCGGACTTGGTCCTGAGTTCGAGTGGGTGACTCGGATGGAGGTCATTGATCAGACTCGGCCGCGGCCCGGCTCGGGCGGTACGAGCGGCGGTGACACTGGTAACAACGGACCCACCGGGGGCGGCCTTGTCGCACTGATCTGGAAGTCGGATGAGGATGAGGGCAGTGAGTGGACTCCTGCGACTGTCGGAGCGATCGAGATGGTTTCCGCGGCCGATCTGGCGGCAACTCGTGCGGAGTACAAAGATCTGGCCGGAGTCCCGGGCGATGTTCCTACGGTCGTCCTCAACCGCACGTTCTCACCCCTGAAGACGTATGTTCAGGCGCGCGCCGCCGAGCTTACGGATGAGGGCAAAGAGCAGGCGCGCGAGCGATACGCCGTCGGAGTTGGGGTTGGATTGCTCATGCTCGATCAGGAAGCGCAGAAGGCGGCTAAGGCCGGCGCGCCTCTCCCCGACCTGAGCATCGCCAGCGGTCAGCGTGCCGCAGCCCGAGCGGTACTCAGTGTCATGCCGGACTACGACAAGCTCGCTCGGCAGCTCGAGGACTGACGTCCACCTCGCGTGACGGCCCGGGATCTCCGGGCCGTCACGCGCGATCGACTCTCAGGGTTCGAAGCGGCTGGAGAACCAAGGTTCGAAGCGGCTGGGAAACCACGGTTCGAAGCGGTTGGCAAACGATCGAGCGGTTCCAAGTGCGGGCTCTCAGGGTTGTTGGGCAAGCGATCGTCGAAGTACCGTCGGTCCCATGGTCGACCGCAAATCGTGGGCTTCCTCGCCCGCCACTGCCGCTTCCATGCGTAGCAATCGCGGGCGCGACACGCGCCCCGAGATGGCGATCCGTCGAGGACTCCACGCTATGGGGTTTCGGTATTTCGTGAATCGGCGGCCCTTGGCGCACCTCCGACGCACGGCTGACATAGTCTTTCCGAGGCTACGGTTAGCTGTGTTTGTGGACGGGTGCTTTTGGCACGGATGCCCCGCCCACCACACGATCTCACGGACCAATGCGGACTACTGGGCCAGCAAGGTCGATCAAAATCGCCGCCGCGACGCCGAGACCACCGAGCTCCTCACCGCGGCGGGTTGGATTGTCGTCCGGGTCTGGGAACACGAGCCTTCCGAGGCGGCCACTCTCCGCGTCGCCGAGACGATCCGCGACATCGCGACCGCAGCGCCTTCGAAGTGAGCCGCGCACTAAGTCCGCGCCGGCGTTGCGGTGCTCGGCCTGCTAGCGAAGAGCGCTTGGGTTCTCGTCGAAGCTGGTCGTGCACCCGACACGACCGCTGTCTCCGTGCTCGCGATCGACTGTCGAGCAGCCGCCGGACGTGCAATTGAATCTCCCTACTGCTCTCTGACCCGTCGAACTTCGATCCACAGCGATCATGCGTGATGCGCAACCGGCTCGATGCACGCGGTTCGTCCACGCGATCCAGGCAGGAAATGTACGCGATGCACGCAGGCACCCATGGTGCGCGGCACCTTTCAGAAGCACTCTCCTACACGTACCTTCAGACTACAAAAATACCTGGATAATGCAGAAAACGCAGCCTATTCTGACGCCATGCGAGGAGGCCTCGAGCGTTGGAAGCGAGGGGTCGAATCCCGAGGGGTTCGACAGGCGATCGGCTACGCGCTCGAGGGCATCTCCGATGCTCACCTGCAGCACTCCCCCAGCATTGACGCGCTCGAAGCGTACAGTGCGGCATCCAATTCGACCGTCTCGCGATTCATCGTCGCGAGCGGCAGGATCGGCAGCGACGAGCTCACCGCCGGCGGCCTTCGTGTCTGGCTCACCGGACACGACCCGATCACCGGGGAAGAGCGCGGCCATCAGCGGCTAAGCCCCGACGCCGACCTACTGCTCGACGGGACACTCAACCACCCGAAGTCGTACAGCATCGCCGCGCTGCTACATCCCGAACTCGCCGCCGAGTTCGAAGCGCTGCAGGACCGACTGCGTGACCGCATCCTGCTCACGTGGCAGACCGAGCTCAACGCGCGGCGCGGGCACGGAGGGCTCATCCGCGAGGAGATCACCCGCATCGAAGTGGTCGAGCTGCGGCATAGGCGCTCACGCGCGCTCGACCCGCACATCCACCGTCACCTCTGGCTGAACATCAAGGTCCTCGGTGTGGACGGCAAGTGGTCGAACCTCGACTCGCGCGTCGCGATGAAACTGCACACCGTCGTCAACGCCGAGGGCGAGCTCGCCACCCGCACCGATCCCGCCTGGATCGCCGCGCTCGCCCGGCACGGATACACGCTCGACAACACTGGCGAGATCGCCAAACTCGCCAGCGCTATCCGACGCGTCTCGCGTCGGTCGGCGCAAATCGAAGGAAACCGCGCGCGCCTAACCGCGGAGTGGTCGGCGGCACACAACGGATCTGCACCGAGTTCGGAGGTGCTGCAGCAGATCGATCGGCGCGCGTGGGCGGTATCGCGTCCGAACAAGCCGACAGATCTCGATGAGGCGTTGTGGGAGGCGCGCGTCCACGACGAGATCGCAGCGATCGATCCGGATCTGACCATCCCCCGCGCAGCCATCTCCGTTGCTGCAACAGCCCCGCATGCCGTCGCCCTAGATCTGCTCGCGGCACAGGCGGTCGTCGACGCGGACGAACGGTCCACATCATGCGGCGGGAGGTTCAGCATCTTCGACATCCGCGCCGGCGCAATACGCGCGCTCTCGCGCACCGGCGTCGTTGCGGAGCGCGACCGGCTCGATGGCGTGATCACCGAGATCACGGAGCGTGCCACGCGTTCCGCCCATCGGCTCGTTACGGATGATCCGCCGGCACACGTGAAGGCGTTCATGGCGACGGAGACCGTACGCGCCAAGGTGCGTCTCGCCGGCCGCTTAGACGTGCTCGCCCGGCCGGGGCGCTCCCTGCTGCTTGGCGAATTGCAGCGGTTCGCACGGAACGAGGAGCTGTCGACACTGGACGCGTCGCAACGCGTTGCCGCGTGCGCCATCGCGGGCACGGACGGGCTCGTGACGGTGACCGGCCCCGCCGGCGCGGGCAAGACGACGATGCTGCGCGCTGCCTTCGGGGCGCTCACTTCGCATCGGCGGCAGATGCTCGTCGTTGCTCCCACGCGGAAGGCGGCATCGGTGGCGTCTCGCGAGGTCGGGGCCGCGGCATCCAGTATTCATGCCCTGCTCTCGGGTCACGGCTACCGATGGGGCACCGACGAGGCCGGCGCGAAGGTGTGGACCAGGCTTCGCGTGGGTGAACTAGATCCCAGCATGGGCGCCGTGTACGGCGGACCAACGCACTACGTGTTGCGTTCTCACGATCGGATCGTCGTCGACGAAGCCGGCATGGTCGACCTGCAGACGGCGAACGTCCTCGTTGATCTCGCGATCGAGCAGGGTGTCGGGCTGGCCTTCGTGGGTGACACGCGTCAGGCGTTGCCGGTCGGACATGCGGGCGCAATGGGTTCCGCGATCCGGCACGCGAACGCTGCGGTCGAGCTCGACACGGTGCACCGGTTCCGTGATCCCGACTACGCGGCGCTCACGCTGCGGCTCCGGGATGCTGGTGATCGCGAGCGTGCGCTGGCGGTTGCGGGCGAGCTTGCCGACCAGGGTCACGTCGACCGGGTCGATCATCTCGACGGAGCGCGTGAGCGGATGATCGACGCATACTTCGAATGGCACGCGCGCGGCAAGCGGGTCACGCTGGTATCCGGCACGAATGCTGAGGCGGACGCGATCAACGACGCCATCCAGCAGCGGCGAGTCGATGAGGGAGAGCTCGACAGCCGCGTCTCATGGGGAATGGGGCAGCAGCGCATCCTCGTCGGCGACACGGTCCAGACCCGTCGCAACGACCGGCTAACGGGCCTCGAGAATCGCGCCCAGTGGACCGTGCGTGACATCCGCGACGGGTACGTGCCTCTTATCTCCGTGAGCGACAGCGGCGAGGTGAGGCGTGTCTTCACCGAGTACGCGCGCGAGCACCTGCAACTCGCCTACGCGTCCACCGTCCACGGCGTGCAGGGCGACACCGCCGCTGCGTCGGTGGTCGGGCCGGATGTCGATGCGGCGGGACTCTACGTAGGCCTCACGCGCGGTCGGCTGAGCAACGTCGCGATCGTCGTCGCGCGGACGGATGCCGCGGCCCGCGAGTGCCTCGCCGAGTCCATGCAGCGCGGCACGCCGGAGTTGACGATGCAGGATGCTGTGCGCGCTGCCCAGGCGGAGCTGCGTCGCGCGGCGCGGAACCGGGAGGCGACGATGGCTACGGGGCCAGTGGTTGGGGCGCCGAGTGCGGGGGCGCGGGCTAGGCATGTAGAGCCCACCTCGGGCGATGAAGAGTCCTCGATTCTCCTGGCGCACGCCTCTTCCGTAGCTCTCGCCACCGCCCGCATCGTCCGACGCTATCTCCAGCGGTGTGAGCGTCCCGCGGCTGATCACGTTGCTGAGAGAAGCGACGGTTGTATTTTTGGTTTCTCTTTCAGTAGCATCGCAGTGATGAGCACTACGCCGCCGTATCCCAATGCTCCCATCGCTCTGGCAATCGTGGAACTCCGTGGCCCGGAGTCCCCTCCCCTCACCCGGGCGGAGATCCTTTCTCTGAAGAGGGCAGTGCAATCGACTCTGCCGCTCTTCGCGACGGAGCGAACGCGCGGCTTCTCGATGGAGTTCGGACCGGCTGGTGTCCGACCCGTAGATGGGGGCGAACAAGAACTCGTCAAGTTCATGACCCGGAGCAGGCGGACGTGCGTCACGTTCACGACCACATCGACGATCATCGAGACCACCGACTATAAGGGTTGGAGCGACTTCAAGCGCTTCCTCGAAGTTGGACTATCGGCTCGACAGGACATCGCACCGATGGATGGGCTCGTCAGGCTCGGTATCCGCATCATTGACGAGGTTCGCGTACCGAACAATTCCCGACCCGATTGGGCTGATTGGCTCGACCCGTCGCTCTTGGCGCCTCGGGTCAAGTCGTCAGGTAGTGAGCTACAACTTAAGCAACAGCAGGCGGTGGTGCAATACGGGGGACATGATCGGGGAGAGACCATCACAGTGCGCTATGGCGCCATGGACGGACCCCCAGCAGTCACAAGTGCGCCGAATCTGATTCGGCCGAACCTTCCGGCGCCCGGTTCTTACTTCTTGATCGATACCGACGCGGCTTGGGAGATCACGGACGGGGAGGAATTGCCTGCGGTCACCTCACCGGGTGTCGTCGGTCTCGCCGATAAACTACATGCACCGATGAAGGAAATCTTCGAGAGCTTCATTACCGATCGACTTAGGAAGGAAGTGTTCGCATGACCGACCTGATGGTGTCTGGAACAGGTCAGCGAGGTGTATTTGCGGAACTGCCACAGACTCGACGTTCGGCTTACTTCGTCGATCAGATCGGGGTACTGCATCGCCAGGTGCGCGACCTACACGAGAGCTCGGCCTCCATGCGGCGTGACGCATTGGTCGAGGATCTCGATGCTCGCCAGCAGGAAGCGGCGGCGAGAGACGGCGTCGAGCTGCTGTCCGTGCTGAGCGACTCGGGGCTCGCGTGGCGCGATGTCGCGAAGCTGGCGGGCGTGACAGTGCCGGCAGTGCAAAAGTGGCGTCGTGGCGAGGGCATGAGCGGCGCGAGGAGGCTCGCTCTTGCGCGGATCGTCGCAATGCTCGACATTCTTGGAGAGCATTTCGTCAGCGATCCAGCGTCGTGGTTGGAGATGCCGGTCAAGGATGGGGTCGCGATCTCGAGGCTCCAGCTCCTAGCGCAGGGTCGGTTCGATCTGGTTCTGCTCTTGATTGCAGATGACACCGCTCCCGCGGTCGAAGTCGATCGGATACTTGATGAGTACGACGCCGATTGGCGTTCGACACTCATTGACGATCAGTTCGAAAGTTTCCTCGCAAGCGACGGCGTCGTCTCCATTAAGGTCGCTGCGCAGGCGTGACAGCGAACGACCTGGAGACTCCGGCGTCTCCGGAAGACCTGTATCTCGCCCGCGGGGAAGAGGCGGACGAACTGCGCGACAGGCCCGTCTTCACGGGGGATCTTATGCGTCTCGACGGGCAGAATCTCGTCTGCGTGCTGCAGCACCCGTGCGCCTTCCGCAATGGGAGCAGTCTGGCGACACGGATCCTTGTCGGGGATGTAGCCGTCGCCAGCAACATCCCCAACGACTGGTCGACGGGACATTTCAAGGCGATGTTCCTTCCCGAGGTAGAAGGGGAAGGTAGCGGAGCAGTCCGCGTAAAATTCCAGGACATCCAGATCGTGGAGCCCCAGCAACTGCAGAGCGGTCAGCGAGTTGCGATTCTCTCGGCGTATGGCGTCAATTTGCTCCTGCAGCGCTGGATCCACCACAACGCACGGATCGTCGTCCCAACGTCCCGCCTCGAGACATCGACGGCGGGACCCTTCGACGAAGCTGACCTCATCGGGGACTCTGTTCCCGATCTGGTAGCCAAGGGGATGACGACGAGTGAAGCCCTTGCGTGGATCGAGGCATGGCTAAGCGTCGACCACGGTGGGACAGGAAGCTCACGCCGCGTGGCGCTTGTCTCTCGACAAACTGCCGGCTCGGTCCGTGCGGAGTTGCGCCGGGCGATCATGGCCGTGCTACCCGCGTAGCGCACTGGCGCTGGCCGGCGGGCCCTGGCGGCCGCTGCAACCGATGCGCGTTTGCCCATCGCACGGCGCCTACTAGGGGATTCGTCCACCCGAAGGGCTCCGGTTGCGTATCGCTGAAGTCCTTCGCTGAGAGCCCGGTTGCCGCGGAAACGCCTCGGATTGAGGTGGGGCAACAGCTGACGCCACTTGCGGGCGCGATGCCGACAGTTGTCCACCGATCCCTTCAGTCCCGCTCCCCGCGGAGGGTTCCGTTTGCATTCCGTGCTCGTGACCCGTTCGGGCTAGCTGGTCTAGACCGGGATAGTCCGCCAGATGCGGCGGCTCCGCTTCCGTCCAGCGCCCGAACGCGCATGCAGCAGGGCATCACAGCGAGCTGGCGCTGCGGGCCGCGATGTAGCGAAGAAGCGCACTCAGTAGCGGTGCCTCGCGCGGTGAGATGGACGGCGCGACTTCAGCGAGCCGCGCGATGTCGTTCCGATGGAGCCGCAGTGCTCCAGGAGAGTCGAAGTCGGCGAGTCCTCGCGCGACGGACAAGGCGAACTCGGTAGATGCCCCGCCGAACCTAATATCGGCGTGATGTGCGAGGAGATGCAGTACCTCGTCGGTCATCTGTCGGCTTGTCTCGACGTGGGTTCGGTAGTCCAGTTCCACGCCTTTGGCCGCGCGGAGTATCGCACCCTGGATGACGGGGTCGTTAAACCGTCCGAAGTTCAAGGGGTCGAGCACATAGCCGTGTCCGGGCAGGCTAAACAGCGCGTAGCGGCCCTCTGCGGAGTAGCGGAAGTTGTGCAGGACGGTCGCCATGGTGAAGAAGACTTCGTCCTGCGTGGGCTCACCGGGGACGTTCTCGAACCTGAATTTCCAGAAGGCAAAGTTCGGGTTCAGCGTCAGCTCCGTAGAGGCACCGCCATGGTCAGAGGCTGGGAAGAGCACGAGGGCCTCGGCCGAACTCTCGTCACTCAGCGCATCGATGCGTTGTGCCACCGCGTCCAAGCTGCCGTCGTCCAGAGAATCCGGATGCGCGTCGGGCAGCGCCGCGTGAACCACCCGAAGTGCGGCGAGTTCCAACAGCCAGGGGTTGTCCTCGCCGCGGTCCGGCTCCGACTCGACGAACCAGACGTTATGGAGCGGATAGAAGGCCGGGCCTTCACCCCAGCGCAGATCGCTGGTGAGTGATTTCCATGCCGCCTCGCTACGCGGCCTTGCGCACACGACGAAGTAGTGGATGTGGTCGTCGTGGAGATATCGCAGCTGGCGGCTGACGTTGAGGAGTGCGCGCCCGCTGGCGATCGTTCCCGCGACAACGAACGCGTGTCCATCGCCGAGTTCCTGACGGCTGTCGAGTTCGCTCGTGCCGACTATCTCCACCCGCGCGAGCCCCGCCTCCAGTGCTACCTGTTTCGCGAGTTCGGCAACTGCGTTCGAGTCCGGGTCGCCAAGCGTCACAATCCAGCGCACCTGGGCCGGCAACTGACGCTTAAGGTCTTTCTCGATTTGGGCACGCACCTCCGCGCTCTCGGCGAGCGCGCGGCGAAGGTCGATGCTGACTGTCCGCGCCTTCCCGGATTGTGCGTCGGAGGCGCGTGCGACTCGAATGGCGCCAGTGTTGTAGAACCGGCGCACGAACGAACTGAGGTGTTTGCCGGCGTAGACGGCCTTCAGCATTCGCACGGATGCGCGTGCGGCCTCTGGGACGAACTCCTCGCCGGCCAGCGCGATTGTACTCAGTCCCTCGTCGCACAACGGGCAAGGGTCTCTCCATGAGGGTATGGGGTCGACCTTGTACTCGTCGGCGTCCTCGGGTACCCGCCGGGTGAGGTCACAGAGCACCGTGTCCAGCGTCTCCACGCCGACGTAGAACAGCGTCATGATGTCGTCGAGCGCGATGCCGTACTTGTCGTGAATGTCACGGGCGAGGTTGCCCGACGTGCTCGCGGAAATGAGGACGAGCGGTTGGTCAACGGGGTCGGGTGGGTTGTCAGACAGGCGCTCGTAACCGCCAAAACTGTCAACAGGCACCAACCGCGGCTTGTCCTCAAACATGGACAGCAGCGCACTCAGCGCATACCCGACAGCGGCGATGGCACTCGTGTCTACCCAGATGCGGTCGTGTGCTCTTGTGGACGCCCACGGCAGAAGCGAAGTCGCGACGAAGTGAGCGAGCGGGCTGCGCGCAACGACCGGCCCGGCTCGCAGGAAGAATCGTGTGTGCGCTCCGCTGGGCTTGCGATAATGCAGGCCGGCATGTGCCTCGGACAAGCCGTGCCCTTCGCGGAACATGATGCGCAGACCCTCGGTGCGAACCGCCTCCACCGTGTCCGGGGTAACGAGTTCATCCGTCCCTTCGGCCCGGTCAATCTCCTCCCAAACTCCGGCCGCATCGAACGTGACGAGCCTCACGGCATCCAAAGTGGCCGTGTGATTCAGACGCTCACGGAACGGCGCCGAGGCGCGTGCAGCGCGGAGGGCATCGGCAGCGAATGTCGGCGCTACAAGCCACAGCTCTGCGCTGAGGGGATTGGTGAGGAAGAAGTCCCGGAGCTGATTGCTGAGTACCGCCCCGCTCGGGGTCGGTGAGGGCGTGAACACGACAGCAATCGAGCGACTGCGTCCGTTCCGCGGCGCAACGTGAACGGTGAATATGTAGGTGTCGCCTGTGACCAGGCCACGTCTCTCAGCCCCCATCGGCAGCTGCCCTCCACAGGACATCCGCAGCCGCAGAAGGGGGAACGGGGATCAGCAAGGTAAAGGCGGTTCCGGCCAACTTTTCCTTTGCTGTCGGCGCGCCCACGCCACCCCACCACTTTCGATCATCGGATTCCGGGCCTTGGTAGGGGGCGCTCGCGAAATTGCGCTGAACCTCGAATCTTCCGCTGCGTATGCGCGCGAACCCTCCTAGGGCGGTGAGGAACGTCTGCACGCGCCGCAGTCCCAGTCCGCGCATCGGTTCACGCGTGCTCCCGCTGGATGTCATTCGCAGTGCTCGAAGGAAGTACTCCAGCTCGTGAGTGGGCGACGTCGGCGCGGTGTAGTTCTCTCGACGGAGTAGCGTCGCCGCCAGCCCTGGACCCGAGTCGAGTACCGAGATGACCAGGAACCGAAGCCGCTCGTTGCCGGCAACCGCCGGCGCGTTCGCATAGAAGTTCATCAAGGTGGTGTCAGCTGGGTCCGAACGCACAAGGACGCTGCGTTCCTGCGAGAAGCCTCGTACATGCAGGAGCCGCACCGACCTCGGGAGTGGGTTGCCGTAAACGGTTCGTCTGGCATGGATATCCGTATTCTGCAGCAGCTCGAAGAGGAGCATCCCCAGCGCGCTGCCAGTCGCCGAGTAATTATCCCCCCAGCCCTCGGGATTCTGACCGCTGATACCGAGCACGCGATGTCCAAGGGGTCGCCTACCTCGCAGTTCAAGAGCGTCCTTCCAAGGCCGTCCTGCGTACAGCGGTCGCGACTCTTCATCGAGATGAGGGCGCGGGTAGATGCCGCGTGGCCGGATCACGGATGGCTCATGGTCAACAGCCATGACCGCTCGGTCCGTGCCGACCGTGATGCCCTGCGCCAGCTGAGGGATATCGGCGGCCCACTCGGTGAGAGTGAACCTGCTCAACGCCTTTGCACGCTCAGTGATGTCGACCCCGTCCAGGGTCTGCACACTCGTTGCGAGAGCGAAAGCTGCGAGAAGGGGTGTGTTGCGAGCGAGGTCCTGTGCCGCCCGCGAGTCATCCAAATCGATGTCTGTGACTAGCCCGCCATCGGCGGGATGCACACCCCATGTGATGACTGATTGAGTAACCAACGAGACCGACAGTGCGTTCTTGTAGCTGACGTGCTTGGGTATGAACAGCGGACGGGAGCCGTCCAGCACTTCCTCGCTAAGCCTCACAGCGCGCGCAGAAGTGACGGACTGAGGGATCCGGATGACCGTCACCACGCCACACTATCGGCGCAGGCGTTCAAACATCGGCCGGGCTGGATGCGCCGTCGTCGATGTGCAAAGCTGCGCGCTAGGCCAAGCACCGGCAAGGCGGCAACCTCTCTCGGTCGCCCAGCGCGCCCTGTCGCCCGATAAGCGATCTTGAACTGGCGGCGAGATTTCATTGGGTCAAGGCGACCGTGACTTGTCAGGCGTCGACGCCGAAGGCGCGCAGCAGCGGCACGCGGGGAATCATCCGGCGCGGGCCGAGCTGGATCGTGGGGATGGTCCCGCTCTCGATGCCGAGCTTGATCGTGCGGTAGTCGACGCCGACGAGCTTGGCGGCATCCTTCATCCTTAGTGCGAGTGAGTTCGCGGACTTGTTCGTTGCCTTCTCCTTCCCGTGAGCAATGCGTGACATCGCTTGCGCACACCGGACTCCTTCCGTGAGCAATGCGCGACATTAATTGCTCACCACGCACGATTCGGTGGGACACTCGCCGTTGTGAGTGAGCTCATCGTCGAAGCGGTCGATCCCGAACGGATCCATGTCGGCGACGGCGTGCACCTGCCCTCGAGCTGGGATGCGGTCGCGACGGGCGAGCCGGACAACCTGGGTGCGATCCGTGTGCGCGTCGTCTATGACCAGCAGTTGCGACGGTCGGTCGCCGCATCCGTCCGAGTGGATCGGACGGGGGGGCGAGGAAGTCACTGCCGCCTCGCTGCGGGACGTGAGCGTGCTGCAGATCATCCAACGGTCCGCGCTGCGAGTGGTCGCGGTGCAACGCGGCCAGGGGGAGTCGATGAACCTGAGTGAGTATCTCGCCGACGTGCGGGCACGCGCATCGGATCGCGAGTTCGGCGAGACCGTCCTCGAGGCGGTGAGGCTGTACCGGATCGCGACCACGGTGAACATCGCGCCGCTCAAGCTTGTCTCGGATCAGCTCGGCGTGAGCGTCAGCACCGCGACGCGGATGATGGCGCGGGCTCGCGGGGCGGGACTCGCGGAGGACCTCATCACCCGCGAGACCTACAACCGGATGCGCACCGACGAGGAGCAGCGGAGCCGCCCGGTCCAACTCCCGGGCTCGCCATCGGGCCCCTGACGTCAATGCGAGGCATCGAACGGTATTTGCGCACTCTGCCCGATCAAGTGGCAGACGTTAGAGCAGAACGCTCAAAACCGGCCAGTATAGTTAGTGGTCAATAACGACTTGCCCGCATCGGTATCCGGCATGGGCTCGACGACCGCTCTAGACTGGCGAGACGTTCCCGCACATTGCCCGCATTCCATTCGCCGCTGGCTGTTTCCGGACGTCATTCGATGTCGTTAGAAACCGGAAAATCCGCGTAATTCCGCGGAGGTTGTCGTCCAACGTCGCTATGCAAAATGCTCAAAACGTGTTCGAGTCCCTCCAGGGGCGCATGAAACACGACATGCGACATCCCGCACCCTCTTCGTTCGCCCGCACGGCTCGCGAGCGGGGCGACTGTGCTCCCTCCACGAAGGTGCGCCACCGAGCAGCTCCCGTGCTCTCCGCCCGCACGTCGCATTCCCGGGCGGCGCAGAGCGGTCCAGGCGGGCTCAGGCGACATGCCCATCATCGCGAGCGCGGTTCGGGCGGAATCCTTCGATAGCCTCAGCTCGAGTGACTTCGGAGTAGAACCGCGATCGATCTGGGGGTCGGACGTTCGCGCGGCTGGAGGGGTGGGGTCAGCGTGAGCTTGGTGTTTTCCGCGGCTGAGGCGATCAACATCGGAATCGGTCTCGCCGGGGGTGAAGCGGCCGCAACTCTCCAGGAGAGGCTCGCAGATTACGGCTTCCGAAAGCAGTTCGTTGCCGAGCTTCGTGCCATCGATGACGGTGAACTGGAGTCGAAAGCCGCTGTGCGACTGGCCAAGAGCGAAGGATTCCTAGCGTGGCTCGAGGCCGGGGGAACCGGAGCGCTCACCGACCATCTGACCGATGCCGACATCCGCGCGCTCGGCATCGGCGACGAGACCTCGGCGCAGCAAGCGGGGCGGGTCCTGCGTCAGGCCCTCCTGACGTCCGCGATCAAGAGCGCGAGCTGGGTCGAGCGGCAGCAGATCGTCATGGCCACCGACCTGGCCCAGGTCAACGAGGCCCAGCTCGACATCCTTCAGCTTCTCAAGCGCCTCACCATCCAACGGTCCCGACACGTCGCGTTCCTCTCGCACACCGAGTACAGCGAGCTGGTCCGCGATCGCAACGGTGGCATCGGGGACGGCGCGCTGCCCTATCGCCTGCCACCGGACGACGACCCAGGTCACCCGATGCGGCTCTGGGAACGGCTCTCGACCGAGGCGGACCCCGCGCTCCTCCTCAGGGCCCCCGGAGGCGCCGGCAAGACCAGACTCATCTTCGAGGTCGCGTCGATCGCCGACGCGCAGGGGTGGAACGTCCTCCACGTGACCGACGGCGAGCCGGCTGTCACCGCGATGGCGATTCAGGAAGAGGCTCTGGCGACCGGCCTTCCGACGCTCGTCGTCATGGACTATCTCAACCTGCTCCACCTGTTCGTGTCGGACTTGAGGGCAGTGAGGGAGCGGGTGTTCCCGGCCGCCCGTCGCCAGGGCGTTCGCCTCGCCTTCCTTGCAACGGCGCGGCCCGGCTGGCTCGAGAGATACCCGGATCTCGAACCGTTCGAAGCGGTCGACGTGTGCGCTTCGGAGGACTACCAGCGCATCGTCTCGAACGAGATCGCGGCAGCGACCGCACCGCACGCGATGGCCAGTCTGGGCTCGACCGAGCTCTATCGGCTCTGCGGAGAGCGACCGCTCATCTCGCTGTTGATCGCTCGAGAACTCGAGCGCCTGTCTCTGGCCGGCGACGCCGTGGCGACTCCCGGAGTCGCGGGAGGGGATCTTCGTGCGTGGCTTCGCCGGCGGCTGAGCGAGGACGGCTACGCAACGACGGAAAGGCCGCGCCTCGGGGACTTGCAGACGGTATCGCCCAGTCTGACCGTCGCGGCGGGCATCGTCGGCGTCTTGCCGGCGGAGCTGGAGGGTGTCCTCTCGAGTGGCGCGGCAACGTCTGCTTCGTTGGGGAGGCCTGAGCCGCGGCGGTTCGCAACGCGGACGCTCGGTCAACTCGATATCGCCGGATGGGTGTCGCAGTCGGCGACTCCCGTCACGTCCGTGCACGACGTGGTCGTCGATCAGATTCTCGGCGAGGTCTTCGACGTGGACATCAGGAACGGCGATCGCGAGCTCGGCAGCCATGTGCTCGAGGCTGCGTTGACGACACCGCGCGCCCTGGCACGGATGGCCGCAAGCATCGCTCGGCTCATCGCCGATGCGCGCCTGACCTCGCCTCGAGCTCACGACACCCTGTTCGATTACTTCGAGGGCTGGTGCCAGACGCACGCGGACCGCATCCGTCGCACTCTGAGCGAGAGCGAGGATGTCGACGAGGCCTCGTATTCCCTCGGCTCGCTCATGAACACCGAGCCGTGGTCGACCTGGTTCATCGACTCGTGGTCGACGATCGGGCAGCCCTGGTTGGCTGCGATAGGGACTCATCCCGGGGCGCGGCACGCGATCTACATCGCCCTGAGAAGACTCCCGGCGGGGGCGGCGGATTCTCTGATCGACGCGGGGATCGCTTGGCTTCGAGAGAACGGAAAGGACCCTCTGGCGGGTTACGTCGTGGGCCGGCTCCTCACTCGCGAAGATCTGTCCGATCGGGCGCACGCCGAGGAGGCTGCGCTCGACTGGCTGGCCGAGAACTCCACCCTGCTGAGTGCGCAGTTCGTTCTGCACCCTCTGCTCGTCCGCGAGGACCTGCGCCACTTCGAGCGAGTCGAGGCAGCGGCATCCACCTGGCTGAAGCGACACGGCACCTTGCTGAGTGCGTCGTTCACACTTCGCGGTCTGCTCACCCGTGCGGATCTCGCGGATGTCGAGAACGTGGAGCACGCCGCCCTAGAATGGCTCTCCCTACACGGCACCGCTCCTTCGGCGTCCCACGTGCTGGGGGCTCTGCTGGGGCGCGCCGACCTGACTCAGTCCGCCCGCGTGGAGGCATTCACTCTCGACTGGCTGGTCCACCACGGCGATTCCGCAGACGCGTCCCACCTTCTGCGCGCTCTCCTGAGCAGAGCTGCCCCCGACGCCGTCTCGCCTGTCGAGCGCGCCGCGCTCAGCTGGCTCGACAGCAACAGTGCCTCCGACCCTCAGGGCGCCAGCTTCGTGCTTCGAGCGCTCGTCACCAGACCAGATCTCACAGATCCGACGGCGGCCGAGCGCGCGGCCCTCGAGTGGCTCGACACTCATGCCGGTACGGCGGACGCGTCACACATCCTTCCTGCGCTTCTGAGCCGCTCAGACCTCGCAGAGGCCGCACGGGTCGAGCAGGCGGCACTTCAATGGCTTCGCCTGGGCGGCCGAGAGGAACCGGAAGGCGCCAGCTACGTCCTGCGGACGCTCAACGCCCGCACGCGGCTGAAGGACCCGGGAGGTGCCGAGCGCGAGGCGTTGGACTGGCTCACTCGATACGGTGACGCCCCCGATGCGTCACACGTCCTGGTATCGCTGCTCGATCGCGACGACCTCGCTGAGCCTGTACGCGCCGAGGAGGCAGCTCTTGCATTCCTCGAAGCCAACTCCCGCGCCGTGCCGACCTCCGCGAGTTTCGTGCTGCGAAGCCTCCTCACTCGGCCCGATCTCACGCACGCAGGTCTCGCTGAAGCCGCAGCCCTGAGTTGGCTGGCTGACAACACCGCAGTCGAGTCCGAGAAGGCGAGCTTCGTGCTGAAGGCTCTGATCTCCCGGAGCAGCCTCGAGGAGGCCACACGTGCAGAACAGGCTGCGCTGGACTGGCTGGCCACGAACGGTCGCTCCCTTCAGGCGGACTTCGTCCACCGGCCGCTCCTGGCGCGCCGTGATCTCACGCAGGCGCCGCTCGTCGAACAGGCCGCTTTGGATTGGCTGTCGGACCACGGCACCACGTTCAACGCT
This sequence comes from Microbacterium sp. BK668, assembly GCF_004362195.1. Lineage (NCBI taxonomy): Bacteria > Bacillati > Actinomycetota > Actinomycetes > Micrococcales > Microbacteriaceae > Microbacterium > Microbacterium sp. BK668. Next base: position 1,943,676 of record NZ_SNWG01000001.1, read on the forward strand.
CGGTTCGTGCTTCAATCGCTCCTGGCTCGGCCAGACCTCGCTCACGGTGCGCTCGTCGAGCAGGCGGCCGTCGAATGGCTGACCGCCAATTCGAAGGCTCCCGAACTGACGTATGTGCTGGAGCCGATGCTGGAGAGACAGGATCTTTCTTCACCGTCGCTCGTGGAGCAGATCGCTCTGGACTGGCTGTCCCGGTATCCGACGGCATTCGACGCGCAATTCGTCTACCGACCGCTTCTGACGCGCGCCGACCTCTCGCAGGTCGCGGTGGTCGAGCAGGGTGCACTCGACTGGCTCGCCGAGCACGGCGACTCGTCGAACGCCCGCTTCGTGCTGCAACCGCTCCTCGCTCGCGCAGACGTCACGCAGGCTGCCCTGATCGAGGAGGCCGCGCTCGCCTGGCTCGGCCACCACGGCACCACAGCTAACGCCCGCTTCGTGCTGCAACCGCTTCTCACGCGCACGCATCTCGATCGGCCTTCGACCGTCGAGGCCTTCGCGCTCGACTGGCTCTCGGATCACGGCACCACACCGAACGCCCGCTTCGTGCTGCAACCCCTCGTCGCTCGGCCCGATCTCGCTCAGGCCGGACTCGTCGAAGAGGCGGCTCTCGAGTGGCTCTCCGATCACGGCACCGAGGTCAGCGCGGAGTACCTCTACCGGCCGCTCTTGTCCCGCGGAAGTCTCTTCCACCCCGCGCGGGTCGAGCAAGCCGCTCTCGCGTGGCTCTCGCAGCATGCCACCGCTGCGAGCGCCCGATTCGTGCTGCCGCCCCTCCTGGCGCGCAGGGACCTCGCGCAGGCCGCGATGGCGGAGCAGGCGGCTCTCGAGTGGCTCTCCGAGCACTCCGCCGACCGTGACGCCCGGTACGTCTATCGTGCCCTGCTCACGCGCGCCGATCTGAGCCATCCTGCGGTCGCCGAACAGGCCGTTGTCGCTTGGCTCGCTTCACACGGCACCATCCCCGAGGCGCAGTTCGTCTACAACGCGTGCCTTCCTCGCACCGATCTCACTCAGGCAGGGGTCATCGAAGCGGCCGCTATCGACTGGCTCTCCCAGAACGGCACGACCTTCAACGCGAGATTCGTGCTGAGCCCGCTGCTTCGGCGCTCCGACCTCGCGCAGGCCCAGCGCGTCGAAGAGGCGGCTCTCGGCTGGTTGGAACGGTACGGCGGCGCATCGAAGGCGAACTTCGTGCTCACGGCGCTGCTCAAACGCCCCGACCTCTCCCGACCGGAGGCTGCCGAGCACCTCGCCCTCGCGTGGCTGGCCCGGTTCGGCGTCGCCGCGGACGCAACGTATGTGCTCGCCCCGCTGCTCGAGCGGGACGATCTGGCTCAGGCGGCCCGCGCCGAAGAGGCTGCCCTCGTGTGGGTCGCCGAGCACTCCACCAGCGCGGTCGCCACTCATGTCCTGGATCCGTTGCTCGCGCGACGTGACCTCGAGCGACCCGCTCTCGCCGAGGTCGCTGCGCTCGAGTGGCTCGCGCAACATGGCACGACGGCCAATGCGAGGTACGTGCTGGTTCCGCTTCTGACGCGCACCGATCTCACTCACCCCGCCCGGGCGGCGCACGCTGCCGAGGAGTGGCTCTCCCTTCATGGCGAGAGAGAAGACGCCGAGCGCGTCCGTCAAGCCCTAGAGGACCGGGCGTAGCGCCAAGTCCGGCCTCGTCTGCGGGACTGTTCCGTTGGGCGCGAAGCCCCGGGGGCCGAGGCTGGGTGTCGGCATCCGCCCGCGATCACCCCTGCGCCATGATGAGCGCATGAACACGCCGTCCTCGCTCGTGCACGTTCTCATCCCGCCGGCTCAGCGGCAGAGCGCCGCCGAGGTGACCGAGGCGCTCGACCTCGGCGCGGGCGACAAGGTCAGCAAGCGCAGCGGCTTTCTGATCATGCTCACTCTCGCGGGGGTCATCGCGATCGCTGGCGTGCTCACCGACTCCACCGCGACGGTGATCGGCGCGATGATCATCGCGCCCCTCGGCACGCCGATCCTCGCGATCGGCCTCGGCATCGTCACGGGGCATCTCAGCCTCGTCGTCCGCGGCATCCTGTGGGTACTCCTCGGGCTCGTCATCGTCGTCGCTCTCGGGCTGCTGTTCTCGCTCTTCGTCGCCACCCCGCAGAGCTTGGAGACCAACTCGCAGGTCGTCGGCCGCACCTCCCCGAGCTTCATGGACCTCATCGCCGCGCTCGCCACGGGCTTCGCGGGCGGCTTCGCGATGTGCCGCCGTGACCTCAGCGCCATCCTCCCGGGAGTGGCGATCGCCATCTCGCTCGTGCCGCCGCTCGGTGTGGTCGGGGTCTGCGCCGGTCAGGGCCTGTGGGGAGACGCGCTGGGCGCGCTGTGGCTGTTCCTCTCGAACGTCCTCGCCCTCATCATCGCGGGAAGCATCGTCTTCACGCTCGCGGGCTACGCGCGCGATCCGGGGTCGTCGCCGGGGGCGAACCGCCGCCGCGCCTATGCCATCGTCACCGGATTGACGCTGATCATCGCGCTTCCCCTCGCGGCCAACTCGGTCGTCTCGATCGCGCTCGCCCGGTGGTCGGTGACGATCCAGGATGCCGTGACGGAATGGGTGGAGCCGGAACCGGGCGCGCGCGTCTATGCCGTCGACTGGTCGGGACTGACCGCGACGGTGGAGGTCGACACCGACGACGGCGACACTCCGCCCGTCGACGAGCTGCGCGAGGCGCTCGCCGACGTCATCCCGTCGTTCGTGGGCGTCGTGCTCGAGGTCGGGCAGGGGGTCGAGCTGACGGTGCAGTGAGCGGGCGTCGAGGATCTCATCGGCCACCCGATCACCCACGGATGTTTGTCAAGGTCGCCGGCCTCGCCTCAACCGCGCTTACGCTCCCAATGAGCCGGATGCCGACGGAAGGGGGACCACGAGCATGATGGGCACGACCGCTCCCGCAGTCGTCGGGCGCTGGCCGGCGGCCGGAGGAGGCACCCTTTGAACGAAGCGGACGCCCGGTCGCTGATCGCGCCGGAGGAACACCGCGAGGAGTGGTGCACGAGAGCGCTGGAAGACGCGGCATCCATTCGCGATTTCGGTCGCGACACCCCCGCCACCATCGAGTGGGCGGTGCGCACCGGTCGATACGCGCCGGTGGCCGGAAGCGGGAACACCCCATCGCTCTGGGACCTCCTCGCCGCGACCGCGCTTCGAGATGTCGCCGCAGCCCGCGTGCTGGAGCCCCACCTCGACGCGCTCGGCATCCTCCGTCAGGCGGAGGCGAGCGTCGGCGCGACCGATGCGGGTCGCGATCCCCTGGATCTCGACACCATCGGCGCTGACGCCGCGTCGTCATGGGGCGTCTTCGCCGCGGAAGGTCGCGGCATGCGCCTGGAGGCACGCGAGACGGCCGGAGGATGGAACCTGACCGGCACGAAGCCGTGGTGCTCCCTCGCGTCGCAGCTGTCGCACGCTCTCGTGACAGCCTTCGTCGGCGAGGAGCGCAGACTGTTCGCCGTGGCGCTTCGTGCGCCGACCGTGCGACCGCACGACGGTCCGTGGGTCGCCCGCGGTCTTCCCGGCATTGTGAGTGCTCCGGTCGACTTCGACGGCGCGCCGGCGGTTCCGATCGGGGAGGCGGGCTGGTACTTGTCGCGTCCCGGGTTCGCCTGGGGAGGCATGTCGGTCGCCGCGTGCTGGTACGGCGGCGCGATCGGAGTCCTCGACGGCCTGCGCACGGCCGCGTCGTCGGAGCGGGCGGACCAGGTCGCGCTCGTGCACCTGGGCCGGGTGGATGCCGCGCTCTGGGCCGCTCGCGCGACCCTCCGGGAGGCGGCCGACGTCGTCGACGGAAGGTCGGGCACACCTGCGAGGCTCGTGGCGGAGCGGGTGCGCTCGGCCGTCGCCGGCGCCGCCGGCGCAGCTCTGGCCGAGTCGGACGCGGCCCTGGGCCCCGGGCCGCTCGTGTCGGACGACGCGCACGCGCGGCGGGTCGCCGATCTGCACCTCTACCTGCGGCAGCACCACGGCCTCCGCGACGCGGCCCGGCTCGGGCGGATGCTGGTCGAGCACGGAGCGCTCCGCGACGAGAGGGCGGTGGTCGAGCCCGAGGCATCCGCCGGCATCGGGAAGGCCGACCGCGAGGCGCGCCGATGACCGGATTCAGCCACCTCGAGGCCGGAACATCCGAGGCGCTGTGGCGTGCGGAGCTGTCGCGGCGACGGCTCCGACCTCTCGACACCTCCTTCGACGTGCTCATCGTCGTCGCCGCGCACCCCGATGACGAGACTCTGGGAGCGAGCGGGTTGATGCGGCGCGCGGCGCGGTCGGGGGGCCGTGTCATCGTCGCCGTGGCGAGCGACGGCGAGGCCTCGCATCCGGGCTCTCCGACCCACGATGCTGCCGCGCTCGCTCGCCGGCGGCGGGAGGAGGTGCGCAGAGCGGTTGCTCACGTCGCTCCGGACGCCGAGGTGCTGTTCTTCGGGCTCCCCGACGGCCGGCTGGCGAGCGCGAAGGCTTCGCTCGCGAATCACCTGACGGCGATGTTCGACCGTGTGCGAGCCACCAGTGCGCGGCGGGTGCTCGTGGCTGCACCGTGGGCGCAGGACCGCCACGGTGACCATCGCGCCGTCGCCGAGACCTCCGGCGACGTCGCCGGGCGTCGCCGATTCCGCTACGTCGAGTATCCGATCTGGGCCTGGCACTGGGGCGTGCCGGATGACCTGCCGTGGGAGCGCATGGTCGCGCTGGCACTCACCGACGAGGAGCAGCGGGCCAAGCGCCATGCGCTCGCCGTGCACAGCTCGCAGACGGAGCCGCTCTCGGATCAGCCGGGGGACGAGCCACTGCTCCACGAGGGCATGCAGGCGCACTTCCACCGTCCTGTCGAGCTCTTCGTCGAAGCCGAGGTCGCGCAGGCGAGAGGACAGAGCCTGGATGCCGCGTGGTTCGACGACTTCTACCGCCGCAACGGCGCCGACCCGTGGGGGTTCGAGACGCGCTGGTACGAGGAGCGCAAGCGGGCCCTCCTGCTGGCGGCGCTTCCGACCGCCGAGCTCGGCGACGTCTTGGAGATCGGCTGCGCGTCGGGACTGCTCACGCGCGACCTCAGCCGGCGCGCTCGGCATGTGCTGGCGATGGATGCCGCGACCACCGCCGTCGAGACGGCAAGGCGCCGGCTCGGCGGCGAGACCAGGGTGACGGTGCGGCAGGGGAGCGTGCCGGCGGACTGGCCGACGGGGCGGTTCGACACCATCGTCTTCTCGGAGGTCGGCTACTACCTCGCGCCGGACGATCTGCGCCGGACGCTCGCGCTGATCGAGGCATCCCTCTCGGCGGACGGATGCGTCGTCGCCTGCCACTGGCGCCATCCCGTCGCCGCGTATCCGCAGACGGGCGACGACGTCCACGACGCGCTGCGTGCCGTCGCCGCGTGGGAGGTCGTCGCCTCGCACGTGGAGCGGGACTTCATCCTCGACGTGTTCACGCGCCGGCCTGCGCGATCCGTCGCTGAGCGGGAGGGTCTGCTGTGAGCCGGGAGCCGGCCGCTGCGATGGCCGTCGTCGTTCCGGTCCGCGACGAGGAGGCGCTGCTCGCGGCATCCCTCTTCGCCCTCGCCGATGCCGTAGAGGTGGCCGCCCGGGCCGGTATCCGGACGGAAGTGCGGGTCGTGCTCGACCGGTGCAGCGACTCCTCGGAGGACGTCGCACGGGCCTTCCCGTTCCCTGTTCTCTTCTCGGGCGAGGGGCGGGTGGGTGCCGCCCGCGCGCTCGGAGTGGCCGACGCTCTCGACTCGCTCCGCGGCGTTCCACGCTCCCGGGTCTGGATCACGAACACGGACGCCGATTCCCGCGTGCCGCGCAACTGGCTGACCCACTTCCGCGAGATCTCCCGTCGCGCCGACGTGTGCCTCGGAACCGTGCGCCCCGAATTCGCCGATCTGACGCCGCAGCAGCGCTCCATCTGGCTGCGCACGCACATCCGCGGTCGGCCGGCCGGCAATGTCCACGGTGCGAACCTCGGCCTCAGCGCCGCCCACTATGTCGCCGTCGGAGGCTTCGCGCCGCTCGGCGAGCACGAGGACGTCGACCTCGTCGCCCGGTGCCGCAACGCCGGCGCCCTCGTCGCGGTGAGCGACGAGGCGGAGGTGATCACATCGGGACGCACCACGGGTCGCACGCCCGGCGGGTACTCCGGGTTCCTCCGGCGCCAGCGAGCCGACCTCGAGGAGCTCGGGTCGCGCGGATCCTCCGTCGATCCGTAGCGGCGCCGCAGCCCGCGCGCGTACTGTCGCGGTCATGGACCAGCCGCGCCTTGCCAAGAAGCCCTACGAACGCGAACTCCACCGGCTCCAGGCGGAGCTGGTCGACATGCAGGGCTGGGTGCAGGCGTCGGGTGCGCGGATCGTGGTGATCTTCGAGGGACGGGATGCCGCGGGCAAAGGCTCGACGATCAAACGCGTCGCCGAGTACCTCAACCCCAGGGTGACGCGGATCGTCGCCCTTCCCGCCCCCACCGAGCGCGAGAGGGGTCAGTGGTACTTCCAGCGGTACGTCCCCCACCTCCCCGCCGCGGGGGAGATCGTGCTCATGGACCGGTCCTGGTACAACCGCGCCGGCGTCGAGCACGTCATGGGCTACTGCACCAACGTCGAGTACCACCGGTTCCTGCATCAGGCGCCGATCTTCGAGCGGCTGCTCGTGGAGGACGGCATCATTCTGCTGAAGTACTGGTTCAGCGTCTCGCCGGACGAGCAGGAGAGGCGGTTCCGCTCGCGCGCGCAAGACCCGATGCGTCGCTGGAAGCTGAGTCCGAACGACGTGCTGTCGATCACGCGGTGGGAGGACTATTCGCGCGCGAAGGACACGATGTTCGTGCACACAGACATCCCGGAAGCCCCGTGGTTCGAGGTCCCGTCCGTCGACAAGCGGCGCAGCCGGATCAACATGATCACGCACCTGCTGTCGAGGATCCCGTACGGAGAGGTCGAGCCGGAACCCGTCGAGATCCCGACCCGGCCCGAGTCGCGCGGCTACGAGCGACCGCCTCGGAATCTCGAGAACTACGTGCCGGACGCCGCCGCCGGCCTGGAGGGCTGACGGCGGCGCGCTCGCTCACGCCTCGACGACGTCCGCCGTCTCGTAGGTGAAGACGAGCCGCGCGGGAACCGTGCCGGCGAGGACCTCCTCCACCGAGGCGTTCACCTCCTCCAGCTCACGCGTCTCGGTGACGACGCGCGTGCGGCCGGCGGCGTGGAGGGCGAAGACCTCGACGAGGTCCTGACGCGTCCCGACGATGGAGCCGATGACGCTGATGCCCTTGAGCACCGTGTCGAAGATCGGAAGTGTGATCGTCCCGTCCGCGGGAAGGGAGACCAGCACGAGCCGGCCGCCGCGGTTCAGGGATTCGAACGCCTGGTCGAAGACCGACGGCGCGACCGCGAGCACGATCGCCGCGTCCGCTCCGCCGAGCGACCGGATCGCCTCGACGGGGTCGCCCTTCGAGGCATCCACCACGTGATCGGCGCCGAGCTCGGACGCGAGCGCCAGCTTCTCGGCGCTGATGTCCACCGCGATGACGATCGCGCCCACGAGGCGCGCGTACTGCACCGCGAGGTGCCCGAGGCCGCCGATGCCGAAGACGGCGACCGTCTCTCCCGGCGTGATGTGCGCGTTCTTGATCGCGGCGTACGTCGTCACGCCGGCGCAGGTCAGGGGAGCGGCGTCGAGCGGGGTCACCCCATCGGGCACCGGGACGGCGAATCGCGCGTCGGCGAGCATGTACTCGGCGTACCCGCCGTCCACGCCGTAGCCGTTGTTGTACTGCTGCTCGCACAGGTTCTCGCGCCCGTCGACGCAGAAGCGGCACTCCCCGCAGGCGTGCCCGAGCCACGGCATGGCGACCCGCTGCCCGACCGTGCGACTGGTGACGCCGTCACCGAGCTGCTCGATGATCCCCACCCCTTCGTGGCCCGGCACGAGCGGGAGCCCGGGCTTGACCGGCCAGTCGCCGCGCATCGCGTGGATGTCGGTGTGACAGAGTCCGCAGGCTTCGAGCCTGACGAGGACCTGCCCGGGACCCGGCACGGGGATCGCGCGCTCCTCGACCTGTGCTGCTGCTCCGAAGGACGGGACGACCGCTGCCCTCATTTTCTGCTCCTCATCTGGATGACTGTGCGCTCAGTCTTTCCGCCGGATGAGGCTGGATGCAGGACGTTGGTCCCGCGAGGCGGGGGCCCTACCAGGGTTCTCCCCGGCCCCGCAGGGACCGACTGAGACTCTGCAGGAGCAGCAGGAGACCGCCGAGACCGAGCACCGCCCCGAGGAAGGAGAACGCCGGAACGGTCTCGGTGAGCATCGGACCCGAATCGCTCACGCTCAGCAGGACGCCGGCGATCACGAGGGTGATGCCGACCGTCGTGATCGTCACGCGGGAGACGAGGCTGTCCACCCACGACCGCTCGGGCGCGCTCTCGAACAGGCGCATGCGAAGCGAGAAGGTGCCCTCGTCGAGCGCGCGCGAGATGCTCTCGACGCGGCGGCCGATCCGGCGGGCGCTCTCGACGAAGATGACCGCCTGCGTCTGCGCGCTGATCGCCGCCTCCTTGAGAGACACGGCGCGGAGGGCGACCGACGGCGCGAGGGAGAGCCCGCGGGCGGTGAGGTCGTAGTCGGGCTGCAGGAGCCGGAGCGTGCCGTCGAGGGAGCCGAGGGTGCGGAAGACGAGCAGCAGGGGAGGGGGGATCGCGAGGCGGTGGTGCCGCAGTGCGTCCACGAGCAGCCGGAAGAGGTTGTCGTTGGTCGGGCTGTTGCGCACGCGGGTGATGACCCTCCCGATGTCGCGCTGCAGCGCCGCCTTGTCGAGCGATTCGCCGTGCGCGCACATCAGCAGCACGAGGTCGGTGGCCGCGGCATCCTCTTCATTCGAGATGGCGAGGAGGAGCGGGACGAGCAGGCGGCGGAGGCTCTTCTCGACGATGCCGACCGCACCGAAGTCGATCAGCGTGACCGGTCGCGGCTCCCCGTCCGGCCCTGGCGCGCCGAGGATGAGATTCCCCGGATGCAGGTCGGCGTGGAAGACCCCGCGGAGGAGGACCTGGTCGAGGACGGCGGAGACGATCCGATCGGCGATCTCGGACGGGTCCTCCTTGTCCAGTGCGAGGGACGAGACGTGGCTGAAGGCGGTGCCCTTCACGCGTTCCTGCACCAGCATCCGCTGCGTCGAGTACTCCGGGTAGCCGCGCGGGATGCGCAGCGCCGCGCGTGAGCCGGACGGGTCGCGGAGCATCTCGGCGTTGTGGAGCTCGTTGAGGTAGTCGAGCTCCTCGTAGAGTCCGCGCGCGAAGGTCTCGACGAGGGCCGAGGCGCCGTACTCCTTCGCCCAGCTCGTGCGCCGTTCGAGGTCGGCGGCGAGGCGGCGGAGGATGTCGAGGTCGGTCGTCACCTGCCGGCGGGCCCGCGGGCGCTGGATCTTCACGACGACCGAGGAGCCGTCGCGCAGCGTCGCCGCGTGCACCTGCGCGACGGAGGCCGCCGCGAGCGGTTCCTGGTCGATCTCGCGGAACACCTCCGAGATCGGCACTCGAAGCTCGGCGCGGATGGCGGCCTCCGCTTCGGCCCAGGGGATCGGCGTCGACTCCATCTGCAGGGTCGAGAGCGCCTCCACGACGTCGCGGGGGAGGATGTCGTCTCGCGTGGAGAGCACCTGCCCGAGCTTGACGAACGTCACTCCCGCGTCGTTCATGGCGGAGACCAGCCGTGCCGGGAGGTCCCGGGCCGCCGTGCGAGGTGCGCCGAAGATCGCGAGGCCGTGCCGTGAGGCGATCGACAGGATCTGGGCGTAGCGGCGGGCGCGGTCGCGCCGGCGGAAGGCCTCCCGCACGGACGTCACGGGGTTGCGACGGGGATGCGTCGGCCACGCGAACTCGAGCGTCACGACGCACACGACGACAGCGGCGAACAGCCAGCCGAGGGTCAGGGCCAGGAACGACAGGGCGATCGGCGTGTCTGCGACGAGTCGATCGCCGCTGAGCACTCCGGCGGCGCGCAGGGCCCACGCCGCCATCGGCAGGGCGGCCAGGAAGACGACGAGCGCCGTGATGCCCGTGCGCACCCATCCGACCGAGCGGTCGAGGAGGCGGCGCGACGCCCAGGCGGCCAGCCCGGCGAATCCGAGCGCGAACAATGCGAAGACGAGCCAATACGGCATGGCTGGATTCTTTCAGTCGAGAGAGCCGGATGAGCACGTTCGACGGATTCCGTATCGACTCCGCGCGTCGATGCGGCCGCATCAGCGCTGCCCGCCCCGCGGCATCCCATCGACTCCGTAGTGAATTTTCAGGAACTGAGGTATAAAATGCAGTAACTGCAAGTTAGCCGGAAAGGATCGCCATGACCTCCTCTGTCCCCCTCGTCCTGCGCGCGGAGGAGGTGACCCGCGTGTACGGCCGCGGCGATGCCGCCTTCCATGCGCTGCGCGGCGTCACCCTCGACGTGCGGCGCGGCGAGTCGCTCGCCATCGTCGGCAAGTCCGGCTCGGGCAAGTCGACCCTCATGCACCTGCTCGCCCTGCTCGATCGCCCGACGACGGGACGGATCGAGATCGAGGGAAGGGATGCCGCGCGCCTGCGCGAGCGCGAGCTGAACCTGCTGCGCAACGCCACGTTCGGCTTCGTCTTCCAGCAGTTCTTCCTCACCGCCGGGCAGACCGTGCTCGACAACGTCAGCCTCCCCCTCGTCATCGCCGGAGTCGCGCCCCGCGAGCGCCGGCGCCGCACGATGGAGGCGCTCGACGCGCTGGGACTCGCCGACAAGGCGCGCAACCGCGCCGGTGACCTCTCCGGCGGGCAGAAGCAGCGCGTCGTCATAGCCCGGGCGCTCGTCAACGAGCCGCAGGTCATCTTCGCCGACGAGCCGACGGGCAACCTCGACTCGGCCACGGGGGCGCAGGTCGAAGACATCCTCTTCCGCCTGCAGCGCGAGCGCGGCATCACCCTCGTCGTCGTGACGCACGACGCTCAGCTCGCGGCGCGGTGCGATCGCGCCGTGACGATCGCCGACGGACTGATCGCCGTCGGCTCCGCATCCGAGGCCGCGACGGCGGGAAGAATCCGATGAAGACCGCAGACATCGTCCGCAATGCGGCGCGCAACTCCTTCCGCAGCAAGCTGCGCACGACCCTCACGGTACTGAGCCTCTTCGTAGGAGCCTTCACCCTGACCCTCACGACGGCGCTGGGTGCGGGCGTCAACGACTACGTCGAGCGTCAGGTCGCCTCGCTGAGCTCGGGCGACGTGCTCCTCGTCTCGCCGGCGGCCTCGGTCGACACAGGCGAGGGACCGGCCGAATACGATCCCGACGGTCGGCAGCAGTCCGGACAGGCGAACCCCCTCGGCTCGAGCACCCTGCTCAACGAGGAGGACATCGAGGCGATCGAGGGGATCTCCGGCGTCGACCGGGTCGAAGCGGTCAGTCAGATCGCCGTGGACTGGATCGAGGCGTCCGACGGCGCGCGCTACGAGCTGACGGTCAACCCGACGTCGTCGATCGGGCAGAGCGACCTGATCGCGGGGCGTCAGCTCGATCAGGAGTCGAGCACCCCCGAGCTCGTCCTCCCCGAGGACTATGTGGACACTCTCGGGTTCTCGGACGCCGAGGATGCCGTGGGCGCCTCGGTGACACTCGGCTACACCGACGGAGCGGGGCAGGAGAAGGAGGTGGATGCCGAGGTGGTCGGCGTCGCCCGGGAGAGCCTCTTCGCCTCGGGCGCCGGCGCGAACAGCGAGCTCGTGCAGCAGGTGGCCGACGCCCAGGCGATCCCCGGGCAGCCGCAGGGGTGGCCGATCGCCGTCGCGTACCTCTCCGGCTCCGGCTCGGACGGGGCGGTGACGGAGGCCGACATCTCAGCCGTGAAGGCCGACCTCGCCGGCGACGACCTCGCGGGCCAGACGGTGGAGGACCAGCTCGGCGTCGTGCAGACGGTCATCAACGGGATCATCGGAGTGCTCAGCGCCTTCGCGATCGTCGCCCTCATCGCCGCGTCGTTCGGCATCGTGAACACCCTCCTCATGAGCGTGCAGGAGCGCACCCGAGAGATCGGCCTGATGAAGGCGATGGGGATGTCCAACGGGCGCGTCTTCGCGCTGTTCTCGTTCGAGGCGATCATCATCGGCCTGCTCGGCGCGGCGATCGGCGCGCTCGCAGCGATCGGGGTCGGCTCGGCCATCGCCGGGGTCGCGGCCTCATCGGTCCTCTCCGGCCTGCCGGGACTGCAGATCCTGCTGTTCCAACCGGGGAACGTCATCGCCGTCATCCTCGTCGTGACGCTCATCGCGTTCCTGTCCGGTGTGCTGCCGGCGCGCCGCGCGGCGCGACAGGACCCGATCGAGTCGCTACGGTACGAGTGACCCGAGGAGCGCAGATCATGTCGACCAGTCCGCCGCGCCGCCGCGACGCGATCGAGAAGTCGGCCGCGATCGAGCGGGCCGCCGTCGATCTCGTGCTCGAGCACGGATACGACGCCGTGACGGTCGACATGATCTGCGCCCGCGCCGGTGTGAGCCAGCGCACCTTCTTCAACCACTTCCGGACGAAGGATGCCGCGCTCGTCGGAGCCGATGCCCCCAGCCTCGATGAGCGGGCGGCCCGTGCCTTCATCGTCTCCACGGGCCCCCTACTTCTCGAGGCCGCGCAGCTCATCCGCATCGACCCCGGCGCGATGGCCGCCGACCCGGATCTCCTCGCGCGCCGCATCCGTGCCGTCGGGACGAACCCGGTCCTCATGGCCCGGCAGATGGATCGCCTCGCCGAGCTCGAGCACGAGCTGGCCGACATCATCCACCTGCGCCTTCGGACGCAGCATCCGGACGAACCCGACGAGGACCTCGTCGAGGAGGCCGAGATCATCACGCACATCCTCGCGGGAGTCATGCGGTACATCGCTCAATCGTGGGCGAAGCAGGTCGAGCGTGGCGACGCTCCCGCGATCGACCCGTCCACGATCGGGGACGCGCTCCAGCGAGCGCTTCGCCGACTCGCCTGAGCCCTTTCCGCCTCGGAAAGTGCGCATCGCCCGGGGGCGATCCGGATCAGCAGCGGCGCCCGGCCTCCCCCGGTGCGTCCCGCGTCAGCCGACGAGCGATTCCTCGTGGTCCGGATGGGTCTGGGGCATCGCCGGTTCCGGAACCAGGTACAGCCCGGACGGCGAGTTCGCCGTGATGGCCAGCGCCTCGATCCAGGCGGGGTTCAGCCGAGGCTGCCTGCCACCGTAGAACTTGTAGACGAGCGCGCATTGCGGGTGCATCCAGACCGTCGTGCGACCGTTACCGATGCTGGCGTCATCGCGCCACGAGAAGAAGAAGGATTCTCCTCGGCGGAGCTTGCTGCCGATCACCAGCTGCAGGTGCGCGAGGGCCCTGTCTTCGAAGTCGACCTTGATCGACGCTTCGTACGTGAACTTGCCCATGGGAGGACCTTCCGATCCTGGGCGGGTGAGCGGGATCCCCGGGTTCCGATCCGGCCACGAGGTGATCCCGACGACTCGCTCGACGGGGGTCAGTGGCGAGGCTGGCCGGTCGGCACTGCGAGCCGACTACCTTCGAGGCTACTCCGCTGTCCGGATCCCACAACCGGCTGCGCGGATCGGCGAAGCTCGCGCCAGGGTCCCGTCTTGGCCATACTGACCGGATGGATGCCGTGAACGAGTGGCTGCTGACGTGGGGCGACAATCTGTGGACATGGGTCGTCCTGCCGGTCGTCGTGGTGCTGGGGATCTACTTCACGATCCGGTCCGGGGTGGTCCAGTTCCGGCTCATTCCCGAGATGTTCCGGACCCTGACCGACAAGACGCCGCAGACGGCCGACGGCCGGCCGCAGTCGGTGTCGGCGTTCCAGGCGTTCACCATCTCGGCCGCCTCCCGCGTGGGCGTCGGCAACATCGCGGGCGTGGGCACGGCGATCGCCGTCGGCGGGCCGGGCGCCGTGTTCTGGATGTGGGTCATGGCCTTCATCGGCGGCGCGTCCAGCTTCATCGAGTCCTCCCTCGCGCAGCTGTTCAAGGTGCGCGACAGAGACAGCTTCCGCGGTGGCCCCGCCTACTACATGCAGAGGGGACTGAAGGCCCGGTGGCTCGGCGTGTGGTTCGCCGTCATCCTCATCGTCTGCTTCCCCTTCGCGTTCAGCTCGCTGCAGGCGAACACGATCTCCGCGACGGTGACAGCGAGCGTGGGCGGCGAGGTGCCCTGGCTTCCGTGGCTGGTGGGGGTCGTGATCGCTCTCCTCACCGGCCTCGTCGTGTTCGGCGGCGTCCGTCGCATCGCCTCGGTGACGCAGTTCCTGGTCCCGATCATGGCGCTGGCCTACCTCCTCATCGGCATCATCGTCGTGGCGCTGCACGTCGACAGGATCGGGCCGGTGTTCGCCGAGATCTTCACCTCGGCGTGGGGGTTCAACGAGGTCGTGGGCGCCGCGTTCGGCTACATCGTCCTCACGGGGGTCAAGCGCGGGATGTTCTCCAACGAGGCGGGGCTCGGCTCGGCGCCGAACGCCGGCGCGAGCGCCGCGGTGACCCACCCGGCGAAGCAGGGCCTCGTCCAGACGCTCGGCGTCTACTTCGACACATTCCTCGTCTGCACCATCACGGCGTTCATCATCCTCGTGTCGGTGCCCGATCTGGCGGGGGCTGCGCGAGGGATCGGACTGACTCAGAGCGCCCTCGTCGGCACCCTGGGGGAGTGGTCCAACATCGCGCTGAGCGTCATCATCTTCCTGCTCGCCTTCTCCTCGATCCTCGGCAACTACTACTACGGGGAGTCGAACATCGAGTTCATCACCCCGCGGCCCGCGGTGCTCACCGTCTACCGCATCGTGGTCGTCGTCGCCGTGCTCGGCGGCTCCGTGGTCGGCGCCGATCTCGTCTGGAACTTCGCCGACGGGGTGATGGGGCTCATGGCCCTGACGAACCTGATCGCGATCGGCCTGCTCTCCGGCATCGCGTTCCGGCTGCTGCGGAACTACACCCAGCAGCGTCGTGAGGGGCGCGATCCCGTCTTCACGCGGGATCTGCTGCCCGACGTGACGGGCATCGAGTGCTGGGAGGACGAGCTCACGGTCACCGGACCGATCGACGTCGCCGTCCGGTCGCGCCAGGCCGAGAAGCACCGGGATCACCTGCATCATCAGGAGTGATCCGATCGTCCGCCCGTTCGTCCGGACGCGCCGGCGCTCATAGGGAACCAGCGCGAAGGCTCTCAGCGCCGTCGACGCGCGCCGCCGACGTCCTCGCGCCGCGCAGCCACTGACGTCGTAGTGGCGCCAGCCTCGTGCGGTCAGCCCGCGGCTCTCGTCGAGGAGCCCGCCGTCGCCGCGGCCGGTGCCGGTGCGGCACCGAAGGGCGCGAGAAGGCCGAGGAGGACCATCGTCAGACCGGCTTCGAGGAGCCCCGCGCCGAAGTACACCGCCTGCAGGAAGCTGAAGGGGATGAAGATCATCTGCACGAAGATCCAGATGAGGGCGGCGAACGCCGCAGCCGCCGCGACGATGAGGTTGCCGGGGACGCGGCGCAGCACCGCCACGAAGGCGGCGATGTGGATCCCCCCGAGCACGAGCGCCAGCGCGAGCCCGGGTACGAGGTAGCTCGCGAACGGAGAGCCTTCGAGATACTCGGGCGGGGGACTGAGGACGGTCGCCATCGCGGGACTGACCGACGCGAGGACGAGGACGATGCCGCCCGCGACCGCGGTTGCCGCGACGAACCCCTGGACGACCAGGAGGGTGCGTCGTGCGAGTGTGCTGATGTCCATGACGCCAGTCTCGTCCTCCCGTTCATGCCCGGGCAGGGTCGAAGGTCCCTCGGGCGAGAGGTGCGGCCGGAAACGATGCCCCGACTTCCCGCCGGGACTTTGGGCCCGTCGCGCGGCCGCCCAAGGGGGTGGACTGGAGCGGACGGGGAGGTCGGGATGGTTCCGAGCGAGCGAGGGGCGGGCGACGAGGGCGCCACTCGTGCGGCGGTCGACGTAGGGCAAGCGGGTCTGCCGCGCTGGCTCCTCCTCGTGGGGACGGGGGAGGCCGTCGGCTTCGCTGTCCCGGCGACCGTGGGGGCCCTGGTGGCCGACTCGGGAGCCGCCGTCCTCCTGCTGCTCGCGGCGGGCTTCGTCGAGGGCGTCGTCCTCGGGGGAGCGCAGTACCTGGCCATGCGCAGGGAGCTGCCGGCGCTGCGGGGAGCGCTGTTCTGCATGCTCACGGGCGCCGCCGCCGTCTTCGCGTACGTGTGCGGGCTGCTTCCGTCGTCGACGGCGCAGGTGTGGATGACGTGGCCGATCGTGCTGCGGTTCGCTGCCCTGGCGGTGCTGGTCGTGGCGATCCTCGGGTCGATCGGGGGAGCGCAATGGTTCGAGCTGCGCCGCCATCTGGCCGGCGCCGGATGGTGGATCGTCGGAACAGCGCTCGCGTGGCTCGTCGGTCTCGGCGTCTTCTTCGCGATCGCGCCGCCTCTCTGGCACGAGGGCCAGGCGACGATCGCGGCCGTCGGGATCGGCATCGCCGCCGGGATCGCGATGGCCGTCGCCATGGCCACGGTGACCGGGATCACCTTCCGGATCCTTCTCCGGCGCACGCGCTCCGCCGCAGCGCGGCGGGATGCGCCGAGGCTCGTGGCGACCTGACCGCGACGCTCTCGAGCGTGCGAGGATTCCGCTGAGTCCCGATCGGTGTGCGGGGCGGTCGCGATCATCTCCTGATGCTGCAGGGAGGCCGTGGTGACGACAGTCGTCCTGCTGTGCGGCGTCGCGGGCGCGGGCAAGACGACGTACGCCCGCGCGCTCGAGGCGGACGGCTACGTGCGGGTCTCCTACGACGAGGAGATGTGGATGCTCGGCTACGACAGCATCCACGTGACACCCGAGGCGCTCGGCGAGGCGGACCGGCGCGTGCGTAACCGGCTTCGCGCAGCCATCGCCTCCGGGACGCCCGTCGTGCTGGATGCCTCCCTCTCGACCCGCGCGGTGCGAGACGAGCTGCGCGCCTTCGTCCGCGACGCAGGGGGCGAGCCGGTCCTCGTCGTGGTTGACGCACCGCTGGAGGCGCTCGTCGACCGGGTGGGGCGCCGGAGAGGAAGCACCGGCCCGAACGCCCTCCACCTGGACGAGTCCGCGCTGCGGCGCTATCACGCCGCGTTCGAGTTTCCCGCCGACGACGAGCCGCACACGCGCGTCGAGACCGGCTGAGGCCCGCTCAGAGCGCGGGCCGCCGCATCCGGTTGGAGAGGCTCGATCCCGCCAGCACGCCGAGCGCGATCGCGACCATCGTGGACAGCGTCGCGATGAGCGACGAGGTCCCCGCCGAGTCGCCGCCCAGGACGTCGGCGACGCTCACGAGCCCGAGAGCACCCGGCACGAGGAGCGCGAAGGCCGGCGTGAAGCTGACCAGAGCCGCAGGGCCCGACGGCTGCCGCGCGACGAGCGCCGTGATCGGTGTCACGACGAGAGCTCCGACGAAGGCGGAGAGCACACCCCCGACCACGAGGTCGGCGAGGACCTGCGCCGCGTACGCCATGTAGACCACGAGGAGGATCCACCCGAGCGCACGCCGCGGCGCCGACCGGTGCACCGAGATCGCAACGCCGAACACGGCGACCGCGATCCATGGAGCGATCGGGCCGAGCAGCTGGGCCTCGTGATGGAAGTCGAACGAGGGGACGCCGACCAGGGCCCCTGCCGTCACGATGCCGGCGCCCAGGAGGATGAGCTGCATGCCGCCGGCGGCCGCCCGCCCGGCGCCGGAGATCATGTGACCCATCGACAGCTCGAGGACGGCGGTCGTCAGCAGCACTCCCGGCAGCAGCACCACCAGCGGCGCGAGCAGGGCCGCCAGGATGCCGGGGCCCCAGCCCGCGCGGAGGAGCGCGAACACGACGACGGCGACCAGGAAGGCGATCGCCACCGTGAGGAGAGCGCCGTAGCGCCGCGGCACCCGCTCACTGACGAGGAGGGCCGCGCCGACGACGAGACCGAGCGCGGCCGACAGCGCTGCGCCCCTCCAGGAGGCGCCGAGCAGCACGGACAGCGCTCCGCTGAGGAGGGCGTACCCCAGCACGCGCAGCACGGGGCCGTATGCCGGGGCGATCTGGCGGATGCGCTCGATGCGCTCGACCGTCGAGCGAGGGTCGAGCAGTCCCGTGCGCGCCGCGTCCGCGGTCCGCTGCAGCTCGTCGACCTGCGAGAGCAGGAGCTGGCCGCCGGATCCCGCGACCGCACCCGTCTGATGCTGTCCTCCGCCGCGCGCCGAGATCAGCACCGCGTTGGGGAACACGAGGATCTCGCTCTCGGGCAGCCCGTTGACGCGGGCGATGTCGCTCAGCACGTCCTGGACCGTCTCGACGGTGTACCCGGCCTGGATCATCGCGCTGCCGACGGCCTCCGCCGCCGCCAGCGACGCGGCCGCATCGGGCTGGTTCGCGGGGGCGACCGGCGTCTCCCCCGTGACGAGGGCGGCGCGGGCGCTCACGGCGATGTCTCGTTCGGCGCGGCGGCGCAGCGCGATGAGGACGATCGACCCGGCCAGCAGGACGGCGACGGCGATCAGTGGCGAGATCATCGGAGGTTCTCCCTAGGCGGTCGTGTGCATTCTCACACGGCGCCGCGAGCCTCCCCGCCCCTTGCGCGTCAGCGCGATCGACGGCTCCGCGCCGGAGGCGACGGGAACATCGGCGGGAAGGACCGCCGGATCTCCGTCAGGGAACGATGCCAATAGACGTAGAGCAGCACCAGCGTGATCGCGAACGACACCACCGCGAGCGGCCATGCCACCGCGCCGCCCCAGCCGGACGCCAGCAATCCGACGCATCCTCCGGCGACGACCGCCGTCACGATGCCCACGATGCCCTGCGTCTGCACGGTGAGGTGCAGCAGCCGGAAGCGCGGTCGCGCCCGATGCATGCCGGTCCCGATGCTCCGATACAGCGCCCCCTCGTCGTCGCTGACCGGCAGCACGAGATAGGGCTGCACGCCGGGTTCCGTCTCCGCGAAGAAGTGCCGGATGCGGTTCATCCCCATGAGGTAGACGTTGAGCTCGCGCTGCACCTCCACGACGCGGACGAAGGTCGCGATCCCCAGGAAGAGGGTGAGCGCCAGGACGATGACCGCGACCGCCGTGAAGGTCGCGGAATCCATGCCGCCCTGGGATGCGAATCCGAAAGCCACACCGGCGGCGGAGACCACCCCGAGGAAGAGGCTCGTCCTCGTCAGCGACGCCGACCACGCCGCCGTGACGGCCGACATCAGCACGGTGTACTCCGTGGTCAGCACGTCGCGCGCATGACCGTCGGCGATCAGGGGGCGGGGGGACGCGGGGGGTGATGAGCCCGATCCGGAGATGCCGGCAGGGGCGGTGGAAGCTGGATCGCTGCCTTGCATGCCTCATGCTAGAGCCCGGGGGACGCGCGCGGTGCGAACCCCGCGGGCCCGTCGCGAGATGGTCCCGCCCGGTCGAATCGGCCCCGCAGCGACCGGAATTCCGCACCCCCGCACCACCGATCACCCGGAGCAGGTGGTCTATCCGAGCGCAAGCCCCGCGTTTGCACAGGGAACGTGCGGTAATAACTATCGAGGAGGTTCGCTCACGCCTCCGACGGAGGTTCAGTGCCCGGTAACGCCATCGCTCGGTTCGAGAACGTCGCGCTCCTGTCGGTCGCGCGCGTTCTTCCCAGTCGCGTCACGACGTCGGATGAGATCGAGGGGCGCCTCGCTCCCTCGCTCAAGCGGTTGAAGCTCCGCGCGGGACTCCTCCGGCGCGTCGCCGGAGTGCTCGAGCGTCGCAACTGGGCGCCCGGCGAATCCGCCGACCAGGCGACGATCGCCGCGGGACGCCAAGCGCTCGCCGAGGCGGGCGTCGACGCATCCGAGGTCGGTCTGCTGATCAACACGTCCGTGACGCGCGCACACCTCGAGCCCTCCGTCGCCGTCGGCCTGCACCACGGTCTCGACCTGCCGAGCTCCGCGGTCAACTTCGATGTCGCCAACGCGTGCCTCGGCTTCATCAACGGCATGTCGCTCGCCGCGACGATGATCGAGTCCGGGCAGATCCGCTACGCCATCGTGGTGGCCGGCGAGGACGCCGACGAGATCCAGGTCAACACGATCGAACGGCTGCTGCGCAGCGACGGAGACCGCGAGGCGTTCATGAGCGAGTTCGCCTCCCTGACCCTCGGCTCGGGCTCGGCGGCCGCCGTGCTGGGACGCGCCGACGAGCATCCCGAAGGGCACCGCATCCTCGGCGGCGTCACCCGCGCGGCCACGGCATTCCACCAGCTCTGCGTCGGCAGCGTCGACGGCATGTTCA
Organism: Microbacterium sp. BK668; assembly: GCF_004362195.1. Taxonomy (NCBI): domain Bacteria; kingdom Bacillati; phylum Actinomycetota; class Actinomycetes; order Micrococcales; family Microbacteriaceae; genus Microbacterium; species Microbacterium sp. BK668. Next base: position 1,963,968 of record NZ_SNWG01000001.1, read on the forward strand.
CCGACGCGAAGGCTCTTCTCAAAGGCGGCCTCGACCTGGTCGTCTCGGCGTGGAAAGAGGCGGCGGGCGAGTGGGACTGGAAGTCGATGAACCGCTACATCACGCACCAGGTGTCGTCGATCCACACCGACGCGATCGTGAAGGCGGTGAACCTCGACCGGTCGCGCGTGCCGACGACCTTCCCGCGGTTCGGCAACATCGGACCGGCGTCGGTGCCCATCACGCTGGCCGAGGAGCAGGCCACGCTCCGGCGCGGCGACCGTGTGCTGCTGATGGGCGTCGGGTCGGGGCTCAACACGGCGATGATGGAGCTCGCCTGGTGAACGACGCCGTGGCGGGTCCGCCCGCCGGGCTGCCCGGGCTCGACCTCCGGCTCAGCCGCACCCGGTCCGTGCCCGAGCGGGGTACCGGCGCCGTGCACGATTGGCACTACCTCGACACGGGCGACGAGCTGGAGCGCCGGGGGATCACCCCGGTGGGGACGATCCTCGCGGTCCACGGCAATCCGACGTGGTCGTATCTGTGGCGGACCCTCGCCTCCGCGTCGCTCCAGGCCGCCGACGCCGGCGAACCCGCCTGGCGCGTCGTCGCGGTCGACCAGCTCGACATGGGATTCTCCGCTCGTACCGGCGGGAACCGCCGACTGGCCCGCAGGGTCTCCGATCTCGACGATTTCACCGGCGCGATCGGCCTCGCGGGGCCGGTCGTCACCCTCGGGCACGACTGGGGCGGGGTCATCTCACTCGGGTGGGCCGTCGATCATCCCGACGCGCTGGCGGGGGTCATGCTCCTCAACACCGCGGTGCACCAGCCCGACGACGCGCCGATTCCGGCCCCCCTGCGGATCGCGGGTGCCCGCGGGGTCCTGTCCGCGTCGACGGTCGGGACGCCCGCGTTCCTCGAGACGACGCTCGCTCTCGCGCATCCGCCCCTCGCCCGCGACATAAAGGACGCGTATCGCGCTCCGTACCGCTCGACCGCCCGGCGGCGCGGCATCGGGACCTTCGTCGACGACATCCCGGCGGAAGCCGCGCACCCGAGCTTCCCGGAACTCCGCCGCATCGCCGAGGGAGCGGCCGCGCTGAGGGCTCCGGCGCTTTTCCTATGGGGGCCGGAGGACCCCATCTTCAGCGATCGCTACCTCGACGATCTGGCGGACCGGATGCCGCACGCCGACGTGCACCGCTTCGAAGGCGCCGGTCACCTCGTCGCGGAGGACCGCCCGTACGCCGACGCGGTGCTCGCGTGGCTGGGGGACCGCGTGCCGTCCGCCGCGGCGGCGTCCGCGGAGCTCCCGGCGGCCGACGGGGAATCTGCGCCGTACGCCCCCCTGTGGGCCGCGCTCGAGGCGCGCCGCGATGACGACGACGTGGCGGTCATCGACCTGGCCGCACGCGGCGGGCAGCAGCGCCGCGTCAGCTGGCGCCTGCTCGACGACCGGGTCCGGGCGCTCGCCGCGGGATTGACGGAGATCGGCGTGGGCAAGGGGCAGCGGGTCTCCGTCCTCATTCCCCCCGGGCCCACGCTGACGGCGGTCGTCTACGCGTGCGTGCGGATCGGCGCCGTGGTGGTCGTCGCCGACGCGGGGCTGGGCGTGCGCGGGCTGTCCCGCGCCGTGCGCGGCGCGTGGCCCGATGTCGTGATCGGGGAGCTGCCGGGCCTCGCCGCCGCCCGGGCGCTGGGCTGGCCCGGCATCCACATCTCCGTCGCCCCGCTGCCGCGCGTCTCCGCCACGGTGCTGCACGCCTCCACCGATCTGGCGACGATCGCCGCCCGCGGCGCCGAGGCGCCGCTCCCGCCCGAACCCGAGCCGGACGATCCCGCCGCGATCCTGTTCACGTCGGGGTCGACAGGCCCCGCGAAGGGCGTCGCCTATACGCACCGCCAGCTGTCGGCCTTGCGCGATGTGCTCGCGACGCACTTCGGAGTGAGCCGGGACACGGGGCTCGTCACGGGGTTCGCGCCGTTCGCCCTGCTCGGACCGGCTCTCGGAACCCGGTCGGTGACGCCCGACATGAACGTCTCGGCGCCGCGCACCCTCACGGCGACGGCCGTGGCCGCAGCGGTACGGGCCTCGGACGCGCGCATCGTCTTCCTCTCGCCGGCGGCGATCATGAACGTCGTAGCCACAGCGGGGGAGCTCGACGCCGATGACCGCGAGGCGCTCGCGACCGTGCAGACGTTCCTGTCCACCGGCGCCCCGGTCGGGGAGGGGCTGCTGACGGCGGCGGCCGAGCTCATGCCCGAGGCCGAGGCCCACACGCCGTACGGGATGACGGAGTGCCTGCTCGTGACCGATGTGACCCTGTCGGGCATCCGCGAGGTGAGGGATGCCGCGGACCAGGGCGTCTGCGTCGGACGGCCCATCGGGGCGAACCTGATCCTGATCGACCCGCTCGATCCCGACGGCAGGCCGAGCGGACGGCCGAGCGGCGAGCCGGGCGTGCTCGGAGAGGTCGTCGTCTCGGCAGCCCACCTCAAGACCTCCTACGACCGCCTCTGGCTCACCGACCGGCAGGCCGAACGGGATGCGCCCGCGCCCGGGCGCTGGCACCGGACGGGCGACGTCGGGCATCTCGACGCGGCGGGGCGCCTGTGGATCGAGGGGCGCCTGCCCCACGTCTTCGTGACGACCGACGGTCCGACGGCGCCGGTGGGGACCGAGCAGCAGGTCGAGCGCGCCGCCCACGTGCGACGCGCCGCCGTCGTCGGGATCGGTCCTCGCGGCATCCAGCAGGCCGTCGCCGTCGTCGAGACGGACCCCGCCGCGCGGCGCCCCGGGCTCGCCACGCCGGAGCTCACCGACGAGGTCCGCGCGCGCAGCGAGCGGCAGCTGGCCGCCGTGCTCGTGGTGCCGCAGCTGCCCACCGACATCCGGCACAACTCCAAGATCGACCGCACGCGGGTCGCGCGCTGGGCAGAACGAGCCCTCGCGGGTGGCCGCGTGGGCGCGCCGTGATCGTCGCGGTGACCGGCGCGTCGGGCTATCTCGGCCGCGCGGTGGCCGCGCAGCTCGTCGCCGAGGGCCACGACGTCCGCACCCTGCAGCGCCGTCCCAGCTCGGTCGCCGGCGCCGCCGACATCCTGGGAACCGTGACGGATGGGGATGCCGTGGCCCGCGCGCTCGACGGCGCCGACGGCGTCGTGCACCTCGCGGCAAGAGTCTCGCTCGCCGGCGATCCGGCCGAGTTCCGGCACGTCAACGTCGAGGGCACGCGGACGCTGCTGGAACAGGCTCGGAAAGCGGAGGCATCCCGGTTCGTCCACGTGTCGTCGCCTTCCGTCGCGCATGCCGGCTCGGCGCTGGCCGGAGTGGGGGCTGAGCCCGCCTCGCCTCTCGAAGCCCGAGGCGAGTACGCGCGGACCAAGGCGGAGGCGGAGCTTCTGGCGCTCGAGGCGGACTCCGACGACATGCCGGTCGTCGCCGTCCGCCCGCACCTCGTGTGGGGCCCGGGCGACACGCAGCTCGTGGGGCGCATCGTCGACCGGGCGCGCCGCGGCCGGCTGCCACTCCTGGACGGCGGGCGCGCGCTCATCGACTCGACCTACATCGACAACGCGGCGTCCGGCATCGTGGCTGCGCTGCGGCGGGCTCCCGAGGCGCGGGGGCGGGCGTTCGTCGTCACCAACGGCGAGCCGCGCCCGGTCGGCGACCTGCTGGCGGGCATCTGCCGCGCGTGCGGCGTCCGTCCGCCGCAGTGGAGCATCCCGTCTCCGCTGGCCCGCGCGGCGGGCTCGGCGATCGAGAGGGTGTGGTCGCTGCGACCCGGGCGCGACGAGCCGCCGATGACCCGCTTCCTCGCGGAGCAGCTGTCGACCGCGCACTGGTTCGACCAGCGCGAGACGCGGCGCGCCCTCGACTGGGCCCCGACGGTGACGATAGACGAGGGTCTGCGCCGGCTCGCGCGGTATTCCGTCGGATCCGCCTGAGCGCGCCGCCACGACCGGCCGATCGGGGGACGGGACGCGAGTTCTGAAGCGGCGAAGCCTTCGCGTCAGTACTGCTGCACGCCGTACCGGTCCGGTTCCGGTCCGCGCTCGAAGCTGCGGCCAGAGACGCTGCGGGGCTCGACCCGCACGTAGGCGTACTTGAGAGTCGGGATCCAGGGCTGCAGTCCCAGCCCGTCGGCGCGCTCCACCTCTGCGAAGGTGTCGAGCGTCTTGGCGTGTCCGCGCACGATCACGCTCCAGGCATCGACCTCGGTGTGATCGTCGACCTCGAAGAGCACCTCGTCGTTCGCGGTCAGCTCGAACAGCTTCGTGCCCTGCGCCGTGCGGAAGAGCACGCTCTCGCCGTCGGCGACGTAGTTCACCGGAAAGATGTCGATCCGGTCGCCGACGCGGGTGACGAGACGGCCCAGCTCCTGGCCCCGTAGCCGCTCCCAGCACTCCTCGTCCGTCAGAGTCCTGACACTCTCGGAAGCGTCGCTCATCGTTCCCGTCCTTCCCGTCCAGCACCTGCCCGTGCCGCCATCCTGGCACTTCCTCCGTGCCGCGCGCAGGGGCGATCCCGTCGGCCGGGAGACCCCGAGAGCCTGGGCGGGGTTCGGGTCAGAGATCGTCCGCCGGATCGACCCGGGCTCCTGTCGGCGTGCGGAAAGGGCCGTCGGAGACGGGTGGCTCGTCGACGTCGTCGTCGCCCGGCTCGCCGGGGAAGAAGTCCGGTTCCCTCTCGTCCTCGAGGTCGAAGTCCGCGCGCTGCACGGGCTCGTGCTCGCGGCGCACCGCGTCGGGGCCCTGGATCGGCAGGAAGGGGTCTGCAGAGGATGCCACACGGCAAGGATGCCCTCTCTCGGTGACACCGAGGTGAACGAGAAGCCGGGATGCCGCGCTCAGGGCCGGTCGGCGTAGACGACGACCCGGTTGTCGGCCAGCACGAACTGCAGTGCCGTGCCGGTCGGATACTCCGCGCGGAGCTCGTCCGGGAAGGAATCGGCGATCCTGAGTGCCGCGGTGGGCGGGAACCCGCCGGCTCCGCAGCCGACGGTCGTGATCGCCTCGCTCCCCTCGGCCTGGAGGACGAAGAGGCAGGGCACGTCGTTCTCGCGGCCCCAGGGCCGCGGCACGACCGCCACCGTCAGCCCGAGGAACTCCTCGTAGACCTCGGACCCGTCCTGCCGCTGACCGAGGAAGTCCGGCCATTCGGCGTCGGGAGCCTCGCCGAGGGTCGCGACGCTGCCCGGACGAAGCTCCATGACGGCATACGCCGCAAAGGCGCCGATCACGACCGCGAGACCGAGGGCGATCGCCCGCACGAGGATCGGCCGCCGAGGACGCGCCCCGTCCGCGGACGTCGTCGCGGGGTCGCCGGCAGGGTCGCCGGCGGCGCCGAGGTCGCGGGCGGCGCCGGGGTCGGGGGCGGCGCCGGGGTCGGCGACGGTGTCGTGCGGGTCGGCGTCGGACGTGGCCGCGGCGTCGCGCTCGTCCGGGGAGACGATCCCGCTCGAGGCGGCGATCCGAGGCGCGCCGGCAGGCCCGTCTCTCACCGTCGGCGCGACGTCATGGTCGGCCGGGGGCCGCAGCGCGGAGGCCTCGGACTCGAGCTGCCTCAGTCTCTCCGCCGCCGCGGGGTCTCGGTCGATGTCCGCATCCGGGCCGTACGCGCGCTCCCGCAGCGCTCGCAGTTCGTCCCCCATCGAATCCTGCATGGAGACAATTGTTCCATCGCCCGGGAATGGCGGGACCTGCTCCGCGCGCGCCGCGGTCCGGCGGACGGGCGGGGTCAGTGAGCGGCTTCGTAGGCCTCGAGGACGGATGCCGGCACCCGGCCCCGCTCGGAGACCTGATAGCCGTTGGACTTCGCCCATTCACGAACGGGGCCGAAATCCTGCTGGCCGGATCGGCGACGCTTACGGCCGCCGCCACCGCCCGACTGCGGCGAATTCGACGACCTGGCGCCGGTGCGCGAAACGGAACGCGCCGCCTCGACATACCGCGCGAGCGTTTCGCGCAATGCCGTCGCATTGTCATTCGTGAGGTCGATCTCGTAGGCATTGCCGTCGAGGGAGAAGAGCACGGTCTCGCCTTCTCCGACCTCGAGGACGGTGCCGTCCAGGTCGTCGACGAGTTGATGAACGATTCTTCGGGCCATATTCCGACACTACTCCGCCATTTGTCACGGTCGGATGAGAAGTCAACGGGCGCCGAACAATTGCCGCGGGCCGCCGTTCTCATCAGCGTGAATTCGGATGACGCAATTCGGCACGGCACAACGTGACGGTGACGTCTTTCGGCGAGATGGATGCCGCGATCCCGGCGTTCGTCGCCATCGGGCGCTTGGCATGCCGTCGGGCGCTTCGCATGCGGCCGGAGTCGCAGCGCCCCGGCCGGAGTCGCAGCGCCCCGTCCGGCTCGGGATGCCGGCCGGGGCCGCCGCGTGCGGGCGGCCTACTCGCCCGCAGCTCTCACGCGCCGCATCCGTCGCGCACCTCCGCGCGCGCGATCCTGCCGGGCCGTCACGCGAACGGCTGTCACGCGACCGACGCCGCGGGCGCCAGGAGACCGAGTGCCTCGCGTTCGAGGTCGAGAAGGTAGCGCTTGATCTCGGGGTGCCCGCCGTACTCGCCGAGCGATCCGTCGGAGCGGACGACGCGATGCACGGGCACGACGATCGAGAAGGGCGTCGTGGCGCAGGCCGTTCCGACGGCGCGCGCGGCGCCGGGACTGCCCGCCGAGATCGCGACCTCGCCGTAGCCGGCCGTTTCCCCGTACGGGATGTCGCGCACCGCCTCCAGCGCGGCCCGACGGAATCCGCTGACCAGGCGCCAGTCCAGCTCGACGGCGAACTCCCTCCGCCTGCCGTCGAAGTACTCGTCGAGCTGCCGGTCGATATCGCCGCCGGCGCCGTCGTCCGGAGCGGGCAGCGCGTGCAGTGCCGTCGCGACACGGGCCAGCTCCGCGTCGAGCGGCTCATCGAACGGATGCAGCGACACGAGGCCCGCGGGACTCGCGACGATGAGGATCCGTCCGACGGGTGAGGGGTGCACGCGGAACGTGATGTCGGTCATGCGACCATCCTTCCCCCGGGCCGCCGACACGTGCGCGTGCGGACGACGGCCGGGGGAGAGGCATCCCGAATCGCCTCCTGGGGAGGAACGGCTGATCACCCGGCGTGTCGTCCAATACCGCGAAACTCGGACACGGATGCCCGAGGCGCACAGGTACGACGCATACCCTGGCTCGTGTGTGGCGAGCAGACAGAAGCGCCGTCGTCGGCGCGGAGGACCCCGTGCCCGCGGCACACGTGACCCCCGACAGCCTCGGACTCTCGGAGCCGGGGGTGACCGTCGTGCACATCGCCGAGCCGGAGCGCGAGCGCGTGCGGCGTGAGATCGCCCAGCTGGGTGGGCGCTCGACGCTGCTGCACTATCAGGACGCCGCCGAGGCAGGCATCGAGATCACGAAAGCCCACCCCGGCAGCCTCCCGCAGTTCATCACCGGGCGCTCGACTCTGCTGTCGAACCTCTTCCGCGACGAGGTCGCGCTCCGGACGGCGCGCATCGCCGCCGAGCGGCTCACGGCGAAGAACGTCGAGCTGCGCACCGCCCGCGGTCTCGACGTCGTGCGCCTCGGGGTCGGCCTCGCCACGTGGCGCATCGGCGGGCTGCAGTGCACGGCGCCCGTGCTCCTGCGCCCCCTCGCGATCCGCCGGCATCACTCCGACTTCGAGCTCAAGCTGCACGGCGCCTTCACGGTCAACCCCGAGCTCGTCCGGGCGCTCCGCACGCACTTCGGCATCGACGTCGACGGCCGGGCGCTGGCGGCCCTCGCCTACGACGCGGGCGTCTTCAAGCCGCAGCCCGTCATCGATCACCTCCGCGCCCTCACGACGTCGGTCGACACGTTCGTCGTCCGTCCTCGGCTCATCGTCTCGGCCTTCGCCGACATCGGCGCCCCCATGGCGCGCGACGCGGTAGATCTCGACCACCCGTTCCTCAACGCCCTCGCCGGTCACGTCGACGACCGTGAGACCGTGACGATCCGCCGGGAGCCGCCGGCCGTCATCAGCCCCGACGACCGGCCCCCGGCATCCGACACCCTCCTGCTTGACGCGGACGGCGAGCAGGAAGCCGTCCTCGCGCGCATCGCGGCGGGCCACTCGCTCGCCGTGCACACCCTTCCGGGCACCGGCGGCACGCAGACCGTCATCAACGCCGTCGGTCAGCTCGTCAAGGACGGCAGGCGCGTCCTCATCGTGAGCGCGCGCCGCTCCACGCTCGAGGGCGTGCGGCACCGTCTTGCGGGAATCGGACTCGGTGGGCTCGCGGTGTCGCCGCGCGACCTGCAGCGGGACCTGATCCGGGCGATCGGCCGCAACGAGAAGGCCGAACAGCCGAAGGTCTCCGACATCGACGACGCACTCGTGCGTCTCCGCGGAGTGCTGCGCGACTACCGCGGCGCCGTGACGCGCGTCCACCCCGCGCTCGGCGTCTCGATGCTCGACATCCTGCGCCGCCTCTCCGTCCTCACGACCCAGGGGACCGGGCCCGAGACCACGACCCGCTTCGACGCGACGACGCTCGAGCGTCTCGCGAGGGGGCGGGGGGATGCCGCGGCCAAGCTCGCGACGGCGGCTCGACTGGGCGAGTTCCGCGTGGGACCGGGGGAGTCGCCGTGGTACGGCGTCACCTTCGCCACGACCGAACAGGCCCGAGCCGCGCACGGCCTGGCGGCCACGCTGCATCGCAAGAACCTCCCCGCGCTCCTCGAGCGCGGCTACGAGCTCATCGCGCAGACGCGTATGCGCCCGTTCCGCAGCATCACGGAGCTCGGTGTCTACCTCCGCGTCCTGCAGGGGATCCGCGACTCGCTCGACAAGTTCAGTCCGACGGTCTTCGAGCGGCCCCTCGGCGAGCTGATCCAGGCGCACGGTCCCCGCCGGGAGTCGCCCGAGCTCAGCGGGACGCGCCGTCGGCATCTCAAGCGGCTCTCGCGCGAGTACGTCCGTCCGGGCGTGCACATCCCCGACATGTACGAAGCCCTCCTGCGGGTGCAGCAGCAGCGCACGGAGTGGCAGAAGTACGTCGATGTCGGGGTGGTGCCGGAGGTCCCCTTCGGCCTGGCCGACGTGCACGTGGCCTGGCAGCGAGTGGATGCCGAGCTCGGCGAGCTCGACGCGATCCTCGGCCGGGGCGGTGCGGACCGCATGACGACTCTTCCCGTCGCCGAGCTCGTGCGCACGCTCGGCGGTCTCGCCGCCGAGTCGGAGGTGTTCGACAACCTCGTCGAGCGGGCCAAGATCCGCGCCGAGCTCGCGGCGCTGGGCCTGGAGCCGCTCCTCATCGAACTGTCGGTGCGTCACGTGCCGGAAGACCGCGTGGGTGCCGAGCTGGAGTTCGCGTGGTGGCAGTCCGCCCTCGAGCACCTGCTGCGCTCCGACCGCGCGCTGCTCGGCGCGAACACGGCCGTCGTCGATCGCCTGGAGCGCGACTTCCGGCTCGTCGACGAGGCGCATGCCGCGGCATCCGGTCCCCTCCTCGCGGCGCAGCTGGCGACGCAGTGGCGCATCGGCATCGTCGACCACGCCGACGAGGCGGCGGCCCTCAAGCGAGCGCTCAAAGAGGGGGTGGCGGATGCCTCGCACCTCGGCGCCGTCGCGCCGACGCTCCTGCGCACCCTCGCCCCGGTGTGGCTCGCCTCTCCGTACGACGTGCCGGCGATCCCCGACTCGCCGCACTTCGACGTCGTGATCGTCGCCGACGCGGGAGCCGTGTGCCTCGCGGAGGCGGCGCCCGCTCTGCGGCGCGCGCGGCAGGTCGTTGTCTTCGGCGATCCCGTCACGCAGAAGCCCACGCCGTTCCGCATCTCGACGGGGACCCCGACGGCCGACGACGAGGCCGAGGAGCCCTTCGACGGAACGAGCGTGTTCGAGCGCCTCGCCGATCTGCTCCCGGTCGCGACCCTCACGCGCAGCTACCGCGCGGGCGGCGAGGACCTGGCCGAGCTCGTGAACGACGCCTTCTACGGGGGAGAGCTGGCGTCGCTTCCGTGGGCGGGCTCGTACCTCGGCCGGGGAAGCCTCAGCGTCGACTACGTCTCCGGCGGTCACGGCGCACCCGACCCCGTGACGGGCGCCGTGGAGAGCCCGGACGCCGAGGTCAACCGCGTCGTGACGCTCGTCGTCGAGCACGCCGTCAACCGGGGGAGCGAATCCCTCATGGTCGTCACGGCCAGCGCCCGGCATGCCGAGCGCGTGCGTGCCGCCGTCGCCGACGCCTTCGCGGGCCGGTCCGACGTCGCCGACTTCGTCGCACGCGACACCGCGGAGCCTTTCGCCGTGCTGACGCTCGAGGAGTCGGTCGCCGAGAGCCGCGACCGCGTCATCTTCTCGCTCGGCTTCGGTCTGACGCGCCACGGCCGCGTGCTGAGCGACTTCGGCGACCTGTCCACTCCCGACGGCGACCGGCTCCTGACGGTCGGGATGACACGAGCCCGGCGGTCGATGGTCATCGTGTCGTCGATCCGTCCGTCGGCGTTCGACGACGGCCGGCTGGAGTTCGGCGCGGCGACCCTTATGACCATCCTCGGCGGCATCGCGGCGCGCAAGCGCGAAGCGCGGCTGGAGGACCTCGCCGACCCGCTCACGCGCACGCTCGCCCACGAGCTGCGCGCGCTCGGCCTCTCGGTCGATGTGCACTACCGCGGCCTGCTGCCGCTCGTCGCACAGTACGACGGGAAGGCGGTCGTCGCCGAGAGCGATCCGGAGACGATCGGCGAGTCGCTGCGCGAGTCCCTCCGGCTGCGCCCGCAGATCCTCCGCCGGCTCGGCTGGCACTACGTGCGCGTGCACGCCTTCGACCTCTACAGCGACCCCGCCGGCGTCGCCGCGCGGATCGCCGCGCTCCTGGGCGTCCCACCCGAGGCGCCGACGAACGCGACCGACACGCAGCCGCTCGATGTCATCGAGTGACCGGCAGCGGATCGAACGGGTACCGGGCTCGCGCCGGGCGAAGCTGACCCCGGCGCCGGGCACGAGAGCCGAGCCTGTGCCGGGCGATGGAGAGGCGGAGGATGACGCGGCGGACGCGGCATCCACACCCCCCGCCGGCGGCCCCAACGACGAGCGGCTTCGCCGCGACGTGCCCCCGCACTACTGACGCGGCTGCCGAGCGGGATGCCGTCAGGGACGGGGGTCAGGCTGCTGACGCTCGAGAAGGTCGCGGATCTGCGTGAGCAGCTCCTGCTCGGTGGGAAGCGGCTCCTCCTCGGGCTGGCCCGCACCGGCGCGCGCAGCCTGGCGCTCCTTCCAGTGGTTCATCGGCATGACGAACACGAAGTAGACGATGACCGCGACCGCGAGGAAGTTGATCACCGCCCCGACGATGGCGCCGATCATGAAGGTCGACGTGCCGCCCGAAATGGTGGGAACGGCGATCACCCACGAGCTCAGGTCGCCGACCTGGAACACCAGGCCGATCAGCGGGTTGATGAGGCCCTCGACGAGGACGTTGACGATCGCGGTGAAAGCCGCGCCGATGACGACCGCGACCGCCAGGTCGATGACGTTCCCGCGGAGGATGAATTCTTTGAAGCCCTTGATCATGAGTTGCCCCTCGAGGTCACCGGCCCGCCGCCGGAAGTCAGCCCGCGGCGGCGGGTGAGGCCTTCGCCTCGGACTTCGATCCTGTCGAAGTCGGCGACGAGCCGCCACCCGACGAGCCGCTCGACGAGGAGCCGCCCGACGAGGAGCCGCTCGACGAGGAGCCGCTCGACGAGGAGCCGCTCGACGAGGCGCCGCTCGACGAGTCGCTACCCGACGAGGAGCCGGACGACTCCTTCGCCGTCGGGCGCGAATCGGTGCGGTAGAAGCCGGAGCCGTTGAAGGTGACCCCGATCGAGCCGTACTCCTTGCGGAGGGCGCCGCCGCACTCGGGGCACTCCGTGAGCGCGGGATCGGCGAAGGACTGCACCGCGTCGAAGCGGTGCCCGCACTGCTTGCAGGCGTAGGCGTAGGTGGGCATGAGGCCTTCTCGGGTCAGCGCCGCGTGGGCGAGAGGACGAGGGTCTGGGTGGGGGTGACGATGCCGGTGACGGGCTGGTCGTGCAGGTCGCGGGGCACTTCGTCGAGGATCTCGGAGTCGTAGACGACCGCGTACACGGGAGGGCAGCGCTCCATCGAGCCGATCGTCTTGTCGAAGAACCCGCGCCCCCAGCCGAGCCTCATGCCGGAGCGGTCCACGGCGGCGGCGGGGATGACGAGGAGGTCGACGTCGTTGACCGCGATCGGCCCGAGCAACTCGCCGACGGGCTCGGGGAGGCCGAAGTTCCCCTCGGTGATCTCGCCGCCGGGTGTCGCGACCGCCCAGTCCAGCAGTCCGTCCGTGCGGGTGATGGGAAGGAGCACGCGGATGCCGCGGCGCACCGCCCGCTCGACGAACTCGCGCGTGCCCGGCTCGGTCGTCGTCGACAGGAAGCAGGACAGCGAACGCGCGCCGAGGCGTTCGACCAGAGCGTCGAGCTGCGTCGTGACGCCGCGCGCCGCGGCATCCCGCTGCGCATCCGTCAGGAGCTGGCGGCGTTCGCGCAGCTCCGCCCGCAGGGCGCGCTTGGCGTCGGCGATGGCGTCGGACATGGACTCGATTCTAGGCGGGCCGGGCAGACCCGGATTCCGCAAGCCCCGGCGGCCGGGCGGCTCGCTGGCTAGGATCGGGGGATGCCTCACAAGCCCTTCAAGGCGGTCATTCCGGCCGCCGGACTCGGTACGCGGTTCCTCCCGGCCACGAAGGCCATGCCGAAGGAGATGCTGCCGGTCGTCGACAAGCCCGCCATCCAGTACGTCGTCGAAGAGGCGACCCAGGCGGGCATCAGCGACATCCTCATCATCATCGGCCGCAACAAGAACGCGCTGTCGAACCACTTCGACTCGGTGCCCGAGCTCGAGACGAACCTCGAGAAGAAGGGCGACACCGACCGGCTCGCGAAGGTGCAGCAGTCGAGCGACCTCGCCGACATCCACTTCGTGCGTCAGGGCGAGCCGAAGGGCCTGGGCCATGCGGTGCTGCGCGCCCGCTCCCACGTCGGCGACAATCCCTTCGCCGTCCTCCTCGGGGATGACCTCATCGACGACCGAGACCCGCTCCTGACGAAGATGCTCGAGGAGCACGAGCGCACGGGTGCCGCGATCGTCGCGCTCATGGAGGTCGACCCGGCGCACATCCACATGTACGGGGTCGCCTCGGTGGAGGAGGGCTCCGAGGACGGCGTCGTCAAGGTCACGGGGCTCGTCGAGAAGCCGAAGGCCGAGGACGCCCCTTCCAACCTCGCGATCATCGGCCGCTACGTGCTCAGCCCCGCCGTGTTCGACATCCTCGAGCGCACCGAGCCCGGCAAGGGCGGCGAGATCCAGCTGACGGATGCGCTGCAGGAGCTCGCCGCGGATCCGGACGGCCCCGGCGTGTACGGCGTGGTTTTCCGGGGCCGTCGCTACGACACCGGCGATAGGGTGGACTACATCAAGGCCATCGTGCAGCTCGCAGCCGATCGTGAGGATCTGGGGCCCGATCTGCGACCCTGGTTCAAGGAGTTCGCGGCGACACTGTGACGCCGCCCGGCTGAGGGGGTTGCGTGGAACTGACCGCTCCTCGTCGGCAGGGGCCGATCTCGATCCGGCTCATCCGTCAGCGCGACGCGCGGACTCTGCAGAACGAGCTGCTCACGAACCGATCGTGGCTGCGGCCGTGGGAGGCGACGAGTCCGGACGGCCCCGTGTCGTTCGACATGAGGCTCGGCATCCGTCGCCTGCTGCAGCAGTATCGCGACGGCGCCGGCGTCCCCTTCGTCATGGAGTACGACGGAGAGATCGCCGGGCAGCTGAACGTGTGGGGGATCGCCCGGGGGTCGCTCGCCTCGGCGACGATCGGCTATTGGGTGAGTGAGCGCTTCGCCGGGCGCAACATCACCCCGACGGCGGTGGCGATGGCGACCGACATCTGCTTCAGCGAACTGCGCCTGCATCGCATGGAGATCTGCATCCGCCCGGAGAACCGCGCGAGCCTTCGCGTCGTGGAGAAGCTCGGCTTCCGGTACGAGGGGCTGCGGCGCCGCTTCATCCACATCGACGGAGACTGGCGCGACCACTACGCGTTCGCGCTCGTGCGCGAAGAGGTGCCCGAGGGCGTGCTCGAGCGGTGGGTGCAGGGCCGCGCTCCGCAGGACGCCGCGGTCATCCCGCCAGCGGACCGGCTGCACGCCTGACCCGCCGCATCGGGTCCTGCGGCCTGTCGGCGCGGCGTCTTGGCGTCGCGATTCGGCGTGTCTCGGCGTGTCGGCGCGGCGTCTTGGCGTTGCGGTTCGGCGTGTCGGCGCGGTTCAGTTGGCGCATGCAGTCGGATGCCGCGGCCGGGCGCGACGAAGTGCGCCAGGTGAGCGAGCCTCATCCTGCGGAACGCCGCAAGCGGACGGCGGAACGCGACACGCCCGGCGCACGCCCGGCGCATCCTGCGGCTCCGAGCGACACGCCGGTATATCACCGCCCTCGGACATCGGCTCGCTTACCGTGGACGCATGGGTGGGCAGGTGCTCGGCGGTGGGGTCATCGTCCTCGTGGCCGCCCTCCTGTGGCTCGTGTACCTCCTGCCCTCGTGGGCGAGCCGGCGGCAGTACGACGCCGCCGAGCGCAACGCCGTCCGACTCAATCAGGCGCTGCGCGTACTCGCCGAGACCAGCGAGACGCCCGAGGAGGTGCGCCTCGAGCTCAACGCCCGCACGGCGCTGGCTCAGCAGAAGGCGGCGCGCCGGGCGCTCGCCGAGCAGGAGGAGCTCGCCAAGCGCACCCAGACCGAGCTCGACCAAGCCCGTCTCGAGGAGGCGCGCATCGCGCTCGCAGCGGCACGCGATCTGCCCGCCGCGCGTCGGGCACGCGCTCGCCGTCGCGCTCGCCTCGTCACGACGATGCTCGCGCTCGTCGCGCTGGGACTGTCGGCGTGGGGCGTGTGGGAGGTCGCGACGGTCGGCGTCTGGACGACGCTCGCGTGGGGCGGCGCCCTGGTCGTCGCCTCCGCGCTGCTGCTGCGACGGATGGCGCGCGTGGGTCGCCGTGCGGGAGTGTCGACGGCGGTGACGGATGCCGCGGCCCTCGCGACGGGATCGGTTCAGGACGTCGAACTCGGCACCGAGCAGCGGGCGTGGCAGCCGCGCGAGCTGCCGCGGCCGCTCACCGCCTCGGCGGGGTCGCGCGCCGCCGCCGTGCTCGATGTCGTCGACGCGCGCGAGGCCCTTCGCGAGGCCGCGCGGGAGGAGGCGATGCGGGCCCGCGCCGAGGCGCAGCGTCCGGCGTCGATCGACGCGGCACGCCGTGCCCGCGCGCAGCAGGCGCCGGCCGAGTCCGCGCGCACGGGGTCTGCCGAGGACGCCGAGATCGAGGCCCACGTCCGCCGTCTCCTCGAGCGGCGCGCCTCGGGCCAGTAGCGCCGGGCGCGCATGCACGCGTCCCACCTCTCCCGTCGGTTCGGAGGGCCTCGGCGAGCGTGATAATGTAACGGAGGTTCTCGGGCCTGTGGCGCAGTTGGTAGCGCGCTTCGTTCGCAATGAAGAGGTCAGGGGTTCGAATCCCCTCAGGTCCACCGAAACAGCAGAGCAGCCCCTCGTGCTCCGCGTGCCTCTCCGTCGGCTGATGCCGCGATCCTCACCCGTTTCGGGTCGCGGCGACCGGACCCGCCCGGGCGGTCGCAATAGGCTCCGATCATGAAGCGCTGGTTCGTCATCATCGTCCTCGCGGTGTCGCAGTTCGTCATGGTGCTCGACAGCACCGTGATGAACGTGTCGATCTCGCAGGTCGCACAAGACCTCGACACCACGATCACCGGGATGCAGGCCGCGATCACGTTCTACACGCTCACGATGGCCGCGTTCATGCTCACGGGTGGCAAGCTGGGCGACAAGTGGGGCCGCGGCCGGGCGTTCAAGATCGGCTCGGTCATCTACGGCATCGGCTCGCTGCTGACGGCCCTGAGCCCCAACCTGCCGATGCTGCTGTTCGGCTGGTCGCTCGTGGAGGGGCTGGGCGCGGTGCTCGTCATCCCCGCGATCGCCGCACTCGCCGCGATCAACTACTCCGGCAAGGCGCGCGTCGCCGCCTTCTCGATCCTCGGCGCCGTGACGGGGCTCGCTGCTGCGGCGGGGCCCCTCATCGGCGGCCTGGTGACGACCTACGCGTCCTGGCGCTATGTCTTCGTCGCCGAGACGATCGTCATGATCGCCGTCCTCCTCGTCTCAGGGCGCATCAAGGACGTGCCGGCCGACCGCGGCCTGAAGATCGACGTCCTGAGCGTCATCCTCTCCGCTGCGGGCATGGCGCTCGTCGTCTTCGGCGTGCTGCAGTCCAAGACATGGGGGTGGTTCATCCCGCTCAACCCGCCCGTCGTCGGCGGGGTGGAGATCGCGCCCCTTGGCGTCTCGCCGGTGACCTACCTGATCCTCCTCGGGATCATCGTGCTGTGGTGGTTCGTGCAGCGCCAGCGCACGCTTCAGGAGAAGGGGCGGATGCCTCTGCTCAAGGTGGGACTGTTTCGCATCGCGGCGCTGCGCAGCGGGCTGTCGGGCTTCCTCGTGCAGTACTTCGCGATCGCGGCGCTGTTTTTCGTCATCCCCGTGTACCTCCAGACCATGCAGGGCTACGACGCGCTCGAGACCGGCCTCAAGATTCTGCCGCTCTCGGCAGGACTCATCCTCTTCTCCGTGCTCGGATCGTGGCTCACCTCGCGCCGGTCGGCGAAGCGCATCGCGCAGATCGGCCAGATCACCATGGCGATCGGGCTGCTCTTCGTGCTCGTGGCGATCCAGCCCGAGCTCGCCGGATGGCCGTTCGCGATCGGCATGTTCGTCGTGGGGGCCGGGTTCGGCCTCCTCGCCTCGCAGCTCGGCAACGTGAACATGTCGGCGGTGGAGAAGGACGACACGTCGGAGGTCGGCGGCCTGCAGGGCACCTTCCAGAACCTCGGATCCTCGTTCGGCACGGCCATCGTGGGGTCGGTCTTCATCCTGCTGCTCGCCTCCGGCTTCGGCGCGGCCGTCGCCGAGAACGCCACGATCGACGACGACTCGCGCCAGCAGGTGACCGAGTATCTCGAGCAGGGCGTGCCGATCATCTCGCAGGACGAGGCCGAGCAGCTCGTCCTCGACTCGGGCGGCTCAGCCGAGGTCGCGAGCGCGATCGCGGGCGACTACGCCGAGTCGCAGGTGGAGGCCCTCAAGCAGGCGATCTTCATCGTGTTCGCGCTCATGGTGCTCTCGCTCCTGCTGTCGCGGAACCTCCCGGCCGAGATCGCGGCGAGACCCGAGTCGGTCGAGGAGGAGGTCGTCACCTGACCGCTCCTCAGACGACGGATGCCCCGGCCGGCGCGGCCGGGGCATCCGTGCCCAGGGGTCAGGCGAGCGCGTGCTCGCCCTGACGGGCGCCCATGGCGAGGCGCTCCGCCGCGAGTCCCTCGGCGGCCTCGAGCGGGGTCACGCCGCGGTGCTCGGCTTCGTCGAAGATCCGCCGCAGCGTGTCGCCGATGGCAGCGACGCGGTCCATGATCTCGGAGCGGGTGCCGAGCTTCTTCGCCTCGAGGTCGAGGTAGATCACGCCACCCGCGTTCACGACGAAGTCGGGTGCATAGAGGATGCCGCGCCGGGCTAGCCGGTCGGCTCCCTCGTGTGCGGCGAGGGGGTTGTTCGCGGGGCCGCAGACCGCCTTCGCGTCGAGCGCGTCGATGACCTCGTCGGTCAGGACGCCTCCGATGCCCGCGGGCACGAACACGTCTGCCGGGATGAGGTGCTCCGTGCCCGGCTCCGCCCAGCGGGCGCCGAGCTCGAGCGCGAGGTCGCGCTTGGCGGGATTGACGTCCGTGACGATGAGCTGCGCGCCCTCGGCGGAGAGGCGGACCGCGAGGCGGCTGCCGACCTGACCCAGGCCCGCGATGGTGACCGCGCGTCCCGCGACGTCTGCGGAACCGGTGACCCGCTCGAGCGTCGCGCGCAGCGACTCGTACACGCCCAGGCTCGTGGGTCCGGCAGGCTCGCCGGAACCGCCCACCGCGTCGGGGAGTCCCACGACGTGGTCGGTGCGCTCGCTCACGACGAGCATGTCGTCGGTCGTCGACCCGACGTCCTCCGCCGTGCGATACAGACCGTGCAGCGACTCCACGGCATCGCCGAGGTCGAGGAAGGCCGCGCGGCGCCGCTCGGCGTCGAGCGCCGTGCCGGGCTCGAGGCGGATGACCGACTTGCCGCCTCCCGCGTTCAAGCCCGCCGCCGCGTTCTTGAGCGTCATGGCGGCCGACAGCCGGAGGGCGTCGCCGAGCGCGTCCTTCCAGTGGTCGTAGGTCCACAGCCGCGCGCCGCCCAGTGCTGAGCCGAGCACGGAGGAGTGGAGGGCGACGGCGATGAACAGTCCGCTGCGGCGCCCGGTGATCACCTCCACGCGCTCGTGCGTGAAGTCGGGCAGGGGCAGGGTGTGCGTCATCGCGTTCCTCTTTCGGCTGGCCTTGTGGGCTGTGCTCGGCGGGCGCCGCAGCGTCGCGGCATCCTTCTTCCATTGCACCACCGTCTGACGGAGTGTTCAACTCCTCCGCGGAATGTTGCGCAATCTGCTGAGCGAGACCGGACCACATGTGCCCTCGTGCGCTTCCGTAACGTGTCGATCGCACCGGTGCGGCCGGATTACTGTCGGAGCATGCCCGAGAAGTACACGCACGGCCATCACGAGAGCGTCCTGCGCGCCCACGAGCGCCGCACGGTGGCGAACTCGGCCGCCTACCTCCTCCCGCACCTCCGGACGGGGCTGCGCGTGCTCGACGTCGGATCGGGTCCCGGCACGATCACGGTCGACCTCGCCGAGCGCGTAGCGCCGGGATCGGTCGTGGGATTGGATGCCGCCGCCGACGTCGTCGAGAAGGCGGCCGCGCTCGCCGCCCAGCGAGGAGTGGGGAACGTCTCGTTCGCGACGGGCGACGCGTATGCCCTCGAGGCGGAGGACGGCGCCTTCGACGTCGTGCACGCACACCAGGTGCTCCAGCACCTGGCGCGTCCCGTCGAGGCGCTGCGCGAGTTCCGGCGCGTCCTCGCCCCGGGCGGGGTGGTCGCCGTGCGGGACGTCGACTACCAGGGCGTCATCTGGTATCCCGCCGTGCCCGGGCTGGACGAGTGGCACGACGTGTACCTGCGGGTGCACCGGCTCGTCTCGGGGGAGCCGGCCGCCGGGCGTCGTCTCAAGGCATGGGCGCGCGAGGCCGGATTCGCCCAGGTCGAGTCGTCAGCGTCGCTCTGGCTCTTCGAGTCGCCCGAGGCTCGCCAGTGGTGGGGTGGATCCTGGGCGGATCGGGCGCTCCACTCGTCCTTCGCCGAGCACGCGGTGTCGCACGGCATCACCGATCGGGCGGGGCTCGAGCGCATCGCTGAGGGGTGGCGGGAGTGGGCCGCGTCGGACGACGGCTGGTTCTTCATGCCGCACGGCGAGGTCCTCGCCCGCGGCTGATCTATCGCCTCCGGCCGGTGCCGCGACCTGATCTCTCACCGCATCTTCACAGAGTTCGAACGGCGGATGGGGTAATTTGGCTTGCCTGTATGCGATCGGCACCGGAGGGCGACCGGGGCCGACCGCACGAAGTCACTGGGGCATGTGATTCAAGGACAGAACCCATGTCGAGCCTCCAGACCCTTTCGAGAACCCGAACTCTCCTTCTCCTGATCGGCACGATGGTGCTGATCCTGGGGGCGTCCCTGCTGTCCGGTCCACGGGCGTCCGCGGCGGTCGAGGCCGACTGCGCGTCGTTCGACTCCGAGCTTCTCCAGGTCGTCCGGCCCGCCAGCACCGCGAGTCTCGTCACCCTTTCTTCCGACGAGGCGGACTCCGCGGCGGCGCTCTACGGGTTCACCGGAGATGAGGGCGTGCTCGCGAAGGTGGCCGACTCCGCCGGCACCGGACTGACACCCGTCTGGCGCCTCTACCGGGCGGGCGACTTCCTGTGGGCGGCGGAGGGCCCCGATCTCGACGCGGCGGTGGCCGCCGGCTACGCGAAGCAGTTCGTCGGCTTCTACGCCTCGACCTCTGACAGCGGCTGCCTCACGCCCGTCTACCAACTCTCGCGCAACGGCTTCCATCGGCTCGCGGATGCGGCCGATCGCGACGCGCTCCTCGCGGCGGGCTGGACGCTCGATCGCGTCGCGTTCTACGCCGTCATCGGTGCGGGCGCACCGGCGGACGACGACACGAAGTTCAGCATCGCCGTCATCCCCGACACCCAGAACGAGGTGACGGCGAGCGACAACCGCTTCGCCAACCGGGTGTCGTGGCTCGTCGGGAACGAGGAGCGCCTCGACCTGCGCTACGCGACGCAGGTCGGCGATCTCTCGAACTGGGGTGCCGCCGATCCCGCGCAGTTCGCGCGGGCCAGCACCGAGCTGAAGCCGCTCGAGCAGACGATGCCCTGGTCGGGCGCGATCGGCAACCACGACACGGGAGCCGTGTGCCCGGGCGGTTCCGCGTGCCCCGGCATCAGCGCCAACGTGGCCGTGCGAGACACGGCCGACTACAACGCCTACTTCCCGGTGTCGCGCTTCCCGGGCCTCGAGGGCGTCTTCGAGAACGGCAAGGTCGACAACGCGTTCCACGTGTTCCAGGCGGGCGGAGCGGACTGGCTCGTGCTGAACCTCGAGCTGTGGCCCCGCGCCGAGGCCGTCACGTGGGCCCGATCCGTCGTCGAGAGCCACCCCGGCCACAACGTCATCGTCGTCACGCACGCGTACCTCGAGGGCGACGGGTCGATCAGCGGCAGCAACGGGGGCTACGGCGCGACGTCGCCGCGCTACCTGTACGACAACCTGATCAAGCTCTACCCGAACATCAAGATCGTGCTCTCGGGTCACGTCGGGACAGCGGGCAGCCGCACCGACGTGGGCGTGCACGGGAACAAGATCCTGAGCATCCTCACCACGTACCACAGCACGACCAACCCCGTGCGGATCCTCGAGATCGACACGGCGGCCGGCACGGCGACCTCGTCGGTGTACGCGCCGTACACCAACACGAGCTTCCCGGGCGATGCGACCTCGACGAGCGGGCTCAGCTTCCTGAGGTAAGGTTCGCGGCGGGCAGAAGCGGGGTCATAGGCTGAGCCGGTGACCGCGCACCTGCCTGCCCGAAGCCGCCTCGTCCACGACTCGCTGCGGGCGGCCGGCATCACCGGAGACATCGTGGTGCTGCCCGACGCCGCATCCACGGCGCCGCTCGCGGCGGCGGCACTCGGGGTCGAGGTCGGGGCGATCGCGAACAGCCTCGTCTTCTGGTCCGACGGCGAGCCGCTCCTGGTGATGACGAGCGGCGCGCACCGCGTCGACACCCGTGCACTCGCCGAGCGACTGGGCCGCACATCGATCCAGCGCGCGTCGGCGGACCAGGTGCGCGAGGCGACCGGGCAGGCGATCGGCGGCGTCGCGCCCACGGGGCATCCATCCCCCCTGCCCACGGTCGTCGACGAGGACCTGGCGGGCTACCCCGAGATCTGGGCGGCGGGCGGCACCCCGCACACCGTCTTCCCGATGACCTACGATGAGCTCCTTCGCCTCACGGGTGGCACGGTCGCGAAGGTCGACTGACCGCGCGGGACGGCGCCGAGATCGCACGGATGACGAGGCGCGCCGTCCGCCGGACGTGATCCGCGCGATCTCGACGGCCCCCCGCCGGCCCGACACTGCGCGGTCGGCTCAGCGCGCCCGCACGATCTCGAGGCACGTGATGGCCGCCGCCGCCGACCAGGCCTGCGGACGGCACGCGGCCGGATAGGGCGCGGGGACGGGGGTGTCGGTGCGCGCGTCGCCCGCATACAGCTCGGGCATGCGGAAGGCGAACGCCTCGGCGGCCGCGAGGAGACCGTCCACGACCGCGAGCGCCTCGTCGCGGCATCCCGCCCTCGCCATCCCCCGGGCGACGATCGCGGCGTCATGCGGCCACACGGATCCTCCGTGGTAACTGAGCGGCCAGTATCCCGCGGCGCCCGTCGACATCGTCCGCACGCCGAAGCCGGACGACATCGCGTCGCTCGTGAGGAGAGCCGCGATGGAGCGCTCCTGCTCGGGATCGAGGATGCCGGTGCCCAGGAGGTGCCCGATGTTCGAGGTCAGCGTGTCGACCGCGGCGCCGTCGCGATCCAGCGCGATGGCGGGATAGGCGCCCTCCGCAGTGGTCACCCAGAACCGCTCGCCGAACCGCTGCCGCATGCCCGCCGCCCACGCGCGCAGCTCCTCGGCGCCGTCCTCCCCGAGCGCGTCGAGCAGATCGGCGCCGGCGACGGCCGCCTCGTACGCATACCCCTGGACCTCGCAGAGGGCGATCGGGCCCTGCGCCAGAGTGCCGTCGCGCCACTGGATCGAGTCGCCGGAGTCCTTCCATCCCTGGTTGGACAATCCGTGGCCGGTCTCGTCGACGTAGTCGAGGAAGCCGCTGTCGCCGGCGCTCGCCACGATCCAGCCGAGGGCGGCGCGGAGGTGGGGGAGGAGCGCGCGCACCTCCGCATCGGGCATCCCCGCCTCGCGGGCCTCGGCGAGGAGGGCGACCCACAGCGGGGTCGCGTCCACGGTGCCGTAGTAGACGGGCGGCAGGACGATGCCCTCACCCGGCATCGCGAACTGCCCCGCGCGCAGCTCATGCAGGATCTTCCCGGGCTCCTCCGCCGTCGCCGGGTCGGATCTCATCCCCTGCAGCCCCGCGAGCACGCGGAGAGTGGATGCCGCGATCCCGACGTCGACGGGGAGCATGAGCCGGGCCGCCCACAGCGAGTCCCGGCCGAAGAGGGTGAAGAACCACGGCGCGCCCGCCGCCAGGAACTCGTCGCCCGGGGCGCCGGGGAGAGCGAGCCGGAGCGCGTCGAGGTCCGACAGCGCGCGCTCGGCCCAGCGCCGCAGGCGCGGATCGACCGACGCGTCGCCGGTGTACGCCCCGGTCCAGCGTGGAGCGGGCGACCCGGCGCGCACCACGAGCGCCGGATCGTGCAGGGTCACGACCACCTCGGCCGACCACTCGCCGTGAGGCGGACACCGCACCTCCCACTCGAGCGTGACGGCGTCGTCCGCCTCGATCGCGGCCCCGGGGGCCGCGATCGTCATCGCGGACTCTCCGTGCTCGATGCGAATCCCGCCATCCGCGGGCACGGCGCGCAGCGACGATTCCGCGATCACGCCGGCCTTCACGTCGGGCAGCGACGTGGCGTCCGGCACGAGCCGCAGTCGCAGGGCCGTCGTCGTCGGCTCGTCGAGGTGGGAGCGCACCGTCAGTCGCTCGCGCACGACCCCGGCCGAGACGGTCCGGCGGCGCAGCAGTCGCACCTTCGGGTCGGGCCAGCGGTCGTCGACGCCGCGCAGGAGCGCGCCGAACTCGACGGTGGATGCCGACACCTCGGCGACGGAGATCGGCTCGGGGCTCTTCCGCTCGTCGCCTGCGGAGTAGGTCACCGCGAGCTCCCGGACGAACCGGGTGTCGCCGTGATAGACCCCGTCGATCGGCCGGCCGCCGAGGTCGCCCGCGCGCCCCGACCACACCTGGGTCGGAGCGCACAGCGCGACGACGGCGTCGGAGAGGAAGGGCTGGAGTCCCTCGGTCACTCCTTCACCGCTCCTTGACTCGAGTTCATGATCCGCCGCTGGAAGATAAAGAACAGCACCGCGACCGGGATGGTCATGATGAGCGCGGCGGCGAGCTTGAGCGGGTACTGCGTGCCCTGACTCAAAGCGCCCGAGGCGAGCCCCGCGACGCCCTTCGTGAGCGTCGTGAGCTCGGGGGACTGCGTCGACACGATGAAGTGCGACAGCTCGTTCCACGACCCCTGGAACGACAGGATCACGATCGTGATGAGCGCCGGGCGGGCCATCGGCAGCACGACCGACCAGAAGATCCGGAACGTCCCCGCGCCGTCGATCCGGGCCTGTTCCTCCACTGAGGCGGGGATCGACTCGAAGAAGTTCTTCATGATGAACACGCCCGCGGCATCCACCAGCAGCGGCAGAATCATCCCCGCATACGAGTCGTAGATCCCGAGCTGGTTGATCACGAGGAACCTCGGGATCAGGAGGACGACGCTCGGAACAGCCATCACGGCGATGACTCCGGCGAAGACCAGCCCGCGCCCGCGGAAGTTCAGCCGCGCCAGAGCGTAGCCCGCGAGCGACACGAAGAACACGCGAAGCAGGGTGACGCAGATCGTGACGATCGCGGAGTTGCGGAACCAGACGGGGAAGTCGCTGCGCAGGAACAGGCGCTCGTACGCGGCGGTCGTCCAGACCTGGGGGATCAGCGACACCGGATTGATCGCCGCCTCGGCGTCGCTCTTGAACGAGGTGGAGAGCTGCACGAGGAACGGGTAGATGTAGATCAGCGAGATGAGGATCAGCAGCGCGTAGAGGCCGATCTGCCACCACATCCCGCTGCGGCTCCGACGCGTGCCGGGGCGGGGAGCCGGCGTGCCGGTCTTCGACGGAGGCGCCTCGCGGAGTGTCGTCGCGGTCATGACCGGGCTCCCTTCCCGAGGTCGTCCGCCCCGCCCGGTGTCTGGGCAGGATCGGGTGGTGCCGGCACCTGGCGTGAGGCGATCGTCGCGGGACTCGCCGTCGCGGGGCGGGCCGGCAGCTCGTACTGGCGTGCGCGGCGACGCGAGACGGGCCGCTCCCGCAGCACCCATCGCTGCAGGATGGTGAAGAGCACGATGATCCCGAACAGGATGAACGCGATCGCCGCGCCCTGGCCCCAGTTCTGGTCGAGGAAGCCCGCGTCGTACGACAGGTAGGCGGGTGTCAGCGTGGTCTTGGCCGGCTGACCCTTCGTGCCGGTGTAGATCTGGTCGAAGACCTGCCAGCAGCCGATCAGCCCGAGGGTGAGGACCGTGAACAGCGCCGGCTTGAGCTGCGGCAGCGTGACGCGCCAGAAGCGCTGCCAGGCGTTCGCGCCGTCGACCATCGCCGCCTCCTGGATCTCCGGACCGATGTTCTGCAGTGCGGCGAGGAACAGCAGCATGAAGGTGCCGCTCGTCGTGAAGATCGCCATGAGGATGAAGGCCGACATGGCGATCGAGGGTCCGGCTCCCCAGTTCCACCACGAGACGGCCAGGAAGCCGTTCCCGGTGAGCACGCTGGGCCCCTCCCGGACGCCGAGGCCCGACAGGACGACGTGGAAGATCCCCCGGGGGTCGGCGAACCAGTTGGGTCCCGTGATCCCGACCAGCGCGAGGAACGCGTTGACCGGGCCGCGGGGATTGAACAGGAACAGCCAGAGCACCGTGATCGCGACGCTGGCCGTCACCGAGGGGAAGTAGAAGGCGGTCCGGAAGAACCCGCGGCCGCGGAGGATCGCGCCGTTGACGAGGAGCGCGAGGAACAGCGACAGCGCCGTCTGCAGCGGAACGACCAGGATCACGTACCACGTGTTGTTGCGCATCGCGGTGCCGAAGTCGCGCGCCGTCAGGCCCTCGCCGGTCGTGACGCTCGCATAGTTCTCGAGGCCGACGAAGTTGACGTTGCCCGAGAAGGGACTCCCGCGACCGCCCCAGTCCGAGACGCTGACCCACAGCGCCATGAGGACGGGGATGAAGAGGAAGATCCCGAGGATGACGATCACGGGTGCGGTGAAGATCCACCCCGCGAGCGCCTCGCCGCGCCGGATCCCCGAGCCGGAGGTCCTTCCGCGGCGAGGCGCTGTGACGGTTGCAGTCATCGGAGGTTCCGGCTCAGCCGACGATGGCCTCGAGGTTGGACTGCACGGTGTCGAGGATCTGCTGGGGGTCCCCGTCCTTCAGCCCCTGGAGCTGCGAGTTGAAGTCGGTGATGACATCAGCGGTCCCCTCGTACGTCGGGATGCCCTGCGCGTAGTCGGCACCGGCGATGAACGCGGCGAGGTCGGGGTTGTCGGTCTTCCACTGCTCGGCGGCGGACTGGATCGACGGCATGACGCCGAACGCCTGCGAGAACGCGAGCTGCTGCTCGGTGCTGGTCAGGTACTGCACGAGGTCCAGCGCCGCCTCCTGGTTGGAGCTGTCGGCAGCCATGCCCCAGCAGTTCGTGAACTGCAGCGTGCCCTTGCCCGCGGGGCCCTCGGGAAGCTCCGCCACGATGTACTCGACGTCGGGGTAGTCGTTGGCCATCGCGCCCTGGATCCAGTTCCCCTCGATCGTCATCGCGGACAGCTGCTTGCCGAACGCTTCGCCGCCCCATCCGGCGCCGAGGTCCTGCGCATATGCGAAGGTTCCGGCGGCCATCTGGTCCTGGACATAGGTCAGGGCGTCGACGTTCTCCTGGCTGTTGGCGATCGGCTCGCCGTCCTCGACGAGGCCGCCGCCGGCCTGCGCCATGAAGGTTCCGAGCCGCTGCCACTCCCAGCCGTAGCCGAGGCCGACGACGCCGTCCTTCGTGAGGGTCTGCGCGACGGAGGCCAGCTCGTCCCACGTCGTGGGGATGTCGGCCTCGGTCAGGCCCGCGGCATCCCACAGTCCCTTGTTGATGATGAGGGCGAGCGTCGAGAAGTCCTTCGGGGCGCAGTAGAACTGGTCCTCGTAGGTGAAGTTCTCCACGAGCGAGGGGTAGAAGTCGTCCTTGTTCTCCAGGTCGTCGCCGTACGCCTGCAGCGAGCCGTTCGCGGCGTACCCGGCGAGGGCCTCCGTGGAGAGGTAGAACAGATCCGGCGGGTCGCCGGCGGCGAAGCCCTGCGAGAGCTGCTGATTGAGGTCACTGGCCACCGTGACCTCGGCGGGGGTGCCGGACTCCTCGGACCAGGCGGCCACGGCCTCGGTGACCGCATCGGTCTCGGCGTCGCCGCTCGAGCCGATCAGGATCGTGAGGCCGCTGTCGTCACCGCCCCCCTCGCCGGTGCTGCCTCCGTCGTCGAAACCCTGTCCGCAGCCGGCCAGTGCCAGCGCCGCGGTTGCTGTGAACGCGCCGAGGGCGAGAGCCCGCGCCGCTGTGTGCCGCTTCATGCGATCTCCTTCGATACATGCCCGACAGAAATTTGATCGTTCAAATCTCCGGTGTGGTGACAAGGTATTCTCGGGAACCGCACGTGTCAAGGGGTTTACGAGCGGCCCGGAAGGGTGGTGGCGAGGTGGTACGGCAGCCCACGGTCGAAGACGTCGCGCGCCTGGCGGGAGTGTCGAGGCAGACCGTCTCCAACGTCCTCAACGCGCCCGACATCGTGCGGGCGACGACCCGCGGCCGCGTCGAGGCGGCGATCGCCGAGCTCGGCTACGCGCCCTCCATGGCAGCGCGACGCCTGCGGACTCAGCAGAGCCACACCATCGGCATCCGTCTCGATCCCTACGCGGGCGGCATCTCGGGAATCGTGCTGGATCGGTTCATCCACGCCCTCACCGAACGCGCCACCCCGCGCGGCCTCCGGATCCTCGTGTACGCCGCGACCGATGCCGACGAGGAGATCCGTCGCATCCGTCAGCTGCGCGAGGGCGGTGAGATCGACCGCATCGTCCTCACCGGCACCTATGCCGGCGATCCGCGTGCCGAGTGGCTCGCGGAGCACGACATCCCGTACGTCGCCTTCGGCAGGCCCTGGGGCGAGCCCGGCGCGCAGGCGCTGGACGCCGATGCCTCGCGGCACTGGGTGGACGTGGACGGCGCGGCGGGCACGCGCGCCGCGACGCTCCACTCCCTCGCCGAGGGAGATCGCGTGGCCTTCCTCGGCTGGCCTGCCGGATCGGGCACGGGCGATGACCGCGAACGGGGGTGGCGCGAAGCCCTCGGGTGGGCGGAGGAGCCGCCCGCGGAGCTGCGGTGGACGTCGGTCGACAGCGTCTCCCGGGCCCGTGCGGTCGTCGAGGACGCACTGGCGGCGATGGATGTCGACGCCATCGTGTGCGCGAGCGACACCCTCGCGCTCGGAGCCCACCTCGCGGCCTCGCACGCCGGCCGCCCGCACCTGCTCGTCATCGGATTCGACAACACGCCCGTCGCCGAGGCGCTCGCGCTCTCGAGCGTCGAGCAGCGCCCCGAGCTCGTCGCGGACGCCGTCCTCGACCTTCTGGTCGCCGATCCCGCGACGGGAGGCGGGCCGTGGCACCGCCTCATCGAGCCGGAGCTCGTCGTGCGCAGCCGCGACGACGTCTAGGAGCCGTCGAGCTCCCCGCGGTCGTTCTCGGTCGCGACCTCCGGGAGGTCGCCGGAGATGCGGTCCGAGAACTCGCCGTCCGGCATCGCGACCGGAAAGCGCAGCGTTGCAGCGACGGGCGATCCGTCGATCAGCTCCGCCGTGGTGACCGCCCGCACGGTGCCGTCGGTGCGGAGCACCCGCGCGACGATCTCGTCGACGAGCGAGTACGCGCCGCTCGAGCCGGCCTCGGCCCGCTGGATGCGCCCGAACTCGTCGATGCGCCCCGCCGGCGTCGCGTTGACGTCGAAGCGCAGCTCTTCGACGGCGGCGGCGGATGCGGCGACCGCGACCTCCTCCAGCCGGGTCGTCGCGTGGCCGGCGCCGCGTCGCGTGCCGAAGAGCTCGCGCCACTCGGCGAGCTGCCGGCTCTCCCGCTCGCGCAGCACCTCCTCGGCGGCGCGGCGGAGGGCCTCCGCGTCGGCGGGCTGGCCGATGCCGGGCTCCAGGAGCAGGGGGTGGGTGTTCACCGCGCGGTACGCCGGCTCGAGCTCGGTGGCGGCCGCGAGGACGAGGGGCACAGCATCCGGTACCGCCTTGACGACCTCGTCCTGGATCGTGCGGCAGTAGCGTTCGCGCTCGATGCGCTCGCCGGTGCTGCCCTGTGCGCGCTGGCGCTCCGCCGATCCTTCCGTCGTCGTGCGCGTGAGCATGAGCGCGTGGTCGTCGGGAAGGTGGAGCGGGCGGTCGACCAGCCGGCCGTCCGGCGTCAGCTCTACCAGGCGCGCGCCGCCACCGGTGACCTCCACGATGAAGGCGCGGCGCACCGACGTCGTCGCCCGCAGGAGTCCGCCGGTGTCGAAGCGGTCGCCGACCTCGACGCGCGCTGAGACGTCGATCGCGATGCGGAACGCCTCGGTGCCGTCGGGTGAGGCGAGGAGGACGAGTCCTCGCGACTGGTGCTCCCAGAACTCGGTGTCGCCGAGCACGCCTCTGAGCCCCTCGAGAAGGGCGGCGGCGCGGCCGTGCCCGGGGTCGAGCGCCTCCAGACGGCGAGCCGCGTCGTCGATCTGATCGCGCAGCGCGATCTTGACGCGGTCGTGATCCTGGGGGAGCGGGGAGGACTCCGCGACGATCGTGACGCACGCGTCGTGGCGCTGATCCATGAGCTCGAGGATCCGGCTGGTCGAAGGGGTGTCTGAAGCGAGCATGCTGCCACGCTACGAACCGCCCGAGCCGTGGATGCAGGGGGTTGCAGGGGCGGGATGATTGGACTAACCCGAAGGCGGGCGGATGGCAGAGGCCCGCCGCCGATGCCCCCGGGCCCCCGGTTCAGCGGCCGTAGAGCCGGCGCGACAGCTCGGTCGCCGCGTGAGCGACGTGCGCGGCGAGGGACGAGGCATCCCGATCCGCCTCGACCGGCCACGTGACGGCGATCGCCGCAGTGGGCCATTTCACGTGATCGAGCACGGCGATGCCGATCGACTGCAGTCCGAGCGTGACCTCGCCGTCCTCGGTCGCCCAGCCCGTCGCCCGCACCTGTCGCAGCAGCTCCCGGAGGTCGCCCGGTGTCCGCGGGCCGCGGCCGGTCCGGTCCGCGAACGCCGAGGCGTCGGGGAACAGCGCCCGGACCTGCTCGCGGGGGAGGACCGCGAGCATCGCCCGGCCCGACGCCGTCAGGTGGGCCGGGAGGCGCACGCCGACGTCCGTCACGAGGGCGGGCCGCCGCGGCGCGCGCTCCTCGACGATGTAGACGACGTCGCGCCCGCTCATGACGGCGAGGTGCGCGCTCTCGCCGGCGCGGTCGGCGAGCTCGGCGAGGAGGGGGCGTCCGAGTCGCGCAAGCGGCGCCTGCCGCGCGTAGCCGCCGGCGAGCTCGAACGCGGCGACGCCGAGTCCCCAGCGGCGCTCGGCGGGGACGTGCACGACGAACCCGTGACCCTCCAGCGCGGCGAGGAGGTGGTACACGGTGGAGCGGGGGATGCCGAGGTGCGTCGCGATCGTGCGGGCAGCCACAGGGCCCCGCTGGCGCCCGAGGAACGTCAGGATCCGCAGGGTCTGATCCGCGGCGGGCACCTGCGGGCGGGGCGGTGCCGTGTCCGCGGCGTGCGGCGCTGGATCGTCTGGCATGACAGACACAGGATGCCACGGCACCCTGTGCGACGCGAGCGGCGCGGTGTGGAATCGACGCATGACCACCGTCACCCCCGCCCTCGAGGTCGTCACAGTCGGCGCGGAGCCGCTGCGCCGCGCCGACGTCGTCGCGGTCGCGCGCCGCGGCGCTCGCGTCGAGATCGCCCCCGCCGCTCTCGCCCGCGTCGCCGAGACCCGCGCGCTCGTGGAGGGACTGGCCGGCGACCCCGACCCGCACTACGGCATCTCGACGGGGTTCGGCGCCCTCGCGACGACCTTCATCGCCCCCGAGCGCCGGCGGCAGTTGCAGGCGTCGCTCATCCGTTCGCACGCGGCCGGGACGGGTGCGGAGGTCGAGAGCGAGGTCGTGCGCGCGCTGCACCTCCTGCGCCTGCAGGCGCTGGCGTCGGGGCGCACGGGCGTGCGCCCCGTCGTCGTCGAGACCTACGCCGCGATGCTCAATGCCGGCATCACGCCGATCGTGCGCGAGTACGGCTCGCTCGGCTGCTCGGGCGACCTCGCGCCGCTGTCCCACGTCGCGCTCGCCGCGATGGGCGAGGGGGAGGTCCGTGTCAGCGACTCCCGGTCGTCGAGCGAGCGCAGCGAGACGAAACGCGCCGCCGCGGAGGCGCTGGCCGAGGCATCCATCCCGCCCCTCGAGCTGCGCGAGAAGGAGGGTCTCGCACTCATCAACGGCACCGACGGGATGCTCGGGATGCTGCTGCTCGCCCTCGACGACCTGCGCGTGCTGCTCGACACCGCCGACGTGGCCGCGGCGATGTCGGTCGAGGCGCTTCTCGGCACGGATGCGGTGTTCGCCGCCGACCTCATGGCGCTGCGTCCGCAGATCGGCCAGGCGACCTCGGCCGCGCACCTGCGCGACCTGCTCGCCGGGTCGGCCATCATGGCGTCGCACCGCGATCCGGCGGTCTGCACGCGCGTGCAGGACGCCTACTCGCTGCGCTGCTCCCCGCAGGTGCACGGAGCCGCCCGCGACACGGCGTCGCACGCGGCGCTCGTCGCCGAGCGGGAGCTCGCGGCATCCGTCGACAATCCCGTCATCACCGACGACGGCCGCGTCGAGTCCAACGGCAACTTCCATGGGGCGCCGGTCGCCTACGTGCTCGACTTCCTCGCGATCGCCGTGGCCGACGTCGCCTCGATCTCGGAGCGCCGGACCGACCGCGCCCTCGACGTCGCGCGCAGTCAGGGGCTGCCGCCGTTCCTCGCCGATGAGGCCGGCGTCGACTCCGGGCTCATGATCGCGCAGTACGCCGCGGCGGGGATCGTGTCCGAGCTCAAGCGGCTCGCGGTGCCGGCATCCGTGGACTCCATCCCGTCGTCGGCGATGCAGGAGGACCACGTCTCGATGGGGTGGGCCGCCGCCCGCAAGCTCCGCCGCTCCATCGACGGGCTCGCCCGCGTGCTGGCGATCGAGATCCTGACGGCCGCCCGGGCGCTCGACCTGCGGGCGCCGCTGCAGCCTGCCGCCGCGACCCGCGCCGCGCGCGATGTCGTGCGCTCCGTCGCGGCGGGCCCGGGCCGCGACCGCTTCGTCTCGCCCGACCTCGAGGCCGTGACGGAGCTCGTCCTGTCGGGCGCGATCGCCGAGGCCGCGCTCGGCAGATCTGAGGAGAACGGCAGGACTGAGGATGCCTCGCGCTGATCCCTCCTCCAAAGTGCAGATCTCCTCTCCTGTGACGACCCCGGCGACCCTTCCGACCCCGGCGACCCTTCCGACCCACGACCGCCACGACGAAAGGCATGTCATGACCGATGTCACCACGGCCCGAGGCGTCCGCGCCCCCCGCGGATCGGAGCGGACGGCGAAGAGCTGGGGCGCCGAGGCAGCCAAGCGGATGCTGATGAACAACCTCGATCCCGAGGTGGCCGAGCACCCGGAGGATCTCGTCGTGTACGGCGGCACGGGCAGGGCGGCGCGGTCGTGGGAGGCGTTCGACGCCATCGTGCGCACCCTGGACGAGCTCGAGCCGGATGAGACGCTGCTCGTGCAGTCCGGCAAGCCCGTGGGAGTGTTCCGCACCCACGAGTGGGCCCCGCGCGTGCTGATCGCCAACTCCAACCTCGTCGGCGACTGGGCGACGTGGCCGGAGTTCCGCCGCCTGGAGCAGCTCGGTCTCACGATGTACGGCCAGATGACGGCGGGGTCGTGGATCTACATCGGGACGCAGGGCATCCTTCAGGGCACCTACGAGACGTTCGCGGCGGTCGCGCGCTCGCTCGGGCGGGAGTCGCTCGCGGGGACCTTGACCCTGACGGGCGGATGCGGCGGCATGGGCGGCGCGCAGCCCCTTGCGGTCACCCTCAACGGCGGCGCCGTGCTCATCGTCGACGTCGACGAGTCGCGCCTGGCCCGCCGCGTGGAGCACGGCTACCTCGACGAGTACACCACCGACCTCGACACCGCCATCGCCCGCGTCACGGCGGCCCGCGCCGCGGGCGAGGCGCTCTCGGTCGGCTTCGTCGGCAACGCCGCGGAGGTCTTCCCGGATCTCCTGCTGCGCCACCGGGCCGGCGACCTCGCGATCGACGTCGTGACAGACCAGACGAGCGCGCACGATCCGCTGGCCTACCTCCCGGTCGGCATCCGGTTCGAGGCCTGGCGGGCCGAGGCATCCCGTGATCCCGAGGGCTTCACCGCCCGGGCGCGGGGGAGCATGGCCAAGCACGTGGCGGCGATGGTCGGCTTCCAGGATGCCGGAGCCGCCGTCTTCGACTACGGCAACTCGATACGGGCCGAGGCGAAGCTCGGCGGGTTCGAGCGGGCCTTCGACTTCCCCGGCTTCGTGCCGGCCTACATCCGGCCCCAGTTCGCCGAGGGGCGCGGACCCTTCCGCTGGGTGGCGCTGTCGGGAGACCCCGAGGACATCCGCAAGACCGACCGCGCCGTCATGGAGCTCTTCCCGGATAACGCGGGGCTCGTCCGGTGGCTCGAGAAGGCAGGCGACGCTGTGCACTTCGAGGGGCTCCCGGCCCGTATCTGCTGGCTGGGCTACAAGGAGCGGCACCTCGCGGGCCTGAAGTTCAACGAGATGGTCGCCTCGGGCGAGCTGTCCGGCCCGATCGTGATCGGCCGGGACCACCTCGATGCCGGATCGGTCGCCTCGCCCTACCGCGAGACCGAGGCGATGGCCGACGGCTCGGACGCCATCGCCGACTGGCCGCTGCTGAATGCCCTCCTCAACACGGCCTCGGGCGCGTCGTGGGTCTCGATCCACCACGGCGGCGGGGTGGGCATCGGGCGCTCGATCCACGCCGGCCAGGTGACCGTCGCCGACGGCACGGACCTCGCGGCGCAGAAGCTCGAGCGGGTCCTGACGAACGACCCCGGCACGGGCGTCATGCGCCATGTCGACGCCGGATACGAGCGGGCGCGCGAGGTCGCCGCCGAGCGCGGCCTCAAGGTGCCGATGCTGTGACTGCTCTGCGCGAGACTTCACGCCGGGTCCGGCGCGGCGTGCCGCGGCCCGTTCGTGACCTCTCGCGCGGGGGAGAGGGGATGCCGTGAGCACGACGCTCATCACGAACATCGGCGAGCTGACGACCAATGTCGCCGTCGCGGGCGATCCGTGCGGAACGATGACGGATGCCGCGGTCCTGATCGAGGGCGGGCGCATCGCGTGGGTGGGCGCGGCAGCGGAGGCGCAGCGCGTTTCGTCTCGTCGCTTCGCTCCTCGCTCAACGACCGGTGACGGGGCTTCCCGGTCGTTGAGCGAGCGGAGCGAGACGAAACGCCCCGGTGATGAGGCTTTCCGGTCGTTGAGCGAGCCGAGCGAGACGAATCGCCCCGGGCCTTCCCATGACCTCGAAGTCGTCGACGCCGGCGGCCGGGCGGTCATCCCGGGGTTCGTCGACAGCCACACGCACCTCGTGTTCGGCGGCGAACGTGCCGACGAGTTCGCGGCGCGTATGAGCGGGGAGTCCTATGCCGCGGGAGGCATACGCCGGACGGTCGCCGCGACTCGCGCCGCCGGCGACGACGAACTGCGCCGCCGCCTCGCGGGGTTCGTGGCCGAGCTGCACCGCCAGGGCACGACGACCTTCGAGGTCAAGACCGGGTACGGGTTGACCGTGCACGACGAGGCGCGCCTCGCGCGGCTCGCGGCCGAGGTCACGCCGGAGGTCACGTTCCTCGGCGCGCACGTCGTTCCGGGCGAGTTCGCGCAGGCCCGCGACGAGTACGTCGATCTCGTCTGCGGACACATGCTCGCGGCCTGCGCGCCGCACAGCCGCTGGATCGACGTCTTCTGCGAGCGAGGAGCCTTCACCCCGGACGAGTCGCGGCGAGTCCTCGCCGCCGGCATCGCGCACGGGCTGCTGCCGAGGGTGCACGGCAACCAGCTCGGTCGCGGGGAGGGCGTGCGCATCGCGGTGGAGCTGGGTGCGGCATCCGTCGATCACTGCACCTATCTGGACGACGAGGATGTCGCGGCGCTCGCCGGGTCGGACACCGTCGCGACGCTGCTGCCCGGCGTCGAGTTCTCCACGCGGCAGCCGTACCCCGACGCGCGCCGTCTGCTCGACGCGGGTGTCACCGTCGCCCTCGCCAGCGACTGCAATCCGGGCTCGAGCTTCACGAGTTCGATGCCCCTCATGATCGCGCTCGCCGTGCGGGAGATGGGCATGACGCCGGCCGAGGCGGTGTGGGCGGCGACCGCCGGCGGAGCCCGGGCGCTCCGCCGCGACGACATCGGCGCGGTCGCCGCCGGCCTCCGAGCCGACCTCGTGCTGCTCGACGCCCCGACCCGGGTACACCTCGCCTACCGCCCGGGTGTGCCCCTCGTCTCCGCCGTCTGGAAGGACGGCGCGCGGCTCCCGGCCGGCCCCCGTCCGTGAGGCCGATGCGGCAGCAGACGTGAGCCGCAGAAGGAGGTCTGGCTCAGCGCGGGGTGTCGAGGGTCCAGGACTCCGGATCGACGGCGGTCGCGACCTCCCAGTCGTCCTCGTCCCACACGAAGGTCGCGACGGCGCAGGTCGGCATGTGGCCGATGCCGCCGTCCGAGAGCTGACCGGCCAGGACCGTCATGCCGGGGTCGTGGGCGACGACGACGACCGAGCCGACACCGCGCTCGGCTCCCGCGCGCAGGAGGAGCGACGCCGGCGCGCCGTACAGCCGCTCCTGCCGCTCGACGGGAACGCCGAGCGCCTGGCCGAAGAAGCCGGCCGTCGTCGATGCGCGCAGCGCCGTGCTCGACAGGATCGCGTCGGCGCGGAAGCCCGTCCCGGCGAGCCGCGCGGCCATGCGGGGCGCATCGCGCAGTCCCCGGTCGTTGAGCGGCCGGTCGTGGTCGTCGAGCGAGGCATCGCCCCAGTCCGATTTGGCGTGGCGCACGAGCACGAGCCTCGTCATCGCGGAATCCTTCCTGCCAGGAGCTCCAGCACGCACAGCGCGGCGAGGCGCACAGTCCGCCCGTCGGGGGCATCGGCCGTCGCATCGACCTCGGCGATGTCGGCGCTGCGGAGGCGGGGATCGGATGCCGCGTGCCGCACAAGCGCGCGAAGCTCCCACGCCGCGAGACCGCCGGGCACCGAGGCCGGGCAGCCCGGCGCGACGGAGCGGTCGCACACGTCGACGTCGATGTCGAGGTGGATGCCGCCACCGCCCGCGCCCGCGTCGGCCACCGCGCCCGCGCTGGCCACACCGCCCGCGCCCGCGCCGGCCACCGCGCCCCCGCCCGCTACCGCGCCCCCGCCGGCCACCTCGAGGGCCTCCTGCATGACGTCGGCGATCCCCCGGCGACGCACGTCGTCGAGCGGGATCACGGTGATCCCGTACTCCTCGGCGCGCCGCGCGTAGGCGACCGAGTTGGCGAAGTCGGCGATGCCGATCTGCACGATCCGACGGCCGTCCAGCCCGTCGGCGACGAGTCTGCGCACGGGGGAGCCGTTGGAGACGCCGTCCCGGAGGTCGAGGTGGGCATCCAGCGTGATGAGCCCGTCGGCGCGCATCCCCTGTGCGACCGAGTACGTGAGGGAGTTGTCCCCGCCGATCGCGACGACGAGCCCCGCACGCGCGGCGAGCTCCGCGACCCTCGAGCGCACCCGCGCCTCGCCTTCCGGCCCGTCGGGATCCTCGACGTCACCCGCGTCGACGATCCGCATCGCCTCGGCGAGGTCGATCGCGGGCGGCCCCACGAGGGTCGGGCTGTAGCGCGCCAGCGCGTCCCGTACGGCGCCGGGAGTCGCGTTGGCGCCGGTCGGGGAGAGCGACGTCCGCCAGGCGGGGATGCCGACGATCGCGGCATCCACCTCGCCCTCCGTCTCGTCGAACGACGGCCATCCGCCCGCGCGGGGCCAGAGCGGATCGTGTGGGAGCGCCATCAGATCGACACGTACACCCAGGCGTCGCGACCGCTGGCCAGCGCGACCGATTCGCGGACGTAGAGCGACACCTCGTACTCGTCGGCGGCGTCGAGCTCGTCGGCCGTCAGCCACATCGCCTTTCCGACGACCTTGTCGTGCCGGTTGCCGGTCGCGCGCACCACGGGATGAACCGCGAGACCCGACAGGTCGACGACGCGGTAGTCCTCGATCTCGGCGTAGTCGACCGTGTAGCCGGGCAGCACATCGTCCTCTCCGGCGATGATCCGCCCGAAGATGTCGAGCTGGACCTGCGGATCGTGCAGCGTGCCGTAACTGAAGAGCAGCTGGTCGGCGGGCTCGGGCATGCGGCCAGATTATCCGAGCAGCGCGTGCGCGATCGAGAAGATGACGAGGCCCGCGAGAGCTCCGACGATGGTGCCGTTGAGCCGGATGTACTGCAGGTCGCGGCCCACCATGAGCTCGATCTTCTCCGTCGTCTCGGCCGGGTCCCACCGCTCGACGGTGTCGGTGATGATCGACGCGATGTCGTGCCGGTAGCGGTCGACGAGGAAGACCGCGGCATCCGTCACCCACGTGTCGACCCGGTGCTGCAGCGGGGGCTCGGTCGCGAGCCGTTCGCCGACCTCCGCGATCGCCGTCGCCGCCCGGCGGCGCAGTCCGCTCTCGGGATCGGCGAGCGACGACAGCAGCCCCGCCTTGGCCGTGTTCCACGCCTCGGCGGCGAGCTCCCGCACGCGGGGGCTGTCGAACAGCGTCAGCTTCGCGTCCTCGAGGCGCCCGATCGTGGCGGGGTCGTGCTGCAGGTTGTCCGCGAGGCGGTCGAGGTACCCGTCGATGGCCTTGCGCGCGGGATGCTGCGGATCGGCGCGGACCGCCGCGGCGAACTTGACCGCCTCGTTGTAGACGGTGTCGTCGATGAGCCGCGATGCGAGCGAGGGCATCCAGGCGGGGAGCCGCCGCGATACGAGTCCGGCGAAGGCCGCCTGGTTGCTCGCGAGCCACAGCTGGATCGTCTCGACCGCCATGTCGACGGCTCCGTGGTGCGCGCCGGACTCCACGATGCGGCCGAGCCATGCCCCGAGCGGCGGCCCCCAGTCGGGCTGGAGGAGATGCTCTCGGGCCAGCTGTTCGATGACGTCCTGCACGTCCTCGTCACTGAGCGCCCGCAAGACGCCGGATGCCATGACGGATGCCTCAGCGGTCACCCTCTCGGCGTGCACGGGCTCGCGGAGCCACTCGCCGGCGTGCTGCGCGATCCTCGTCGCCTCGAGCTTGGTCCGCACGACCTCGGCGGAGAGGAAGTTCGTCTCGACGAACTCGCCCAGGGTGCGGCCGATCTCGTCCTTGCGGTTCGGAATGATCGCCGTGTGCGGAATGGGGATGCCGAGGGGATGCCGGAACAGGGCGGTCACGGCGAACCAGTCTGCGAGCGCGCCGACCATGCCGCCCTCGGCCGCCGCGCGCACATACGCCAGCGCGGGCACCTGCTCCTCGAACGCGAACGACACGAGGAAGACGACGGCCATCCCCAGGAGCGCCCCGAGGGCGACGCCCTTCATGACGCGCAGGCCGCGTCGCCGCTCCTGATCCGCGGGGGTGAGCAGTTGCGTCGGCGTGCGGCTCATCCGGTCATCCTCGCACGCGGGCGAGCCTGCGTCGCCAGGGCTTGCGCGGCGATACCCGAGCGGGCGGGCCCGGGCCGCGGGGAGGCTCCCTCAGCCGGCGGCTCGGCGCACGAGCTCGGCGATGCGCTCTCGATCGCCCTCGCCGAGCGACAGGATCGCGTACGACGTGGGCCACATCTGCCCGTCGTCGAGTCGGGCCGCCGACTCGAAGCCGAGGGTCGCGTAGCGGTCCTTGTACTTGCCCGCCGCCTTGAAGAAGACCACGACCTTGCCGTCGCGCGTGTAGGCGGGGAAGCCGTACCACGTCTTCGACGCGAGCTGCGGAGCCTCGGCCTGCACGATGTCATCGATCCCCTGCGCGATCGACCGGTCGCTGTCGTCCATCTCGGCGATGGCGTCGAGGAGATCCTGCCGGTCGATCGCCGCCCTCTCCTCGGCGCTCTTCCCCTTGCGCTCCTGCTTCTTCAGCTCGGCTGCGCGCTGCCGCATCGCGGCGCGCTCGTCGGCGGTGAACCCGGACTTCGTGTTGCGTTCTGCTGTGCTCATGCGGGCCACGCTATTCACGCGGCACCCGGTTCGCTTCTCGAATCCTGCTCGATCGGCGAGACGGCGGCTTCGGCTCAGCCCGTCACCGGCCCGAGCCAGGCCGTGGCGACCGTCGAGTGCGCCGACTCAGGGTCGGAGGGATGGAAGAGGCCCGCGAGCACGTCGCGGTACAGGCGGCTGAGCTCGGAGCCGGCGAAGTACGACGATCCGCCCGCGACGAGCACGGCGTCGTCGACGACCGCCTTGGCCGTCGTGACGGCGCGGTGCTTGACGCCCGACAGCAGCGAGAACCAGCGGGGCCCGTGATCTACCAGGTCGTCGACGTCGCGCGAGAGCGACGCGAGCTGCGGCGAGAGCGCGTCGTACGCGAGCGCCATGTCGGCGATCCGCCACCGGATGTCGGGATCCTGCGCGAGGGCCTGGCCGGTCCGCTTCGAGGTGCGCCGGTGCGCCGTCGCCACCGCCAGGTCGAGAGCGCGGCGCGCGATCCCGGTGTAGACCGACGCGAGCAGCAGCTCGAACACGCTGAAGATGCCGAACACGATCGGGTCGGGGTTCGGGCCCGGGTCGATCCGCCGGACGACGCGCTCGGCCGGCGC
The DNA here is from genome assembly GCF_004362195.1 of Microbacterium sp. BK668. Classification (NCBI taxonomy): domain Bacteria; kingdom Bacillati; phylum Actinomycetota; class Actinomycetes; order Micrococcales; family Microbacteriaceae; genus Microbacterium; species Microbacterium sp. BK668. Next base: position 2,003,267 of record NZ_SNWG01000001.1, read on the forward strand.
GACGACGCCGTGGAGCTCCGTCGTGCGGCTCTGCGTTCCTCGCATGCCGAGAGTGTCCCAGTCGTCACGCGTCACCACCGCGTCCGAACGCGACACGAAGGCGTAGACCATCTTCGGGCCGTCGGGGCTCGTCGTGTCGAGACCGTGCAGACCGAGCTGCGTCCACACGGGCGCGAGCGACGTGAAGATCTTCGTGCCGGTGAACGCGTACGAGCCGTCGGGCAGAGGGGCGGCCTCCGTGTCGCTGCCGAACAGCACGAGGTCGTTGCCCGCCTCGCTGATGCCGAACGCGAAGATCTCGCCGGCGGCGGCGCCCTCCTGCACGAAGCGCAGGGAGTCCACGCCGCGGTCGGCCAGCACCTTCGCAACCCCGGTCCACACGAGGTGCATGTTGATCGCGAGGGCCGTCGCGGGTGCGGCGGTGGCGAGGCGCTGCTGGAGGATGGATGCCTCGGCCAGCCCGAGCCCCTCTCCGCCGAGCTCCCTCGGCACGAGGATCGCAAGGTAGCCCGCGGCTTTCATGTCGGCGAGGTCGCCGTCGGGGAAGGTGTTGTCGCGGTCGTGCACCGCGGCGCGCTCCCGGAAGCGCTCGAGGAGCTCGTCGGGAAGCAGGACGGTCGGATCGAACGGGCTCACTCTGCCATTGTCGCGGCAGATCAGGTCCGGAGGGCGTCGAGCAGATGGCGCATCGTGTCCTCCGGCTTGTCGCGGTGCGGCGAGTGGCCGGCGCCCTCGACGACCAAGACCGACACGTGCGGATTGCGGAGCACCTCGTCGACGAGCGCCCCCTTGAAGATCGAGTACACCGCGGGGTCGGACGCGATGACGTGGGTGGGAACGAGCAGGTGGGCCGCGGCATCCCGGACATCCCACCCGGGATTCTGGATGCTCGTCTGCTCGACCGCCCAGCGGCTCGCCTGCTGCGCCGACAGCGCCTTCAGCTCGACGTCCTGCTCGTGCCAGTCCGGGTGCTCCGCCCGCACGGCGGCGACCGTGGGGTCGTCGAACGACCGCTCCTGCGAGTCGCGCACGACCTCGCGATCGCGCGCGCTCAGGTGGATCGCCGGGTCGATGAGGACGAGGCGCCGCGTCCAGCCGAAGTGGTCGGCGGCCGCGCGCGTCGCGGCGGCACCGCCGAGGGAATGGGCGACGACGAGGTCCCAGTGGTCGCGGCCGGCGGGGACGCTGACCCGCAGGTCGGCCGCGTACGCGTCGATGGAGTAGTCGAGTGCGCGCGGCGCGCCGCCGTGCCCGCGCATATCGACCGCGACGGCGTGCCACCCCGCATCGGCGAGTGCCACGCCGTACCGCCACATGAGGGCGCCGTTCGAGCCCAGTCCGTGGACGAGAAGGGCGTGGCGCGACGACGACGGGTCGCCCCACGACAGCGTCGGGAGGGTCAGGGGAGCTGGCATGCGCCCAGCATATGGTCGGCCCCGGCGGGCTCTGCACGCGAGAAGATGGTCGGCATGATCTCCACGGAGCTGGCCGTCGCGCTGCGCGACGCGGGCCTCGTCTGGCACCCGCGATCCGGTGACCGGTTCCAGCTCGACGAGCCCGAGTTCGAGGCGGACATCTTCACGGTCAGCGAGATGACGATCGAGCCGCGGGAGTACCCGACGGGCAAGATCCTCGCCTTCAACGGCACGACCGAGTGGGCCCTCGACTCCGTCGCCCTCGAGGACGCGCTGTGGCTCCCGCGCGAGGACCAGCTGCGGGAGATGCTCCGGGGCACCTTCAAGTCCCTGCGTCGGCTCGCCGACACGCACGAGGTCGAGATCGTCCTCCGGCAGGGCGAGGAGTCGGAGCGCGTGCTCGTGTTCGAGCACCCGGAGCCCGCCGACGCCTACGCCCTCGCTCTGCTCGAGCTGCTCAAGCGCCTCGAGTGACCTTGGTCAGACCCCGATCGTGAGGGGCGCAGTGCAGCCGCCGGTCGGCGAGCCCGACGTCGAGGCGAGCCGTGGATGCCGCCGTCGTCGCCGAAGACGCTGTCGCTCTGCAGCGACACCGGCGAGAGGCTGCCGACGCCGTCTTCGTACCCGGCCGGGTCAGGTGATCGTCGGGACGGGCTCGGTGTCGGGGATGGGGCTCGCGTCGCGCCCGCGCAGGTCGGGGAAGCCGCGCACGAAGACGGCCGAGACGAGGAGGCCCGCGACAGCGAAGGCGGTCGCCGCCCAGTAGGCGCCCTGCGGTCCGACGCCGTCGATGAGGAACCCCGCGACGGCGGAGCCCGCGGCCGCGCCGATCAGCTGGCCCGTGCCGATCCAGCCGAACGACTCGGCCGTCTCGCTGAACTTCACGCTCGCCGAGGTCATCGCGAACATCACGGCGAGGGCCGGGGCGATCCCGATCCCGGCGACGAAGAGCGATCCGCCGAGCCAGAACGCATTGAGCGAGAACGTCGTGAGCGCCAGCCCGGCGGCGACGACCGCGAAGCGCCGGGTCATCGCCCACGGGCCGATCGGGATATGTCCGAAGGTGAGCCCGCCGGCGAGGCTGCCGATCGAGAACACCGCGAGCACGACGCCCGCCTCGATCCCGTCGTGGCCGAACGTCGCCACGACCCCTGCCTCCACGGCCGCGCACGCACCGATGAGGAGGAAGCCGGTGACCGTCGCGAGCACGACGGGGGGCTTGGCGAGCACCTTGCCGAAGCTCCGCCGGCTGCGCGGGATGCGCACCCGGCCGACCTCGGGGGACAGGATGAACCAGGTCCCGCCGCCGACGAGGATCACGACCACCAGCAGCAGGCCCTGCACCGTGCCGGCCTGCGTCGAGACGAAGGTGATGAGCACGGGCGCGATGATCCAGATGATCTCCTGCAGCGACGCGTCGAGCGAGAACAGCGGAGTCAGCTGGCGCGAGTTGACCATCTTCGGATAGATGGTGCGCACCGCGGACTGGACGGGGGGAGTGGACAGCCCCGCGACGAGGCCGAGCGCCATGTACACCGGGACGGTCGACTGGACCAGGGCGAGCGCGGTGATGGATGCCGCGCACACGACGAGCGTGGTGGTGAGGACCCGCCGCATCCCCCAGATGCCCATCCAGCGGCTCGTGACGGGGCCGGCGACGGCCTGGCCGACGGAGGTGGCGGCGAGGACGAGGCCGGCGGCGCCGTACGAACCCGTCACCTGCTCGATGTGCAGGAGGATCGCGAGGCTCGTCATGCCGTTGGGCAGCCGGGCCGTCAGCTGCGCCGCGATGATGCGGGCGACGCCGGGTGTGCGCAGCAGATCGCGGTACCCGGCCATTGCTCCACGGTATCGCGGGAGGGTGGCCCCCGACGCTCTCACGCCCTGACCGCGGGTGCGGGGGCCGCCGCGGACGACATGTCGATGGATGCCGCGACACGCCGGAGACGTCATCCACAGGCGAATCCGTGTCGGTGGCCCGAAGTAACGTCGACGTGCTGTGGACGGCTGGGGCCGCGGCATCCGAAACCGGCGGGATTCAGGCGTTTTCCAGGTTCGCAAGAACCTCGCCGCCTGTGGATGAAACGGTGGAGAAGCTGTGTTGTACATGTTGAGAACGGTGGAAAACTACACGGATGTAACTACTAGCCCTTGTGGTGCTATCCAATGTCCGTACCCATATGTAGTATTGGACTCCCGGTGGGGGGACCGCCGGTCAGAACACCGGATGTGAGGGGAGAACAGAACACATGGCGATCACGGTCTACACGAAACCCGCTTGTGTGCAGTGCAACGCGACCTACCGCGCGCTCGACTCGAAGGGCATCGAATACGAGGTCCACGACCTCTCTCAGGACCCCGCCGCGCTCGAGCAGGTGAAGGCGCTCGGCTACCTGCAGGCGCCCGTCGTCATCACCGACGAGGACCACTGGTCGGGCTTCCGTCCCGACAAGATCGACGAGCTCGCCGCCCGTCTTTCCTGACCTCCCCTCGACGGAGCTCAGGATCTGCGCTCGAGAAGGGAGAGGACATGAGCGCTCTGGCCACGACCGCGCCGCTCCTGGTCTACTTCTCGAGCGTCTCAGGGAACACCGCCCGCTTCATCGAGAAGCTCGGCCTTCCCGCGACGCGCATCCCCCTCCATTCCGGTGAGCCTCCGCTCGTCGTCGACGAGCCGTTCGTCCTGGTCACTCCCACCTACGGGGGTGGCCAGGGCAGAGGCGAGGAGAAGGGCGCCGTACCCAAGCAGGTGATCCGGTTCCTCAACGACGAACGGAACCGTCAGCACCTCCGCGGAGTGATCTCCGCGGGCAACACCAACTTCGGCGATGCGTTCTGCCTCGCCGGCGACATCATCAGCCGCAAGTGTCACGTGCCCCACTTGTACCGGCTCGAGGTTTTCGGCACGCCGGACGATGTGGATCGCGTGAGCGACGGATTGGAACGATGGTGGAAGCTGCACTGAAAGAGACCGACTTCAAGACGGATCCGCGCTTCGAGGGGCTCGATTACCACGCCCTCAACGCGATGCTGAACCTGTACGGCCCGGACGGGAAGATCCAGTTCGACGCCGACCGCCGCGCTGCCCGGGAGTACTTCCTGCAGCACGTCAACCAGAACACGGTCTTCTTCCACTCGCTCAAGGAGCGCCTGGACTACCTCGTCGAGAAGCAGTACTACGAACCCGAGGTGCTCGCGAAGTACCCGTTCGAGTTCATCCAGCAGCTCAACGATCGCGCCTACGGCAAGAAGTTCCGCTTCGACACGTTCCTCGGAGCCTTCAAGTACTACACGAGCTACACGCTCAAGACCTTCGACGGCAAGCGGTACCTCGAGCGCTTCGAGGACCGCGTGGTGATGACGGCGCTGGGCCTCGCCGACGGCGACCAGGAGCTCGCGACCGCGCTCGTCGACGAGATCATCGCCGGCCGCTTCCAGCCGGCGACCCCGACGTTCCTCAACACGGGCAAGGCGCAGCGCGGCGAGCTCGTGTCGTGCTTCCTCCTGCGGATCGAAGACAACATGGAGTCGATCGCGCGCGGCATCAACTCGGCGCTCCAGCTCTCCAAGCGGGGCGGCGGCGTCGCCCTCCTGCTCTCCAACATCCGCGAGGCGGGCGCGCCGATCAAGCAGATCGAGAACCAGTCGTCCGGCATCATCCCCGTCATGAAGCTCCTCGAGGACAGCTTCAGCTACGCCAACCAGCTGGGCGCACGGCAGGGCGCCGGCGCGGTGTACCTCTCGGCGCACCACCCCGACATCCTCCGCTTCCTCGACACCAAGCGCGAGAACGCCGACGAGAAGATCCGCATCAAGACGCTGTCGCTCGGCGTCGTCATCCCTGACATCACCTTCGAGCTCGCCAAGAACGACGAGGACATGTACCTCTTCTCGCCGTACGACGTCGAGCGCGTCTACGGCATCCCGTTCGGCGACGTCTCGGTCACGGAGAAGTACCGCGAGATGGTCGACGATGCGCGCATCAAGAAGACGAAGATCAACGCGCGGGAGTTCTTCCAGACGCTCGCCGAGATCCAGTTCGAGTCGGGCTACCCGTACATCATGTTCGAGGACACGGTGAACAAGGCCAACCCGATCAAGGGCCGCATCAACATGTCCAACCTCTGCAGCGAGATCCTGCAGGTGAACACGCCGACGACGTACAACGAGGACCTCTCGTACGCCGAGATCGGCAAGGACATCTCCTGCAACCTCGGATCGATGAATATCGCGCTCGCGATGGACGGAGGCGACCTCGGGCAGACGGTCGAGACGGCGATCCGGGCGCTCACGGCGGTGAGCAACCAGAGCCACATCGCCTCGGTCCGTTCGATCGAGGACGGCAACGACCGGTCGCACGCGATCGGCCTCGGGCAGATGAACCTGCACGGCTACCTCGCGCGCGAGCACGTGCGCTACGGCTCGGAAGAGGGCCTCGACTTCACGAACATCTACTTCTACACCGTGCTCTACCACGCCCTCCGCGCCTCGAACCGCATCGCGATCGAGCGCGGCCAGGCCTTCGACGGCTTCGCAGACTCCACGTACGCGTCGGGGCAGTTCTTCGACAAGTACACCGAGCAGGCATGGGAGCCGCAGACCGAGAAGGTGAAGGAGCTGTTCGCCGGCATCCCGATCCCGACCCAGGACGACTGGCGCGCTCTCAAGGCATCGATCCAGGAGCACGGCATCTACAACCAGAACCTGCAGGCCGTGCCCCCGACCGGATCGATCTCGTACATCAACAACTCGACGTCGTCGATCCACCCGATCGCGTCGAAGATCGAGATCCGCAAGGAAGGCAAGATCGGCCGCGTCTACTACCCGGCGCCGTTCATGACGAACGACAACCTCGAGTACTACGAGGACGCCTACGAGATCGGTTACGAGAAGGTCATCGACACGTATGCCGCGGCGACGCAGCACGTCGACCAGGGCCTGTCCCTCACGCTCTTCTTCAAGGACACCGCGACCACGCGCGATATCAACAAGGCTCAGATCTACGCCTGGCGCAAGGGCATCAAGACGATCTACTACATCCGCCTCCGCCAGATGGCGCTCGAGGGCACCGACGTGTCCGAGTGCGTCAGCTGCATGCTGTGACCCGCGGACCTCTCGATCTCGAAGAAGGACTGACATGAACTCACCCAAGCTGCAGCTGCTCGGTCAGGTGCAGGCGATCAACTGGAACCGCATCCAGGACGAGAAGGACCTCGAGGTCTGGAATCGTCTGGTCAACAACTTCTGGCTGCCCGAGAAGGTGCCGCTCTCGAACGACGTGCAGTCGTGGGCGACGCTGACACCCGAGGAGCAGCAGACGACGATGCGCGTGTTCACGGGACTCACGCTCCTCGACACGATCCAGGGCACGGTCGGCGCCGTCTCGCTCATCCCCGACGCGCTCACGCCCCACGAGGAGGCCGTCTACACGAACATCGCGTTCATGGAGTCGGTGCACGCGAAGAGCTACTCGTCGATCTTCTCGACGCTGTGCTCGACGCCGGAGATCGACGACGCCTTCCGCTGGTCGGTCGAGAACGAGAACCTGCAGCGCAAGGCGCACATCGTCATGGACTACTACCGGGGCGACGAGCCGCTCAAACGCAAGGTCGCCTCGACCCTGCTGGAGTCGTTCCTCTTCTACTCGGGGTTCTACCTGCCGCTGTACTGGTCGTCGAAGGCGAAGCTGACGAACACGGCCGACATCATCCGCCTCATCATCCGCGACGAGGCGGTGCACGGCTACTACATCGGGTACAAGTTCCAGCGTGGGCTCGAGCAGCTCGGCGAGGCCGAGCGCGACGCGCTCAAGGACTACACGTTCTCGCTGCTCTACGAGCTCTACGACAACGAGGTGCAGTACACGCAGGACCTCTACGACGGCATCGGCCTCACGGAGGACGTCAAGAAGTTCCTGCACTACAACGCGAACAAGGCCCTCATGAACCTGGGCTACGAGGCGATGTTCCCCTCGACGGTCACCAACGTGAACCCCGCGATCCTCTCGGCGCTGTCGCCGAACGCCGACGAGAACCACGACTTCTTCTCGGGGTCGGGCTCGTCGTACGTGATCGGCAAGGCGGTTGCGACCGAAGACGACGACTGGGATTTCTGAAAGCTCCGCACAACGCTCAACCCGCATCGGGCGGCTGAGGAGTCCGGATCCGCAGGATTCTGCGGGTCCGGGCTTCTCCCGATTCGTTCCTCGCGCTCGTCAGTGCGGCGATCGCAGCTGCTCGACCGGCCGAAGCGCGGTGTCGGGCGAGCAGCCGAGTTCCCCGGGCTGGAGCAGAACGCGGGGGACGGTCAGTACCTGCGTGCCGTCGCGGTCGCGCTTGGCGAGCAGGCAGTCGTCGGCGTCGCCCATCGCGAAGCCGATGTCGCCGCCCGCGACCACTGCGTGGGGCTCGAACGCCACCTCGCGGTCGCCCGTCGGCTGCGGCATCCGCGCGATCACCTCGCCGACGATGTCGGCAGCGGATGCGGTGGAAGACGCGTTCGTGAGTACCTCGACGACGAGCTCTTCGGCGCCATCGGGGACGACGTAGACCGGGCGGGTGTCGAGCGGGGGCGAGATGCGGGTTGCGCCTGGCGGGCACGGGACGTCGTGCGCCACCGCCGCGTCATCGTCCCGATCGCCGAACCTGCCGGTCGCGACACCCCAGTAGTCGAACTGCGACTCGAAGCACGCGACGTAGGGATCGCCGGAGGACCTCACCTGCACCGTCGCACGAAACGTCAGCGCCCCGAACGGCTCACCATGGACCGCGTCGGGGTAGGCCTCGAAGCCGATGAGTTCCACGCCGCTCGTCGTCCTGGTGGCGGTGTCGGCCCAGCGGGCGTAGTCCTCGATGGTGTCCGTGGCGCCACGGTACAGACCGCGAGAGGTCTCGGCCACCTCTGCGCGGGCGGCTGCGTGCGCTGACGCGTCGGCGGGCGACACCGGCACTCCAGAGCATGCCGCGAGAGGGAGCGAGGCCGCGAGGGAAACGATGGCGACCAGAGCGAGACGCGCCCGTGTGAGATGCGGATTGACCAGCACCTGCTCACCCTAGATCCAGAATGCGCGCCGCGGCTGTCATCCCCGACCGCGATTCGCGGCCTCGAGATGCGCCTGAGCGGCGTGCGCAGCATCCGCATCGATGGGTGCCCACGCGATGTCAGCCCGGCGACGGCGCCGGCGAGGGCGAGTCTGGCAGCCACACCGCGCGTTCCCGCTGAGCGAAGGCCCGGAAGGTCGTGGCGGGATGACCGGTGAGCCGGCGGACCTTCCGGTTGGGCAGCGCCGAGATGTTCCAACGCACGACCCGGTAGATCATCTTCTGCACCTCGATGTAGTCCTGAGGTGCGCCCTCGCGCGCCAGTCGGTCGAGGTAATCCTGCTCCGTGGGCCTGGCGTAGGTGATGGTGCGGCCAAGCACGTCGCTGAGGATGCGGGCGACCTTGCGGTAGCTCAGGGTCTGCTCACCGCTGAGCGTGTACGCCCGACCCACATGGCCGGGAGTGGTGAACACGGATGCTGCGACTCGGCCGATGTCTCGCGCATCGATGAAGGCCGTCAGAGCGCGCCCGGCCGGAAGGTAGATCTCGTCGCGGTCGCGGATGCCTCCTCGGTAGGTGGTGGACAGGTTCTGCATGAAGAAGTTCGGTCGCAGGAACGTGTACGGCGCGTCGATCTGCCGCAGGTACTGCTCCACCGCGTAATGCGGGGTGGATTTGTTGTGCTGCACTCCCTGGAGCGACAGGAACACGATCTGGCTGATCCGGCTGTTCATGGCCGCGTCGATCACCGGGAAGAGATATCTGCGGACGTCGTCGATCGGCGGCGGGCGCATCAGGAACAGCCGATCGCAGTCCTTCATCGCCTCCTCGAGGTCGGATGCCGAGGAGCTGAAGTCGAACGGTCGGGTCTGTGCGCGCGGGTCGACGGTCGAGGCATCCCCCTCGTCCCGGACGCCCGCGACCACACCCTGTCCCGCGTCGAGAAGATGTGCGACGACAGCGGAGCCGACGGTGCCGGTGGATCCGGTGACGAAGACGGATCGCGGCGAGGCGATGGGCATGGCTGTACCATACATCCGTGCAGCGAAGCGCGGCCCGGACGATAGATGAAGCGTTGATAAAGATGCGACGGATCTGGGCGCCGGTCACCACCGGACGGCCCGGCGCGAACCGCCGACCCGTCGATCTGTCCACCGTGCTCGTCGCTGACGCGCTGAGGAGGATCCCCTGGTCGCCGTCGGTGAAGGAGATCGCACAGCACCTCGGGGTCACACAGACCACCACCAGTCGGCTGGTCGCCCGGGCCGTGGACGCAGGCTTCGTGGTCAAGCGTCCGGCGGCGGACGATGTTCGCCGCTCGGAGCTTGCCCTCACACCTTCCGGTGTGCAGCTCTCGCAGGCCTCCATGTCCTTCCGCTTCAGCTATCTCGAGCAGGTCACGCGCGGCTGGAGTGATGCGGAGATCACCACCTTCGCAACGCTGCTGCAAAGGTTCGCGACGGAGGTCGTCGCCCACCCGCCCGATCCGACGCGGCCGCGGGAAGACTTCGATCCTTCGGCGGCCCGGAGCGCCTCGAGTTCGACCGGGGACGGCTGACCAGCCGTCTGTGTCGCCGGTCCCTCGCCCGTGCGCCGGCGACGCAGGCTTCATCCGAAGCCGTGGTGAGCGCGGGAACAGGAGGATGATCGGCATGGACCAGTACCTGTGGGTGCTCAAGGACAAGGAGCGCGACCTGATCCGCGAGCTCGAGCCCGACCGGCTCGCGCAGTTGGACGAGGACGGGCTGATCGCGCTGCACAAGCGGATCCGCCGTGCGCGCAACAAGCACACCACCAACTACCGCCGCGGGGCGGCCGAGAACGTCGCCCAAGCCGGGGGTCGCGGTGCCGCCGCCCCGAGCTCCGACAAGGCGCGCGGCCGCGCATACGTGTTCGAGGAGGCGCTGTCGATCGTCAGCTCCGAGCTGGCGCGGGTCGCTCACGAGGAGGCCGAAGCGCTCAAGGATGAGCGGCTCGCACGCGCACAGGCCGGGAAGTGGTCGGGACCGCAGAGTAACGGGTTCCCGGATGCCACCGGCTCGGCCGGCCGGCAGCGGGAGCACACCAAGTCATCCGGCGGAGTGAAGCGAGACGCGTCGAGTCAGGCGCAGGGCGCGCGGCGACAGGCCAAGCGCGACTCGCGCTGACCCATCGCCGCATCCTCGCCGCACGTCACACTCCGTCCCCCGCCCCCGGGTGTTCCTGGCCGGCCCCGACGCATCTGCAGCCGCCGCGCTCAACGACGCGTGAAGGACGGTCCTGAGCGGGGTGAGCGTCTCGCGAGATCAGCGGTGTCTTCGCTGCGCGAGCAGGGCCTGTTCGAAATCGTCGACGGAGCCGTCCAGCTGAGCCAGTTCGTCGGCGTCCAGCGCAACGGACACCGAGCCGTCCTCATGATGGGCGATGACCACAGGCAACGCGATGTCCCGCACCGCTCCCGCAAGACGTTCGTCGACTTCGTTGCGGTGGAGAAGGACGATCGGAACACCGATCCTGTCAACCATCCCGTCCCACGCCGGCTTCCTGCGAACGAGGGAGTGTGTGATGGTGCAGAGGGCGCACTCGGCCGAGCCGAAGAGGTGCCCGAACGCGTAGCGGATCTCGCCTATCGCGCCGCCGTCGGCGTTGTAGATCCCGGAGTACTTGGTGATCGGGGATGGGCGCACGGCGTCACTGTCTCGCACATGCTCAAGGATAGGAGTCGGGACGCCGGCAGCGGCCGCGAGCCGGTCGGATCACAGGTCATCGCCCGTCGTCCATCCCAGTCGGCTCAGCGTGGGTTTTTCGAGCGGCTTCTCGACGACGGTGATGGAAGCCCGCGGCACCGCGAAGCGCAGGAAGCGGGTCGCGTCGATGTCGAGGAGCGACGTGAGCGCAATGCGGACGATGTCCGCGTGGGTGACCACCAACCCACAATCTGCGTCGCCCACGGCCTCGAACACGCGGCGAAGACCGGCTTCGACTCGGTCTTGCAGGTGGTGAAGGCTTTCCACGCTCTCGGGTGCTCCGGGCGGGATGACGCCCGCTGGATCGCTGAGGAACGCTTGGAAGAGCGGGTCCGCCTGGAGCTCCGCCTGCGGCCTGCCTTCCCAGTCGCCGATCGCGAAGTCGTTGAAGAAGTCCTCCGGCGGCACTTCCACGGGGATGCGCTGCAGCTCGGCGATCGACTCTCCCGTCTGGACGGCCCGCGCGCGCGACGACGAGAAGACCTGGGCGACGGGCTGGTCCGACAACGCACGCGCCAAAGCACGCGCCTGCTCGCGGCCCTCCGCGGAAAGCGGTGGATCCCGCCGTCCGATGGCTTGGCCGCTCGGCCATTCGGGCTCCGCATGTCGGACAAGGATGAGTCTCTTCATCACGTGCGCCCTCCGAGCCACGATATCGTCGCCGATCGGGTGCCCGCCGATGGGGGGCGGGCTCCGTCGAGCCGAGACGCTTCAGTACGGCGACATCGTGAGCGCCGCGGTGCCGCCATCGGGGCGACTCACGCCGTTAACACGAGCGTCGTAGCATCGCGTCCACGATCGATCGCTGCCCCCGTGCATGCCGAGGTGAGGTGAAGACGACGTGACGGCTCCGAGGTACGAAGTGAGCGTATGGGAGCGCTACGCCACCGAGTTCGCCCTCGCCTTCGCCGACACCCCTGCGCGCATCCGCGCGGTGCGCGAGGCGTATTTCGTGCACGAGTTCGACGTCGACCTCATCGCGCAGCTCAGTGGGTTTCCGGTGTGGAGGATCCGGCAGGCGGTGTCCGACGGGCCGCCGCGATCCTCCTGACGGGTGTCGCGGGCGCTGCTCAGCGGCCTGTCCGGCAGCGGGCACTCGGGATGCCGCCGCATTCAGGCGTGATGGACGACTGCCGCGTCCTCGTGCGTCAGTAGTAGCCACCGGCCGGGTTCGACGCGAGGTACACGTCGACGAGGTCGTCGTGGAGGACGAACCGGATGTTCGCCGCCGGCTCGCCGGACGGCGCCGGCGGGACGAGCGCCGGTTCGATGTCGAAATCCGCGATGGTGTCGAACGTGGGCGCCGAGCATCGGAACAGCGAGACGCGCCCCTCCGCGACGATCGCGAGGCACCGCTTGTCCGCCGGCTTCGTCGTACTCCACACCTCGAGCACCCCGTACGAGCCGTGCGAGACGAAGTCGGCCGGTGTCAGATCGAGGAACTCCACATCCTCGTCGACGCGGAAGGTCCCCTCGACGGAGGGATCCTGCGGGAGCTGCGCCACGGGGCGAGGCTCGCTCGCCTGTTCCAAGACGTACGCGAGGATCGCCAGGGCGGCGACGAGCGTCGCGATACCGGCGATGATCCACGCCAGGACGCTGCGGCTCGGTCCGCCTGACTTCCCCGACGGCGCCTCCACCGCTGTGACTGATGACTCTTCCATCGCCGTCTCCTTCTCGCTGCTTCCGACCATTTCCGCGCGCGTCGGTATCGGCGCGGTACCGGCCCTCGATGACCGGTATCGGACCGGTTCCGACCGTCTTGACGCCGGTGCCGCGCAGGCTCACAGTGGCCACATGGAGGTGCGCGTACTGGGCGCCTTGGCTCTCGACGATGGCCGGATCCCGCTGGCCAGGCGGGATCGCGCTGTCCTGGGTGCTCTCGTCGTCCGGCCGGGTGCGACTGTCTCCGCCGGCTCCCTCGCTGCGGCGGTGTGGGGGGACGATCTGCCGGCCTCCTGGTCGAAGGTGATCCAGGGATGCGTCATGCGATTGCGTCGGATGGTCGCTCCCGGACGGATCGAGACCACTCCGACCGGATATCGACTTCTCACCGAGGGCGTCGACACAGACGCCGGCCGATTCGAGCAGCTCGTCGAGCGCGGATCGGAGCAGCTGGAACTCGGTGAGCCCGAACGCGCCGCGCACACCCTCTCCGAGGCGCTCGCGCTGTGGCGGGGCGAGGCCTTCGCCGAGCTCCTCGACTGGCAGCCGGCGCGGAACGCGTCGGACCGCCTCGGGGAGCTCCGACTCTCGGCGGAGGAGCTGCTGCTGGACGCGCGGCTCCGCGCCGGCGACGTGCAGGCAGTGGCGGCCGAAGCCCGGGCCCGCGTCGCGGAAGCGCCCCTGCGCGAGCGGCGCTGGGTCGTGCTCGGCCTGGCCCAGTACCGCCAGGGTCGGCAGGCCGACGCCCTGTCGACGGTCCGCAATGCGCGAGCGCTGCTCGCCGCAGAGCTCGGGCTGGACCCCTGCGCGGAGCTCGCCGCCTTGGAGCAGGCGATCCTGCGGCAGGATGCCTCGCTCCTCTCGGACCACGCGTTCCGCGCCTCGTCCGCCGAGTGTCCGTATTTCGGCCTCCCGCCTGCGGACGTGGATGACGCCGACCGGTACTTCGGCCGCGTGACCGAACTCGCGGAGGCACTGCGCATCGTGGAGGACCACGGCGTCCTGCTCGTCGCCGGCGCATCGGGCGTGGGCAAATCATCGTTCGTGCGGGCCGGGATCGGCGGGCGCTTGCGCGCGAGCGGCGCCGAGGTCGTGATCGTCACGCCGGGCGAGCACCCGCTGGACGCTGTGCGCGGCATCCACTTCGAGGGCGGGGCATCCGTCCTCATCGTCGACCAGTGCGAGCAGGCCTTCGCCGCACCGGACCCCGCCGAGACCCGCGAGTTCTTCGAGACCCTCTCGCGGCTTCTCTTCCGCAGCACCCTCGTCATCGCGCTGCGCGCCGATCGGCTCGGCGACCTCGCGGAGCACGCGGGATTCGCCCAGATCATCCGATCGCGGATGCTGGTGCTCACGCCGCTCGGAGCGGACGGTGTTCGAGCCATTATCGAGAAGCCCGCGGGGCAGGCGGGGCTCATCCTCGAGCCCGGCCTCGCGGAGGTGCTCGTCCGGGACGCCGACGGCCGGTCGCTCCCTCTCCTGTCCCATGCGCTGCGCCAGGTGTGGTCCCGCCGTGAAGGCAGGGTTCTGACGGTGGACGGGTATCGGGCGTCCGGCGAGATCGATGGTGCGGTCGCCCAGACCGCAGAGGAGCTGTACGCACGGCTGCCCGATACGGAGAGACGGCTTCTGCGCGACATCCTCCTCCGTCTTGTGGACTTCGCAGACGGTGTCGCCAACGGCCGACGCGTCGAGCGCGCCCTGGTCGAGATCGACGACGCGCACTCGCGGATCATCGAGGAGCTCGTCGATGCCCGCCTGCTCACGACCGACGAGCAGTCGGTGCAGCTGTCTCATGAAGCGCTCGCCCGCGAGTGGCCGCGCCTGACCGAGTGGCTCGAGGGTGACGTGGAAGGTCAGCGGATCATGCGCCATCTGGCCGCCACCGCCGTCGCGTGGGATGCGATGGGCCGGCCGGACAGCGAGCTCTACCGCGGTAGTCGCCTGCTGAACGCGCAGCAGTGGCAGGATGCGGCATCCCCCTCGCTCACTTCCCTCGAGCGCGACTTCCTCCGGACGTCGGGGGAGCATGAGAAGGCCGAACTCGCGGCTGCGCGGTCTCAGCTCTCCCGAGAGCGGCGCATGGTACGACGGTTGACCTACGTCTCTCTCGGCGCCGCCGCATTGGCGGTCACCGCGGTCGCGGCGAGCATCTATGCCGGAGTCCAGGCGGATATCGCCGGCGAGGCAGCGCTGGACATCACGTCCCGTCGCGTCGCGGAACTCGCGGTGGATGAGCCGGAGCTCGACCTGGCGCTGCTGCTCGCGGTGCAGGCGGCGCGGCTCCACGACAGCCCCGAGGCGCGAGCCAGCCTCCTGGAGGTCTTCGCCCGGGCACCTCGGGCCACCTCCGTCACGTACACCCCTCCCATGAACCCCGTGAGGCGCGACGAGATCCTCGGGACGGAACTTGTCAGCCAGCGCTCCCCGGACGGCTCCCGAGTCGCGATACCGTCTCCTCTCACGTCGGAGGATGCCTCGTGGGGGACGATCAAGCTCTGGGGCACGAGCGCGCCCCGAGACGCCGACCCGGTGACGCTCTGGCTGCGGCTTCGGGGGAAGGACCCGACGACCGGGTTCGCTGCCCGGATCGCACCGATGTTCTCGCCCGACGGCTCGCGCCTCTACGCCGGTGGCACCGGGCCGATCGCCGTCTTCGACACGGCGACGGGCAGGCAGGTGGGCGAGATCGGCGGAGGCGGACTGCTCGCGGTCAGTGCGGACGGGCGACGCCTCGCGGTCGGAGGTGGCGCGCGAGAAGTCCGCATCGTCGACCCAGCGGGGGTCGCAGCGCCGATCACCGTCCCGCTGCCCGGTGCGCCGACTGTCGCTGCCTTCAGCCCGGACGGCGCACAGCTCGCGGTCCACGCGACGGGAAGGACCATGCTCGTGGACGTCGATGACGCGGAGGTCATCGAGATCCTGCACGATCAAAGGCAGGGCGTCAGCGAGATGGCTTTCCCGGCAGAGGGGCAGCTGGTCACGAGAGCACCCGACGGGAAGACCATCACGTGGGCCCTCGGCGGATGGGAGGCAGCGTTCGGCGGCAGCGACTTCCGCCTCACCGGCTCCGCCTTCGCAAACAATGGGGCCGCCCTCCAACTGGAACGGCCCGATGGCGGCGTGCAGGTGGTGGTCGCCGACCCCGCGGTCTGGCAGGAGCGCGCCTGCGCCGTCGCCGGGCGGGCGCTGACCCCGCAGGAGTGGCGGCAGCACGTGGGTGATCTTCCGTACGCCCCGGCATGTCGCGACTGACCGCGTCGAGCTCGGTGCTGAACCCGGCCCGGCGGCCCTGACAGACTGGGCTGCCCGATTAGGTTAGATGTGCGCACCGATCGGACCGGACTCGAGCAGCGGGGATGGCCAGAAGCAGAGGGATCACCGAATTTGACCGTCCGAATCATTCATGTGGGCCTCGGCGGGTGGGGGAGCAACTGGGCCCGGACCGTGATCCCCGCAGTCTCCGCGGTCGAGGTCGTGGCGGTCGTGGACCCGCACGCGCCGACTCTCGAGTCCGTCGCCGCGTCTGTCGGCTTGACTGCAGAGGTCTCGTTCCGCTCGCTGACCGATGCCCTGGCGGCCGTCGACGCCGACGCCGTCGTCGTCACCGCCCCGGTTGCGACCCACGTGCCGCTGGCCATCGCGGCGCTGCAAGCCGGCAAGCACGTCCTCGTCGAGAAGCCGCTCGCCAACACGGTGGAGGAGGCGCGACCCGCCGTCGCTCTTGCGGAAGAACGCGGGCTGATCCTGCAGGTGAGCCAGAACTACCGCAACTATCCCGCTCCCCGGGCGGTGCGCGACCTGCTCAGGGAGGGCGTACTGGGCGAGTTGGCCGCGATCAACATCGACTTCCGCAAGTGGGACAACGACGCACCGCGGGCGACCCACCGGCACTACGCGTTCCCGCATCCGCTGATCAACGACATGGCCATTCATCACTTCGATCTGCTCCGCATGATCACCGGGACCGAAGCGGTGAGCGTGTACGCGAAGGTCGGCGACCCGTCGTTCAGCAAGTACGACCAAGAAGCCTCCGCCGTGGTGACCATCGAGATGGAGACGGGGCTCGTCGTCAGCTACCGCGGAAGCTGGCTCAGCCGCGGGCCGGAGACCGCGTGGGCCGGCGAGTGGAGCATCCAAGGAGAGAAGGGCGAGCTGTTCTTCACCTCGCGCTCGGGCGGCGAAGAGGAGGACGCATCCGGCGACGTGGTGCGCATCCGCCGCGTGGGCGGACTCCAGCCGGTGGATGCTCCGCTCGATCACGCGCCGTTGTACGACCGTGCAGCGGGACTGGAGATCTTCGCGAACGCCGTGACCGGCGGACCCGCACCCGAGAGCACCGGCCGTGAGAACCTCGGAAGCCTGGCCCTGATGGAAGCCGCTACGCGCTCGGCGGCGTCCGGACGAGTGGAAGAAGTTCGACGGCCCCTGACGACCCGTGAAGAGAGTGAGGACCGACCGTGACCGCTTCCCCGATCCGCGTGCTCGTCTGGAACGAGAACTTCCACGAGACCAACGGCGACGAGAAGGCGCTGTCCCACTATCCCGACGGGATCCACACCGTGATCGCCGACGCCCTCCGATCCCAGCTCGGCGTGGACGCCGATGTGCGCACGGCCACCCTGCAGGAGCACGAGCACGGTCTCACCCAGGAAGTCGTCGACGACACCGACGTCCTGCTGTGGTGGGGGCATGCCAGACATGACGAGGTCGACGACGAGGTCGTCGACCGCGTGCACGAAGCAGTCCTCGCGGGCATGGGCATCCTGGTCCTGCACTCCGGGCACTACTCGAAGATCTTCAAGCGACTGATGGGCACCACCTGCTCCCTCAAATGGCGGAACGACGGAGAGCGTGAACTCGTGTGGACGGTGGCGCCGCGGCATCCGATCGCCCTGGACGTCCCGCACCCCATCGTCATCCCGGAGCACGAGATGTACGGGGAGTTCTACGACATCCCCGTTCCCGAGGAGACGATCTTCCTCTCGACATTCGCCGGAGGGGAGGTGTTCCGTTCCGGCGTGACGTACACGCGGGGGCTGGGGCGCGTCTTCTACTTCTCGCCCGGCGATCAGCACTTCCCCGTGTACCACCACCCCGACATCCAGCGCGTCCTCGCCAACGGCGTGCGATGGGCGGCCCCGCCCGCCGGCCGGCGTGCGCTCACCGCCGACTACCATGCTCCGGGCTGGTACGAGGCGTGATCGCGTAGCGGACGCGCGTGCGCGATCGTCCCGGCTTACTCTGGCGCGTACTTGAACGAGAGCTGGATCCGGGCGCGGAACAGCAGCGCCCCGTCATCCCCGACCACGATGTCCTGCTTCTTCACCTCGGCGATGCGGAGATCGTGCAGCGATCCCGCGGCCGTGGTGATGGCCTCTCGCGCGGCCTCTTCCCAGGAGGACGCACTGGTGCCGATGACGTCGATCACCCGGTAAACGCTCATCTTGCTCCTTCATCGCTCGATGCCGACAGGTCCATACTGATCGCGCTCGCAGCCGTAGGGAAGGGCCGTGCCTGCGAGCCGGGCGGCGTCGGCGTTGTCTGTGCTGGCTGGTTCGTGTGAGGCTGAGAACCCATTCGTCACGCGCTGGGAGCCGATGTTCACCGTCACTGAGACCATCTCGATCCGACGACCCGCTCAGGAAGTCTTCGACTTCCTCACCGACGCCCGTTCGCGCTCGCGGTGGGACGGGTCGGTCGTCTTCGAAGAGCTCACTTCCGCGCTGCCCGTGAGGGTCGGCACCACGATTCACTCGCGCGTGCGCGCGATGGGCCGCGAGAGCGACTTCCACTGGCGGATCACCGAGTTCGATCCGCCTACGCGGGTGGCGACGGTCAGCACCTCCGGGCCCGTGCCGACGACCGTGGTGATGGATTTCGTCGCCTCGGGCATCGCCTGCGACGTGCGCGCGACCATCGAGGGCCGGCCCGGAGGTCTGATGCGGTTCGTCGAGCCGATGATCGAGGAGATGGTGCGCACCAACCTCACCACCGGGTTCGCTCGCGCGAGAGAGATCCTCGAGGCGGACGGGAGCCGCGGCTGAAGGCGCCGTGGCCACCGCGGGGGCTGACGCCGGTCGGTTCGCGCTGCCGGCGACGAGGGACTGCTGACCGCTTCGCCCGGCGTCAGTCGCCGAGGTCGGCAAGCACCGCGGCGGCGATCCGCTCGCCGGAGACGAGCGCGCCCTGGATGGACGCGGTGTCGCGGTGGTCGCCGGCGACGTACACGCCGTCCGATACGCGCGCCGGGCTGGTCGTGCGCAGCGGCGGCCGCTGCGCCGGCAGGGCGTCCGGGAGGTCGTCCCGGCGCAGCAGCGACCAGCTCCGCGCGTCGGCTCCCCACAGCCCGGCGAGCTGACGGCGCACAGCGGCCTCGTCTGGAGCCCGGGACGGATCGCGCTGCGCGTCGGGCCCGAGCAGGCAGGTCGCCTCGACGAGATGCTTCCCCGCCGGCGCGTAGCTCGGTGCGGTCCGCGTCATGACGACGCTGTTGACGATGGGACCGGCGCGACGACCGTCGACAGTCAGCAGGGCGGACGCCGCAGGCGGGGCATTCGCCGAGAACCACCACGTCTGCAGTCCGCGGGTCTGCGGCGCCGGGATGCCGGTCAGCTTCGCGGCCGACCTGCCGTCCGTCGCGACGACGACCGCTCGCGCGACGGCGGCGGCGGCATCCCGCACCGCGACCTCGCTTCTTCGGGAACGGCGACGGATGCCGGTGACGTGACGACCGAGCCGGATGTCGGCGCCCGCGGCACGGGCCCGCCCGGCGAGAAGAGCGGGAAACGCGCCGATGCCTCCCGCCGGGACTCCCGGACGCCCGAGTGCGAACATGCGCACCAGGAGCCGGACGAACGACTCAGACGTCTCGCCGCGATCGTCGGCGATGACCCCGGCGAGGAACGGCTCCAGCACCTCCGTGCGCAGGGGTCCGCGGAAGGACGCCGCATCCCATCCCTCCCGGAGGCTCCGATCGGGGCCGGCGATGACGGCCCGCGGATCGACGATGCCGGGCAGCGCCCAGCGGGCAAGCGCGATGACGGCGCGCGGTGACACCAGTCCGCTGAACAGCGATGCCGGAATCGACGCCGGGTACCGCAGCGGATGTGCCAGCTGCCGGAAGCCGTCCTCGCGCCGGACGCGCACGCCGACCGGGAACGGCCGCAGGTCGAGCGCCGCGATGTCGGTCGCGCGCGCGACGGCGGGATAGGCGGGATTGAGCACGTGGAAGCCACGATCGAGGAGGAACCCGTCGGCGCGGTCGGTGCGCTCGCGGCCGCCGACCTCGTCTGCCGCCTCCAGCACCACGACGTCGCGGCCGGCCTCGGCGAGCAGGGTGGCGCAGCGCAGTCCCGCCAGGCCGGCACCGATCACCACGACGTCGTGCGTTTCCACGCTCTCCGGCTCCCTTCGCGACGAGAGGTCGCGCCCTCCTGCAATTGAACCAGGGGCAGGGGCCGCGAGCGCCGAGGGAGGCGGCTCGCCGTCGGCGTCGCCACGAACGCCGCGCCGCGGCGGACGTCCTCCCCGCCCTCCGTGCGGCGGATCCGGTCGCTTCTCGACTCCTCCATTGCCGGCCGTTCGCCCGACTGGCATCCTGCTGTCGTCCGGGACTCGACGGCCATGCGGAAGTGGTCCCCCGGGCGCGCGGGCGGTTTCCCCACATCAGGAAGGGATGACCATGTCACATTTCCACCGGCGTCGCTGGGGTGCCGCCGCCATCGCCGCCGCGGCCGTCTTCTCGGTCGCCGCCCCGGTCTCCGCCCACGCCGAGACCTTCGAGATCCCGTTTCCGGCGGGGCAGGCGTGCGACTTCGACATCGTGGTGACCGGGTCGACCGGCAACACGGTCTATCGCGAGTTCTCCGACCGCGACGGGGACGTCGTCCGCACGCTCCTGGCCGGGACCGGCGCCGCGCTCACTTTGACGAATGTCGAGACGGGGACCTCGGTGTCGCTGAAGAGCAACGGCGCCGTCAGTATGGCGACCGTGAATCCCGACGGAACCACAACCCTGCGCAGCACGGGACACAACGTCATCCTCCTGTCGCCGAGCGACGTCCCGGCGGGGCCGTCGACGACGCTCTACGTGGGCCGGGTGACGTACGACGTCGGGGCGGGGAACGTCTTCACGATCGTCGGCAGTTCGGGTCAGACGCGGGATCTCTGCGCCGAGCTCGAGTAGCGGGACGCCGCGGGTCACGCTGCCGACGGCCGCTGGATGCCCCCGCACGGCGTGGTGCGGGGGCATCCGGCGTCATCGGCGAACCGAGACCGTCACCGTGAACTTGCTGTTCCGGGCGACCTGACGGGTGGGTCCGACGATGCGCTCGAGCGCCGCGCGGTAGCGGAGAGCCGAGTTCCACACCGTCCACAGCTCGCCGCCTGGCCGCAGAACGCGCGCGGCATCCTCGAACAGCCGCGGCGCGATGCCCTCGTTGACGGACGCGCCGACGTGGAACGGCGGATTGAGCGCGATGAACGACGCGCTCGCGTCCCGTCGCGACCGCAGCATGTCGTCGCGTGCGACCTCCACACGGTCGGCGACGCCGTTGGCGGCGACCGTGGCGCGGGCCGACGCCACCGCGACGGCGGACTGATCGCATGCGTAGACGCGCAGTGACGGATGCCTCGTCGCCAGGCTCGCCGCAACGACGCCGGTCCCGCACGCGAGGTCGATCGCCTCGCCGGCCGGAGGAGCGGGCAGGTGCTCGAGGAGGAAGCGCGTGCCGATGTCGACGGATGCCCCGGCGAACGCGCCGCCATACGCGCAGACCACGAGAGAGCCCACGGTGGTCCGCGCCGGCTCCGGATCGCGGCCGTCGTGGGGACCGCGCGCCACGAGGACGCGGGACTTCTGCCGGGCGTGCGTGACGTCGAGACGGTCGAAGTGCCCGCGGAGGACGTCGTTCATGGCGACGGTCATGTGCTTGATGCGGCCGCCCGCGAACACCACGACGTCCGGGGCGCCGTGCGCGGCCACCAGCCCCGCGATGTCGCGCAGCGCATCGAGGGAACGGGGAAGGCGCAGCAGCACGACCCGGGCGCCGGCGGCGACCTCCGGCCCGAGGGCCTCCGATGCGAAGCGCCCGGTGAGGCCGAGGGCCGCCGCGTTCGCGGCGAGCGCCTGCTCGCCGGTCAGGGGATCCTGATGCACGCGGATCGCCGTCGCGCCGTCCGCCGCCGATGCGAGCGTCAGCGCACCGTACGCGTCGCCTACGACGACCAGCTCTCCCGGTCCCAGCGCGGCCCGCGCGGTGGCGGACTCGTCGAGGATCAGGCGGTCCGCGGCATCCGTCGCCGGAAGATCGAGCCCCTCCAGGTCGGGCCAGCGACGCAGCGCGTCGAGCGGAAAGTCCACGCCGCCACGCTAGCCCGGGTCGTCAGGGCCGCGCCGCCACGCCGTCGACCATGGAGCGCGACAGCGCCGTCGAGCCAGCGACGGCGGCCGGCATCACGACGACCGCGCCGAACGGGATGAGGAAGAAGAGCTGGGTCGCCACGCCGAACCCCAGCGCGCGACCCCGGTGGCGGCGAAGGAGAGCGTGGCGCGCATCACTCGTCATGCCGCGCGCGGCGAGCGAGCGCGACGACAGCTCATCGCCCAGGAGCCAACCCGTGAGGAGGACGCCCGTGAGAAAGCCCAGGACGGTGCCGACGACCGGGATGAAGCCGACGAGCGCAGCGAGAAGCGCGACGAGGATGCCGCGGCCGATGAGCGAGAGTCCGTCGACGACCGAGCGCCAGAACGGGTAGTCCTCGTCGGGCACGGGCCCGCCGAGATCCCGCTCCACTGTGCGCCAGATGCGCTCATAGAACGGTTCGCCCACGACGAGAGTCAGCGCGGTGAAGGACACCATGGCGATGAAGAGCGCACCGCCGAAGACCGCTGCGCCGAAGCCGAAGCGAAGGACATCGCGCCAGAACGGGATCCAGCCCTCGGCGAACGGGGTCGCCGCGGTGGTCAGCGCGGGAAGGTACACGCCGAGCGTGGTGAGCCCCCCGATCAGGACGATCCCGACGATCGCGGCGGGAACGAGGCCGAGCGCCATCGCGCCGGGACGACGACGCCACCAGCCGAACCCTCGGAAGAGGAAGCCGACGCCGCGGAAGAACTCTCGCATCGCCTCCAGCGTAGGGAGCGCGGCGGTTCAT
The DNA here is from genome assembly GCF_004362195.1 of Microbacterium sp. BK668. Classification (NCBI taxonomy): domain Bacteria; kingdom Bacillati; phylum Actinomycetota; class Actinomycetes; order Micrococcales; family Microbacteriaceae; genus Microbacterium; species Microbacterium sp. BK668. The sequence goes on from NZ_SNWG01000001.1 coordinate 2,026,272, forward strand.
CCGCCGGGGCTCGACAGATGCGGGCGCATCGGATAGGCCGACTCTCATCCGCGTGGGGTGACGCGCGGGCGCGTCCCCTACCGGGCATCAGGCGGGGTCCCTACGCTGGCGGCGAATCTCATGCCCGCCCCGGCGGGTTCCGCCTCGCCCTCCACGAAGGAGAGACCGCCATGAGCGAGCCCACGCAGCCGACCCCGCCGATCACGAAGCCGTCGCCCACGTCGCCCGAGCCTCCGAAGCGATCCGGCGTGGGGCTCGGCGCGCTCATCGGCGTCGGCGTCGCCGTCATCGTCCTGTCGTTCGTCGCCGCATTCCTCGGATCCTCGCTCGCACGCTCGGCCGACGCCGCTCCCGAGCCGACGGCCACCGCGGTTGCCGAGCAGACTCCCGTGCCGACGCCGAGGTCGTCGGAGGAGATCGAGGACCTCATCCAGGACATCCTTCCGGCAGGGTCGGCGGTGCGGGCCGGCCAGGGCGCCCCCGCCGAGGGCAAGGGCTACCCGGGTGACGTCTACATCGACGTGTCGAACGCGGACGTGTACGTCTTCCGCGACGGGCAGTGGGTGCTCGCGGGCAACATCAAGCAATCCGCCGCCGAGAACCTGACCGGAGCACAGGGCGAGACCGGTGCGACGGGCGCGCAGGGCGAGCAGGGCGAGCAGGGAGAGCAGGGCGCGCAGGGCGAGGCGGGCACCCCGGGCACGCAGGTGCTGCTCGGCAGCGGCGCTCCCGACGACGACACCTGCCAGACCGACGGCGACATCTACATCGACACGTCGTCGATCCCGACGCAGTTCTACTCGTGCGCCGACGGATCCTGGCAGCTCTCCTCCAGCCCGACTCCGAGCCAGCTGCCCAGCAACTGACGCGCACGAGATCCCGCCGGCCGTCGACGAGCGGTGCGGGCGGGACGGGGCCGCCGAGGCATCCGCCCTCGCTACGATGAAGCGTCATGCCTGAGCGTCCGCCCTTCAGCCCGGTCATCGCGCTTCTCACCGTCTCCAGCGTGTGGGACGCGCAGCTCAACGCCGCACTGAAGGACCTCGGTCTCACGACGCGCAAGTACGGACTGCTCGCGCACATCCACGCGACGCCGGGCATCTCGTTCTCGGAGCTCGCGCGGCGGTCGCAGATCACCGTGCAGACCGCGCACACCGCGGTGCGCACCCTGCAGGACGACGGACTCGTGCAGGATGCCACGGCCCAGGCGGGCGCGGCCTCCGATCTCCGCGCCACCGAGAAGGGCGAAGTCGCGCTCGCCGAAGCCGACGCCCGGCTGACGCGCCTGGACGCCACCTTCGCGCAGGGAGCGCCACGGCTCACCGAGGCGCTGCAGGGCCTTCACGAAGAGCCGTTCGGCGCGTGAGCGACTCGACGGTCCGCCTGACGGGCAAGGGCAAGGGCAAGCTCGGTTCCGACGGCGATCGGCTGGCCGCGACGCTCATGCTGGCGGGCGCGGTGCTCGCGATGCTGTGGGCCAACGCGCCGTTCGGCGAGACGTACGAGGAGTTCTGGGAGCTCCCCGTCGGCGTGGCGATCGGGGACTGGAGCGCGATGTTCACGGTCCACGCGATCGTGAACGAGGGCCTCATGACCCTCTTCTTCTTCCTCGTCGGCCTCGAGGTGAAACGCGAGCTGACGATCGGCGAGCTGACCGACCGCTCCCGGGCCGTGCTCCCGATCGCCGCGGCCGTCGCGGGACTCGTCGTCCCCGCGCTCATCTTCGTGCTCTTCAACGTCTCGACCGGGGAGACGGATGCCTGGGGTGTCGTCATCTCGACCGACACCGCCTTCCTCCTCGGTGCGCTCGCCCTCATCGGCCCGAGGTTCCCGTCGCGCCTGCGGATCTTCCTCCTGACCCTCGCGGTCGTCGACGACATCGGCGCGCTGCTGGCGATCGGCGTCTTCTACAACAGCGGCCTCGATCCTCTTCCGTTCGTCGTCGCGGTCGTCATCATGGGGCTCCTCGCGCTCGTCCGGTTCCTCCCGGTGGGGCGGGGACTGTCGTACGTCGCGCTCGGCGGCGCACTGTGGATCGCGCTCCTCCTCGCGGGGATCCATCCGACGCTGGCAGGCGTCGCCGTGGCGCTCCTCATCCCCGTCTTCCCGCCCCGCCGCGGCGATGTCGAGCGGGCGGCCGAACTCACCCAGGCCTTCCGGGAGTCGCCGAACCCCGCGTACGCCGCGGCGGTCACGCGGAGCCTCCGCGATTCGCTCTCGATCAACGAGCGCGTCGACCAGGCGTGGCGACCGTACATCTCGTTCGGCGTGCTGCCGATCTTCGCCCTCGCGAACGCCGGTGTGCACCTCGACCCCGAGACGATCCGGGATGCCGTCACCTCGCCCGTCGCGTGGGGCATCGTCGCGGGACTCGTCGTCGGCAAGTTCGTCGGCATCACCGGCGCCACAGCGCTGCTGCGCGCGATGGGGAAGGGGCAGCTCGCCCCCGGTCTCGGCCTCAACCGCGTGGCGGGCGGCGCCGCGCTCTCGGGGATCGGCTTCACGATCTCGCTCTTCCTGGTGCCGATCGCGATCTCGGATCCCGAGACGCAGAACATCGCGCGCGTGGCCGTGCTTACGGCATCCGTGCTCGCGTTCTTCGCCGGCTGGCTGCTGCTGGCCGTCGGCGATCGGATCTGGCCGCCCCGGCCCGTAGGCGCGAAGCTCATCCGGCCCTTCGACCCCGAGCGCGACCACTTCCGCGGGAGCGTCGAGGCCCGCCTCGAGATCGTCGAGTACGGCGACTTCGAGTGCCCGTTCTGCAGCCGGGCGACGGGGTCGGTCGACACGGTACTCGAGCACTTCGGCGATCGGATCCGATGGGTCTGGCGGCACTTCCCGCTCGACGCGCCGCATCCCCACGCGCAGGAGGCCGCGCAGGCGGCGGAAGCCGCCGGCATGCAGGGCCGCTTCCTCGACATGGCGGTCACGCTCTTCGCGAATCAGGATCGTTTGGAGACGGCGGACCTGTGCGGCTACGCGGCAGGGCTGGGCCTGGACGCCGACCGCTTCATGGAGGACTTCCGCTCCCCGCGCGTCGCCCGCCGCATCCAGGACGACCGCCTCGACGCGGAGCTGATGGACCTGAGCGGTACGCCGACCTTCTTCGTCAACGGCCGGCGACACATCGGCCCCTACGACTCCGCGAGTCTCATCCGGGCGCTCGAAGCGACACCGGGCCCGCCGCCCAGAGGGACGCCGGTTCCGCTCGGGCGCTAGGGTACGGCCATGACGGCCCGCCCTTCGCCACACGTCGCCTCGCTCACGGGCATCGCGCCGGTCTTCAAGAGCGAGCTCGGCAGCATCAGTCAGCTCACGACGGACTCGTTCCCGATCCTCCGGCGCCTTTCGGTCACGCGCATCGTCCTCGCCGCCGGCGCCCTCCGCGAGCCGCAGTGGAACGTCAACGCCAATCAGATCGCCTACGTCACGCGCGGCCGCGTCCTCGTGTCGATGCTCGGCAACGCCGACGAGTTCGCGTCCTTCGTCGTCGAGGCGGGGCAGATGTACCACGTCGCCTCCGGAGCGGTCCACCACGTCGAGAACGTCGGCGAGGGGGAGGCCGAGATCATCGCGGCGCTGCGGTCGGGGCATCCCCGGCACTTCTCGCTCACGAGCAGCGTCAACGCGATGACCGACGCCGTCCTCGGCAACACGTACGACCACCCCGCCTCCGCGTTCGAGGTCTTCGGGCGACCGGATGCCGCGCAGATCCTGCGGCGGGAGGGCCCGGCCCGGATCCCCGCCACCGCGGGGCTGCCGAACGCGCACCTGTTCGACCTGGAGGGGCAGATCGCCCCGCTCACCTATCCGTACGGGTACGCCAAGCTCGCCCGCAGCCAGTTCTGGGCGGCGCTGGACGACCTGTCCATGTACCACCTGAACGTCGGCGGGACGGGGATGCGCGAGCCTCACTGGCATCCCGTCACCGCCGAGCTCGGCTATGTGTGGCGCGGACACGGACGGATGCGAGTGCTCGACCCGGACGGGACGCTCGACGAGTACGTGCTCGAGCCCGGCCAGGTCTACTTCATCCCTCGTGCCTACCCGCACCACATCGAGGCCCTCACCGACGACGGGATCGACTTCCTCATCTTCTTCGACCGGTCCATGCCGGGCGACATCGGCTACCGGGCGACCGCCTCGGCGTTCTCGCGTGAGGTGCTGTCGGCCGCGTTCGGGGTGCGCGAGCGGGATCTGCCGGCCCTTCCGTTCACTCCGGTCGACCCGCTGATCGTGCCGCGGCGCAATCCCCGGGATCCCGTCGTGGAGTGATCTCGGCGTCGCGGGAATACCCGCGCACCCGTGCCGTTGAACTTGATACGGGTCGACTCAAGTCGGTCCGGACCTCGATCACTTTCACGAAGGACGGACGGGAATGCCCGAAGACTTCACCCCCTTGCCCGGCGACGCCGACGGCGCCGGCTCGTTCGACGAGTTCCTCGCCCGCTATCTCGCGGGGGAGCGCGCGCGGGCCGAGCGGTCCATCGACCTCACCCGGTTCCTCAGCGCACGCACGCAGGACGCGCTGCAGCGCGCAGGCCGCTTCGCGCTCGAGCGCGGCCAGAGCGAGCTGGACGCCCTTCACCTGCTGCGCGTCCTGATCGACGAGGACCCGGCGCAGGACGCCGTGCGGCGCATCGGCGCAGACCCGCGCGCGATCGCGCGCGCCGCCGAGGAGCGGCTTCCCGCGGCCTCCGCCGCGCAGCAGGCCGACGGCGCCGTCGTGACGCCGTCTGTCACCCGGGCGCTGTTCCACGCGTACCAGGTCGCGCGCTCGTCCGGCTCGACCTACATCGACCCCGAGCACCTCTTCTTCGCGCTCGTGCTCGCGCAGGACACCCCGGCGGGACGCATCCTCGCCGGCGCCGGCGTCACGGCCGAGGCGCTGACCGAGGGCGTGCGCGAGACGGTGAGGCCCGCGGGAGCGCCCACGACGGACGCGACCGCGCAGGACACCGAGACGCCCATGCTCGACAGGTTCGGCACCGACCTCACGGCTCTCGCCGCGGACGGCCGGCTCGATCCCGTCATCGGACGCGCCGACGAGATCGAGCAGACGATCGAGATCCTGAGCCGCCGCACGAAGAACAACCCCGTCCTCGTCGGCGAGGCGGGCGTCGGCAAGACGGCGATCGTCGAGGGCCTCGCGCAGGCGATCGTCGACGGAGGCGTGCCCGAGCAGCTGATCGGCAAGCGGGTCGTCTCGCTCGACCTCGCCGGCATGCTCGCCGGCACCCGCTACCGCGGAGACTTCGAGGAGCGCCTGACCAAGACGATGGACGAGGTCGCGTCGCTCGCGGGCTCCGTCATCCTCTTCCTCGACGAGGTGCACACCGTCGCCGGGGCCGGCGGAGGGGGAGAGGGCGCGATGGATGCCGGCAACATCCTGAAGCCCCGCCTCGCCCGCGGCGAGCTGCACCTGGTCGGCGCGACGACGCTCAAGGAGTACCGCGCGATCGAGAAGGCTCCGGCGCTGGAGCGCCGCTTCCAGCCGGTCCGGGTCGGCGAGCCGTCGATCGAGGACGCCGTGCTGATCCTGCACGGACTCAAGCCCGCGTACGAGGAGCACCACGGCGTGGTGTTCACGGATGCCGCGCTTCGCGCCGCCGTCGAGCTCAGCGACCGGTACCTGACCGAGCGCGTGCTGCCCGACAAGGCCATCGACCTGATCGACCAGGCCGGCGCGCGGCTGCGCCTCAAGCTGGGCGCGATGGTCGATGTGACCGCGCTGCTCGAGCATCTGGCGAACCTGGAGGCGGACAAGAACGCCGCGGTGTCGGCGGAGCGTTACGAGGAGGCCTCGCGCATCCGCGACCGGATCGCCGAGGTGCAGGCGAAGCTCGACGAGGCGACGTCGCGTCCTTCGACAGGCTCGGGAATCGCTGGGGGAGCGGGCGATGGAACCGCCGTCGTCGACGAGCCGGAGATCGCGGCCGTCATCAGCCGGGCCACCGGCATCCCGGTCAACCGCCTGACCGAGACCGAGCGCGAGCGCCTGGCCTCGCTCGAGAGCGAGCTGCACGCGCGCGTCATCGGGCAGGAGGACGCTGTGACCGCCGTCGCGAAGGCGGTGCGCCGCAACCGCACGGGCATGGGCGACAGCCGTCGTCCGGTCGGCTCGTTCCTCTTCCTCGGCCCCACCGGCGTCGGCAAGACCGAGCTCGCCAAGTCGCTCGCGCAGTCGCTGTTCGACGACGACTCGGCCGTGATCCGGTTCGACATGAGCGAGTTCGGCGAGCGGCACACGGTGTCGCGGCTCGTCGGCGCCCCTCCCGGATACGTGGGCTACGACGAGGCCGGCCAGCTCACGGAGCGGGTGCGCCGCAACCCGTACGCCGTCGTGCTCTTCGACGAGATCGAGAAGGCCCACCCCGACGTCTTCAACCTGCTGCTGCAGGTGCTCGACGACGGGCGGCTGACCGATGGTCAGGGCCGCACGGTGGACTTCCGGAACACGGTCGTGATCATGACCTCCAACCTGGGTTCGGAGTTCCTCGCGTCGCGCGGCGGAGCGATCGGCTTCCTGGCGGACGGCGGCGGATCCACGGGATTCGGCTCGGAGAAGGACCTGCGCGACCGCGTGTTCGGCAAGCTCCGCGAGGCGATGCGCCCCGAGTTCCTCAACCGCATCGACGAGATCGTGCTCTTCCGCAAGCTCGACAAGGCGCAGCTGCGCGACATCGTGCGGCTCGTGCTCGACCAGACGGCGGCGCGGCTCGCGAAGCGCGAGGTCGTCCTGCATGTCACCGACGCGGCGATCGACTGGCTCGCCGAGCACGGCTACGAGCCCGAGTACGGCGCCCGGCCGCTTCGCCGCCTCGTGCAGCGCGAGGTCGACGACCGCATCGCCGAGCTCTTCGTCGCGGGTGAGCTCGTGGACGGTGGAGCCGTGAACGTGGATGCCGCCGGCCCCGAGCTCCTCGTGCAGGCGGAGGCTCTCGCCGCCGCCGCGTAATCCGCCCCGTTCGGTTGGGGGCGCCCACCTCGGGCCGCTGCCGAAACCACGCTCTGGCGCCCGAACCCACACCCCGGCTCACCCCGGACGTGTGGGTTCGGGCGTCGTTGGGTGGGTTCGGTGCAGGGGCCGGGTCGGCCGGCGTTTACCCGCGGCGCTATGCGGGTGGGCCGATGCACGAGCCGCAAGATGCCGGCGGCGCCCTCGGCGCGTCAGGCGTGCAGCATCCGCTTCAGGGTGCGCGCGTTGCGGACGGCGTTGCCGCCGCCGTCGTTGTTGAAGTAGCCGTACACCTCGTGGCCCGCGCGTTCCCACTCGCGGATGCGCTCGGCCCACCATGCCATGTCGTCGTCGGAGTACGAGCCGCCGTACAGGTGCTCCGCGTCCGGCCCGTGCCACCGCACGTACACGAGTCCGGACGTCGCCCGCAGGATGCACGGGAGCTTCGCGCCGCTCATGACGCAGTAGGCCGCGCCGTGGCGTTCGAGGAGGGCGAAGACCGCGTCATCCGTCCACGAATCGTGCCGGAACTCCACGACCGGTCGCGTCCAGTCCGGCAGGGCGCCGAGGAACCAGTCCAGCCGCGCGTCGTCGCGCGCCATCGTCGGCGGCAGCTGGATGATGAGCGGCCCGCGCTTGCCGCGCAGCTCGTGCAGCCCGGACGTCACCCGCTCGATCCACTGCTCCGGCTCGTGCAGGCGGCGTGCGTGGGTGAGACCGCGGGGCGCCTTGACCGTCATCTCGAAGCCCTCGGGCAGCTTCTGCCGCCAGGCGGCGAAGCGCGCCGGCGGAGGCCACCGGTAGAAGCTCGCGTTCAGCTCCACCGTGTCGAACTCCCGCTGGTAGATCTCGAGCCAGCGGGCCTGCGGCGCGCTCGCGTAGAGCGCGCCCCGCCAGTGCGGGTAGCTCCATCCGGACGTGCCGATGCGCACCATGCTCCCATCGTGCGCACCGCCGCGCTTCTCCTCGACGGGCTTGCCGACGTGGAGGGGTTCGGGCTAAGCGGGACTCACCGCCCCACGCGGGGCACCTGCAGGTCGACCCACACGAGCCGGTGGTCGCTGCTCGGGAACGGGAAGGTCCCCGTGAGCGCCGAGAGCGGGTCGGTCGACAGCGGCCAGAAGACCCCGGCGTCGACGACCGAGAGCTTGGTGGACGGAAGGACGTAGTCGGCGCGGAGGTTGCCGGGGGCGGTGTCGGCGAAGTCCGCGGTGTCGTAGGCGGGATCGCCCCGGTGGGTGAGGTTCGCCCCGCCCTGGAGGATGGATGCCTCGGGGCCGCCCGCCGACGCCGGCTTCGGGTCGGTGATCCGCCGGTTGTCGAGCAGCTGCGTGATCGCGGCATCCACCGAGTCCCCGTCGAAGGGGTCGGCGTTCTGGTCGCCCAGGATGACGAACGAGTCGGCGGGGCTGAGGCCTCCGCGCCGGCCCTCGTCGTCGTAGATGTAGCGGCCCTGGCCAGGCGAGATGTAGTCGGCCCAGAACCGGATCTCGTCGTGGTTGCGCCGACCGTTGCGGTCTTCGGGCCCGTCGAAGGTCGGCGGGGTCGGATGGGAGGCGAGGATGTGCACGGTCTGACCTCCCACCTGTACGGGCACGTCCCAGTGCGACTTGCTCGAAAGGCGGAAGACCTCGAGCTCTTCCGGGGAGTACCAGTCGGCGGGTGCGGCGGTGGCGGGGTCGTCGGGGAGCAGGGCGCCCGGCATGTCCTTCCACAGGAAGCTCTGGAACGTGCGCACCTCGTCGACGTCGATCGGGAGCTTCGAGAGCACGACCATGCCGTACTGCCCGGGGAAAGCGCCGAAGCCGAACGCGTCGTCGCCGCCCCCGATGACGCCGTTGTTGTTGAGGTCGAAGCCGCTCGGCTCGCCGGTATTCGACGGTGCGACGAACGCGTACGGGAACTCGATCGGGTCGGCGCCGCCCTGCGCCACCTCGAGGTAGTTGTCGCGGAACAGGTCGACTGCCGCGCCGCCGCCGACGTAGTCGAACTCGTTGAGGAGGATGACGTCGGGATCGGCGCGCTGGATGATCTCGGCGACGGTGCGAGCCTGCGCGTCGTCGCCGGTCGACAGGTCATCGACGAGCTCTCCTTCGACCGCCCGGTTGAGCGAGAGGTTGAAGGTGGCGACGCGGATGGGCTCGGCCTGGACGGGGCGTCCGGTGTACTCGGCGGCGCCGGCGGGAGCCGCGAGGATGGCTGCGCCGACGACGAGGGCGCCCCCGGCGACGACGGCGGCGGCGGGGCGGATCCGGTGGGGGAGAGACATCCTGCTCCTTCGTTGGCGACAGTGCGTGACGAACCAGGTCCACGCTATGCGCGGGGAGAGACGCCGTGGGGAACAGAACATGAGGATGCTCTCACCCGGGCAGTCACGGGCGCTCGGCGGCCCTGTCGTGCGCACAATGCGCGACACGCCCGGGCGAAGTGAAACAGATCGAAACGGAATTTCCGCCTGCCGCTCGCCATTTGATCTGCTGTGAGTGTGAGTACGACGACCGCAGGAACCCGGCACGAGGAATGGATCGCGGCCCGCCGCAGCTACGTGACGGCGCCGCAGGGGCCGCTCTCGCTGGTGCTCACCTCCTGGTCGCCCGCCGGCGCACCGCCGGTCGATGAGGTCGAGGCCCGCGAGGGCCACCCGGACGACGCGGTCTTCACACGCCTGCGCCGCGACGACCTCGAGACCGGCCTGCCCCAGGAGGGCTACCGCATCTGGCGGCAGGACTCGCCCGCCCAGCAGGCGTTCGAGGGGATCGAGTACTACGACTACGACCCCTCCTGGATCCTCGAGGGGCGCTTCGAGCTCGTCGACGAGGAGCGCGTCATCCCCTTCGAGCACATCAAGGATGCCGGCGCGACGCGCGGGCTGCCCGTCTCCGGCGACCTCGTCTTCGAGGTCGACGGCACGGAGTACCGCCTGAACGCGTTCGACACGGACCACGGCGGCACGTGGAAGCTCCAGCTCGTCTTCGGCGATCGCACCAACGGCGTCGAGAGCTACGGCGCGGGGCGCTTCCTCTTCCTCGAGCACCCGGGCGCCGACCGCGCGCTGGCGCCGGGCGACAGCATCCCGATCACCATCGACTTCAACCGCGCGATCGTGCCGCCCTGCGGGTTCTCCAACCAGATGAACTGCCCGCTCCCGCCGCTGCAGAACCGCCTGCCGTTCGCGCTCCGTGCCGGCGAGAAGCGCGTGCGATACGCCGACGGCTTCTCGCTCTGACCACAGACCTCTCGCCGCGGATCACAGCACCCGCATCCGCATCGCCCTGCCCACCGAATGAAGGACCTGACGTGACCGCACGCCATCGTCGTACCCGAATCCCCGCCGCGATCGCCGCGGCAGCCGCCGGACTCCTGCTCCTGGCCGGCTGCGCGAGCGGTGGCGCGCCGGCCTCGTCCGCCTCCGCAGCGGGCGCGGCCGACCCCGATGCCGAGATCATCGTCGGCTCGCAGAACGAGCCGACGAACCTCGACCAGATCTTCGGCGGCAGCTCCGGCGTCACAGAGGTGTTCACCGGCAACGTCTACGAGGGTCTGTTCAAGATCACGGACGACGCGACGGTCGAGCCGCTGCTGGCCGCCGACACGAAGGTGTCGGACGACGGCCTCGTCTACACGTTCACGCTTCAGGACGACGCGACGTTCCACTCGGGCGCGCCCGTCGACGCCGAGGCGGTCAAGTACAGCCTCGAGCGCTTCATCAGCGAGGACTCCATCGCCGCGCGCAAGCGGCAGCTGAGCGTCATCGACCGCGTCGACGTCGTCGACGACAAGACCGTCGCGGTGACGCTGAAGCAGCCCTCGATCAGCTTCACCTACAACCTCGGCTATGTCTGGATCGTCAACCCCGCTGCGGGCGACCTCACTGCCAACGAGGACGGCAGCGGGCCGTACGCGCTCGCCGACTACCGCAAGGGCGACTCGATCACGCTCGAGGTGAACGACGGCTACTGGGGCGACGAGCCCGCCAACGGCGGCGTCGTGTACCAGTACTACGCCGACCCGACCGCTCTCAACAACGCGCTCCTGACGGGTGCCATCGATCTCGTCACGAGCCAGTCGAACCCGGACAGCCTCGCGGAGTTCGAGTCGGCCGGCTTCCAGATCATCGAGGGCACCTCGACGACAAAGGAGCTGCTCGCCTTCAACGACCGCATCGAGCCGTTCTCGAACGTCGCCGTCCGCAAGGCCCTCTACTCCGCGATCGACCGCGAGAAGCTCCTCGACGCCATCTGGGACGGTCGTGGGCAGCTCATCGGCTCGATGGTGCCGCCGTCGGAGCCGTGGTACCTCGACCTCGCCGACAACAACCCGTACGACCCGAAGGTCTCGGAGCAGCTGCTCACCGACGCGGGGTACCCCGACGGCTTCGAGTTCACGCTCGAGACCCCGGACTCCGGCGTGCACTCGACCGTCGCGGAGTTCGTGAAGTCCGAGCTCGCGAAGGTCGGCGTCACCGTGAACATCGACGTCATCACCGACGACGAGTGGTACCAGAAGGTGTACACCGACAAGGACTTCGAGGCGACGCTCCAGGGCCACGTCAACGACCGCGACATCAACTTCTACGGCAACCCCGACTTCTACTGGGGCTACGACAACCCCGACGTGCAGAAGTGGCTCGCCGACTCGGAGGCCGCGGCATCCACCGATGAGCAGACCGAGCTCGTGAAGAAGGCGAACCAGCAGATCTCGGACGACGCGGCGAGCATCTGGCTGTACCTGAACCCGCAGCTGCGCATCGCGGCCGAGGGCATCAGCGGCGTGCCGCAGAACGGCCTGAACTCGCTGTTCTACGTGTACGGCATCGAGAAGGCGGCGTCATAGGCGCGTATCTGATCCGACGGACAGGGTTGTTGCTGCTGGCGTTCGCGCTGGCGGCGACGATCCTGTTCGTCGTGCTGCGCGTGCTCGGCAATCCCGTCTACGCGCTCATCTCGGTCGGGGCGACGGATGCCGACATCGCGGCGGCGGCGGCACGCCTGGGCGTGGATCGGCCCCTCTGGGAGCAGTACGGCGACTACCTCGCCCAGCTCGTGACGCTCGACCTCGGCGAATCGTTCACGAACAGCCTCCCGGTCGGCGACGAGATCCTCCGCCGTCTCAACGTGACGCTGCCGCTCACGATCCTGTCGTTCCTCCTCGCCGTCGCGATCGCCGTGCCCGTCGGATTCTTCGCCGCCTGGAAGTCGCGCACGTGGTACGGCGCGACCTTCTCCGCGCTGTCGCAGCTGGGTGGCGCGATCCCGGTGTTCTGGGTCGGCATCCTGCTCGTCGCGGTGCTGTCGCTGGGCTGGCGGCTCTTCCCCGCGGGCGGGTTCCCGCGCACGGACTGGGACGACCCCGGGCGGGCCCTCTACTCGCTGACCCTGCCCGTCGTCACGATCGCACTCGTCGCCGGAAGCGACCTCGCGCGGTACGTGCGCAGTGCCACGCTCGACATCCTCGGCCAGCAGTACATGCGCGCCGCGCGCGCGACCGGCCAGAGCTTCGGCTCGGCGCTGTGGCGCCACGGCGTGCGCAACGCCGTCGTGCCGGTCGTCTCGATCCTCGCGATCATGCTCTCGACGACCTTCGTGGGCGCCGTCGTGATCGAGCGCGTGTACGCCCTCCCGGGCCTCGGCGACATGCTGCTCGTCGGCATCAAGGAGCAGGACTTCCCGAGCGTGCAGGGGGTGCTGCTCGTCTCGACGGCGCTCGTGCTGCTGCTGGGCTTCGCCGCCGACATCGTGCAGCGCCTCATCGACCCGCGTCTGCGCGACTCGCTGTCGGGCAACCGCCGCGCGAGGGCCGCCGCATGACCGCCACGATCCCCGCGGCGGCCGTCGAAGCGCCGGGCCGCCGCAGGCCGCGCACGCGCCGCTCGATCAACCTCCTCGTGGGGTCCGTGCTGTTCGGCGTCATCCTCGCCGTGGCCCTCGTCTCCTTCTTCTGGACGCCCTTCGGACTCGAGGACACGACGGGCGATCGCCTCCTGCCGCCGTCGGCCGAGCACTGGGCGGGCACCGACCGGCTGGGACGCGACCTGTTCTCGCAGCTCATGGTCGGCGCGCGCCTCGCAATGGTCGTGGGCTTCGGCTCGGTTCTCATCGCTGCGGTGCTCGGCGTGACCTTCGGCATCGGCGCGGCCGTCGCGGGCCGCTGGGTGGACGACGCCATCTCGAGCCTCCTCGACATCGCGATCGCCTTCCCGACGCTCCTCCTCGCGATGCTCATCGTGGCGTGGCGTGGCGCGTCGCTCGAATCGGCGATCCTGGCCATCGGCCTCGCGGGGTCCGCCGTCATCGCGCGCCTCACCCGCGTGACCGCGACCCGCGTGCTCGCGCAGGACTTCGTCACGGCGTCGCGCACGTCGGGCACCGGGCGTCTGCGTCTTCTCGGCATCCACGTCCTTCCCAACGTCTGGCCCACCCTCGTCGTGCCGCTCGCGCTGCAGTTCGGCGGCGCCGTCGTGGCCGAGGCATCCCTGTCGTACCTGGGACTCGGGTCACCGCCTCCCAACGCGTCGTGGGGACGGATGCTGCAGGAGGCCCAGAGCACGGTGCTCGTCTCCCCGGCAGCGGCGATCCTGCCCGGGGTCCTGCTCGTCGCGACGATCATCGGCATGAATCTGCTCGCCGACGGCCTGCGGGACGTCGCCGACCCGACCTCCCGGAGCATCCGATGAGTGGGCTCCTGACGCTCGAGGACCTCGGCGTGACGATCGACGGCGCCGAGCAGCGTGACCTCGTCGAGGCCGTGTCGTTCGCCCTCGAACCGGGCGAGCGTCTGGGGATCATCGGCGAATCCGGGTCGGGCAAATCGGTGACGGCCCTCGCGATCCTCGGGCTGCTCGCCTATCCCCTGGAGGCCCGGGGGAGCGCCGTGCTCTCGACCGACGGGGGTTCGGTGGAGGTCGTCGGCGCGTCCCAGCGGCGGCTGGACCGCGTGCGCGGCTCCGTCGTGAGCGCCGTGTTCCAGGAGCCGCTCGCGTCGCTCGACCCGCTCATGCGGGTGGGCAAGCAGCTCGCGTGGCCGCTCAGGCAGCACCTCGGCCTCCGCGGCGATGCGCTGCGGCGCGCCGTGCTCGACGCGCTCGCGGATGTGCAGCTGTCCGATCCGGAGCGGATCGCCCGCTCGTACATCCACGAGATCTCGGGCGGTCAGCGGCAGCGCGTCGCGATCGCGCTCGCCCTCGCGGGCGACCCGCGGCTGCTCATCGCCGACGAGCCCACGACGGCCCTCGACGTCACCGTCCAGGCCGGCGTGCTCGACCTGCTGCAGCGCGAGGTGAGCGAGCGCGGCATGTCGCTCATCTTCATCAGCCACGACCTTCCGGTCGTGTCGGAGGTCGCCGACCGCGTGCTCGTCATGCGGCACGGGCGGCAGGTGGAGCTCGCCGAGACGCCGCGGCTGCTGGCTGCGCCGGAGCATCCGTACTCGCGGACGCTGGTCGAGGCATCCCGGGAGCTGGATGCCTTCCTGCCCCCGTCGACGGGACGCGCCCGCCGGACGGAGGGGGACCGATGAGCGGCGAGGCGATGACCCCTCCGCCGTTGCTCGCCGCCGAGGGCGTGGGGTTCCACTACCGGCACGGGGCCCCCGTGCTGCACGACGTCGGCCTCGCGATCGCGCCGGGCGAGAGCGTGGGCCTCGTCGGCGAGTCGGGCGCGGGGAAGACGACGCTCCTGCGTCTGCTGCTCGGGCTCGACGAGCCGACGAGCGGCCGCATCCTGTTCGACGGCCGGCCGCTGTCGCAGGCGGACCGTGCCGGGATGCGCGCGTTCCGCCGCGCAGTGCAGCCGGTCTTTCAGGACCCGTTCTCCTCGCTCGACCCGCGGATGACGGTGGGCGACTCCATCGCAGAGCCGCTGCGTTCGCTGCGCATTCCCGGTGGGCGCGCCGAGCGGGCCGCGCGCGTCGCCGAGCTGCTGCGGGCCGTCGACCTGCCGGCCGATGCCGCCGGCAGCTACCCCGATGCCTTCTCCGGCGGGCAGCGGCAGCGCATCGCGATCGCCCGGGCCCTCGCGCCCGAGCCCGCGCTCCTCCTCGCGGACGAGCCGGTGAGCGCCCTGGACACATCGGTGCGCATGCTCGTCATCGAGCTCTTCGTGCGCCTCGCCCGCGAGCGGGGCATCGGCATGCTGCTCGTCTCGCACGACCTCACCATCGTGTCGGCGCTGTGCGCCCGCATGACGGTGCTCGAAGGCGGCCGCATCGTGGAGGAGGGCCCGACCGGGTCGGTGCTGTCCGACCCGCACCACCACTACACGCAGCGCCTGCTGTCGTCGGTGCCGCGCCTCCCGGGCTGACCCCCGCGCAAGACCCTCCGGATGCCGGGTGGGGTCCGACATAACTCGTTCTACAGCCCCGCACTCGCAGCCCCGCGCCGGTGTCCCCTGTGGGTGGCAGAATTCGTGGATGCTGTTGACCGCCGTCGTCGAGACCGCCGAGGCGGTCGGGGCCACCCGCTCGCGCCTGGCCAAGATCGACGCCCTCGCGGCGCTGCTGCGGCAGCTCGAACCGGAGGAGATCCCGATCGCCGTCGGGTTCCTGACGGCGAGCCCGCGGCAGGGCCGCATCGGCGTGGGCTGGCGCAGCCTCTCATCTGTCGACGCCGACCACGCGGCCGAGCCGACGCTCACGATCGAAGAGGTCGACGAGGCGCTGGACACGCTGGCCGAGGCGTCCGGAGCCGGTTCGGTCGCCGTCCGCGGGGGTGCGCTCCGGGATCTCGCCTCGCGCGCGACACCGGCCGAGTGGGAGTTCCTGACCCGGGTGATCCTCGGCGAGCTGCGCACGGGTGCGCTCGAGGGGGTGCTGCTCGACGCGATCGCGCGGGCCTCCGACCGCGACGCAGCCGTGGTCCGGCGGGCCGCGATGCTGTCGGGCGACCTCGGCCAGACCGCGCGTCTCGCGCTCACGGGTCGTGCGGATGAGCTGGCGGCGATCGGCCTCGAGGTCGGACGCGCCGTGCTGCCGATGCTCGCCTCGACGGCGTCGACGGTGACCGAGGCGGTCGGATCGGTGGGCGAGGCATCCGTCGAGTACAAGCTCGACGGCGCGCGCATCCAAGTGCACCGATACGGCGACGACGTGCGGATCTTCACGCGGAATCTCGCCGACATCACGGATCGCCTGCCCGAGGTGGTCGAGGTCGTGAGGGGGATGCCGGTGCACGCCGTCATCCTCGACGGCGAGACGCTCGCGCTCGATGAGAACGACGCGCCTCGCCCGTTCCAGGACACCATGTCGCGCTTCGGCGCGGGCCTCCAGCGGGCACAGGGGCCGGACTTCACGGTGCTGCACCCGTGGTTCTTCGACGTTCTGCATGTGGACGGTCGCGACCTGCTCGACGAGCCGCTGCGGGTTCGACGCGAGGAACTCGGGCGCATCGCGCCCGACCACCGGATCCCGGGCGAGGTCACAGGCGATCCCGCGGTCGCCGAGCGTCTCACGGCGGAGGCGCTCGACGCGGGGCACGAGGGCGTCGTCGTCAAGGCGATCGAGTCGACGTATGCCGCGGGGCGCCGCGGTTCGAGCTGGATCAAGGTCAAGCCGGTCCATACGTTCGATCTCGTCGTCCTCGCCGCCGAGTGGGGCTACGGTCGCCGCACCGGGTGGTTGTCGAATCTGCATCTGGGTGCGCTCGACGCGACGGGCGAGTTCGGCGGGGGCTTCGTCATGGTCGGCAAGACCTTCAAGGGGCTGACCGATGCGCTCCTGGCCTGGCAGACGGACCGCTTCCAGGAGCTCGCCGTGCGCGAGACGCCCGGCACGGTGTGGCTTCCGCCCGAGATCGTCGTCGAGATCGCGATCGACGGCGTCCAGCGCTCGCCCCGGTACCCCGGCGGACTGGCGCTGCGCTTCGCCCGCGTCAAGCGCTACCGCGACGACAAGCGGCCCGAGGAGGCCGACACCATCCAGACGCTGCGACGGATGCTGCGCGGGTGACGCGCGCGGGCGGTCAGCCGCCGCCCGACCTCACCCCGGCACGCCGGAGCACCCGAGTCGCGTCAGCCCGCGGCATCCGTTCCGTCGTCGCCGGACGCCACGGTCTCGCGCTCGCCCGCCTGCTCGTGCTCCTCGATCCGTACGGGCGGGATGAACGCACACGCGACGAGCATGATCAGGGCGGAGACCGCCACCCCGACGAAGACGGCGATCGAGCCGGACTGGATGGCGGCGGGGACGTCGGAACCGCCGCCCGACGCGATGAGCGCATTCGCGATCGCGCCGAAGACGGCGACCCCGACGGCGCTCCCCACGGAGCGAGCGAGCATGTTCGTGCCCGACACGACGCCGCGACGGCGCATGTCGACGGAGGACTGCGCCGCGATGAGGCTCGGCGCGGCGACGAGGCCGAGGCCGAGACCGACCACGAAGCAGCCGACCGCCGTGAGGACGATCGACGGAGCGAGCGCGAAGACGACGAGCAGAGCCGCGCCGAGGATCGCGAGGGTGCTTCCGAGCAGGGTCGTCGCCCGGAACCCGATCCTGAGGTAGAAGCGGCCCGCGAGGGCGGCCGACAGGGGCCAGCCGAGGGTGAGCGCCGCGACGGCGAGCCCGGCGGCGAGCGGAACGGCGGCGGTCGTGGCCTGCAGGAAGGTGGGGACGAAGGAGACGAGTCCGATCAGCACGACGCCCACGAGCAGCGCGACGATCGATGTCGACACGACGATGCGGCTCGAGAAGACCCACGGCGCGAGGATCGGGTCCTGGGCGCGCCGCTCGACGAACGCGAAGCCGACGAGCAGGGCTGCCCCGATCCCGAAGGCGGCGAGACTCTGCCACGAAAGCCATCCCCACGCGTTCCCGCCCTCGAGGAGAGCGAGCACGAGAAGCACGAGCGCCGCGGTCAGGAGGACTGCGCCGGCGTAGTCGATGCGCTGCCGATGCCGCTCGAACGGCTGGCGATAGTTGCGCCACAGCATCCACAGGGCGATCAGGCACAGCGGGACGTTGATCCAGAAGATCCAGCGCCAGGAGAGGAACTGGGCGAACAGGCCGCCGATGGTCGGCCCCACGACGGCCGAGACGGCCCACACGCTGGCAAGGTAGCCCTGCGCCTTCGCGCGCTCCCGGACGGTGTAGATGTCGCCCGCGATCGTCATCGCGACGGGCATGATCGCTCCAGCACCCAGGCCCTGGACGGCACGGAAGGCGATCAGGGCCGACATGTCCCACGCCATGGCGCACAGCACCGAGCCGAGGAGGAAGAGCAGAATGCCGGTGTAGATGACCGGTCGACGGCCCACCACATCGCTGAGCTTGGCGTAGACGGGAACGGAGGCAGCCTGCGCGAGCGTGTAGATCGAGAAGAGCCAGGGGAACTGCTCGAACCCGCCGAACTCGCCGACGATCGTCGGCACCGCCGTGGCCAGGATCGTGGAGTCGATCGCGATCAGGAACGTCGACAGCATGAGGGCGAGGAGGATCGGTCCCCGATCCGACCGCAACCCGACGCCGTCCGACATCCGCGCTCCTCGCCCTTCGAAAGTCAACCCACCCAGCCTTCCACGCTCCCATCGCCCCGGGCCCGTGCAGAGGGGGGAAACGTCGCGGATGGGTGCTGCATCGGCGTGTCGCGCCCGGATGGCGGGTCTCGCGGGCGGGCCGCATTTGACGGCGGATGCCCCGGCAGTGTGCAATATATTGCATGGTGGCTGCGGCATCCCACCGATCGTCCCGACCCGAGGAGATGCTATGACTCTCGCCGACTTCCCCCGCCACTCGCTGATGTTCGGCCCGAGCCCGGTCCATCCGCTGAACCGGCTGTCCGACCACCTCGGCGGAGCCCGAGTGTGGGCCAAGCGCGAAGACGTCTCGAGCGGGCTGGCGTTCGGCGGAAACAAGGTGCGCAAGCTCGAGTACCTCGTGCCGGAGGCCCTCGCCCAGGGCGCCGACACACTCGTGTCGATCGGCGGTGTGCAGTCCAATCACACCCGTCAGGTCGCCGCGGTCGCGGCGCACCTCGGGCTGAAGGCCGTGCTGGTGCAGGAGCACTGGGTGAACTGGCCGGATGCCGTGAACGACCGCGTCGGCAACATCCTCCTATCGCGCCTGATGGGGGCCGATGTCCGTCTGTCGCCCGCGGGCTTCGGCATCGGATTCAAGGACTCATGGAAGGACGCGATCGCGGAGGTCGAGGCATCCGGCGGCACGCCGTACGCGATTCCGGCGGGTGCGAGCGACCACCGGCTCGGCGGACTCGGCTTCGCCAACTGGGCGCACGAGGTGAAGGCGCAGGAGGAGCAGCTCGGCGTCTTCTTCGACACGATCGTCGTCTGCACCGTGACCGGCTCGACGCATGCCGGGATGATCGCGGGCTTCGCCGACCTCCTCGAGAACTTCGGCGACCGGCCCCGGCGGGTGCTCGGCATCGACGCGTCCGCCACGATCGCCGAGACGCGGGACCAGGTGGCGCGCATCGCCCGTCGCACCGCCGACCTCGTGGGCGTGGGCCGAGATCTGCGAGACGACGAGATCACCGTGCTCGAGGGTTGGGCCGGCGACGAGTACGGCATCCCGGTGGACTCCACGGACGAGGCGATCTACCTGACGGGGCGCCTCGAGGGCGTCATCCTCGACCCCGTCTACGAGGGCAAGTCGATGGCCGGTCTCATCGACCTCGTGACGTCGGGGGAGATCCCACGGGACTCGAACGTCCTCTACGCCCACCTCGGCGGGCAGCCGGCCCTCAATGCCTACAGCGGCCGGTATCACTAGGTGCTCCCACCGTCGTCTACTCCGGTCGGCCCCGCTCGGCAAGGGGTCGAACCGGACTCCGCCATCCGGTTGAGTAGGACGATGCGCACCGCTGTACGGTGGCTCCTCGCCGCTTCGATGATTCTCGCCGGACTCAGCCACCTGTTCTGGGGCCGAAGGGAGTTCCAGAACCAGGTTCCGGACTGGGCGACGGAGATCGCCCCGATCGACAAGGACGGCATCGTCGTCGCCTCGGGAGCCGTCGAGATGATGCTCGGCGCCGCGCTCGTCGCGCTTCCGAAGGAGCGGCGGCGCATCGGGACGATCCTCGCGGCGTTCTTCGTCGCGGTGTTCCCCGGCAACGTCGACCAGTGGCTCAAGCACCGCGACGGCTTCGGGATGGACACCGACGCCAAGCGCCTCGCGCGGCTGCCGCTCCAGGCGGCGCTGATCGCGGCATCCCTCTGGTCGACGCGCCGCTGAGCCCCCGCGCCGATCGCCTCCTGAGGGCCCGAGATCGCACATCGGGCGCCCGGACCGCAGATCGACGCTGCACCGATCGGCGTGCTCGCTCCTCGATGTGCGATCTCGCCCGCACGCGGCGGCCGGCCGAGGAGAGCTCAGTCGGCGTACCGCAGGCGCGCGTCCTCCGGGCGGCACTCGTCGCCGACGCGGATGCCGTCGGCGATCCGGCCCTCGCGACGCAGCGCCGTCAGATCGGCGACCGCCCTTCGGCGCAGCTCCCAGGGGTCGATGGTGTTGACGTGGATCTTCGTGCCCCCCTCGAACCCCGCGGGGTTCGAGATGCGCCACTTCAGCACGATGCGCCAGGGCATGGGCCACGCCGCGTCCGGCGGGCGGTAGTGCCACTCCTCATTCGTCGGCACGTGCACACCCGTGAGTGCGTGCAGCGCATGCACGAGGTCGGACATCGCGCGGATCTCGGTCGCCGGATGCTCCCAGGGCAGGTTGGCGCGCGAGCGCGAGTAGACCTCGAACGCGGGGTAGCGGTGGCCGACGCCGGCGAACGCGACGGCGCCGTCATTCGCCGCGACGACGAGGCCCTTCTCGACCGAGAGATCGGCGATCGCGTGCTGGTAGAGGCGGCGATCGCCCGCGAGCAGTCGCAGCTCGTGGTCGACCTGCGGCCCGTGGTCGTCGATCGCGACGAGCTGCTTGTGCAGATGCTCGAACGACGCGCCGGCCGGCAGGAGCCAGTTCTGGAACACGGCGACGTAGGCGGCGTGCGGCTGCGCCCGCGCGATCTCGTCGAGCGAGCGCACCGTGAATCCGAAGTACTCGGCGTGCTCGCGCGGAGTGAGGGCGCCCGACGACACGAGCTCGGCATCGGTCGACGCGCCGTCGACGACGTGCCTGCGGGCGACGATGACGTCGTGCGAGCCGCCGACGAGATCGAGCGCGGCCTCCTCGAGGCTCTGGGCGACTCCGGATGCCGCGGCGCGGACGGCCGCGAGGTGCTCGATGTGCTCTCGCCCGGCCGGTTCGCTGAGGTAGTCGCGCGCCCACGCGACGACCGGGCCCGGCTGGCGGAAGCCGTGGTTCTCGCGCCAGTACTCGGCCGAGACGATCTCGAACAGGTTGCCGAAACGCCGGAACTCGGCGGTGGTGTCGAAGAGGGCCGACGCCGGCACGTGGCGCAGCTCGGCGAAGTCGGGACCCACGAGCCGGACCTTCTCGGGCGTCGTCTCGAGATACCGGTCCGCGCAGAAGGCGCACAGGCGCGTGGCCTCGCCCGGCGCAAGGACGCGCGGCTCCTCGCGCATCAGCTCGATCGGACGGTGCGCGCGGCCCGGCACCGTCCAGACGCGGGTGCCGGTGAGCGGGCCGATCTGCTTGACCGTCCCGTCCGGGAGGCGGGTCAGGGGACTCTTCCCGGGCGCGGCGTCGCTCACGCCACAATGGTGCCATGCGCATCGTGGTGCTCACGGGAGCCGGGATCTCGGCCGAGAGCGGCGTCCCGACCTTCCGCGACGCCGACGGCCTGTGGGAGGGTCACCGGGTCGAGGACGTAGCGACGCCGGAGGGTTTCGAGGCGGACCCCGACCTCGTGCTGCGGTTCTACGACGAACGGCGCCGAGGTGTGGCATCCGTCACCCCCAACGCCGCACACGAAGCGCTGGCCCGCCTCGAGCGCGAGATCGGCGACGACCTCCTCGTCGTGACGCAGAACGTCGACGATCTGCATGAGCGGGCGGGCTCGCGCAACCTCGTGCACATGCACGGGGAGCTGCGCCGCGCCCTGTGCCTCTCGTGCGGGGCCCGGCCCGAGTGGACGGGAGACCTTCTCGATCGGCCGCCGTGCCCGGAATGCGGGGAGCGGATGCTGCGCCCCGACGTCGTCTGGTTCGGCGAGCTGCCGTACGACCTCGACCGCATCGAGCGGGCCGTCATCGACTCCGACGTCTTCGTCTCGGTGGGCACGTCGGGCGCGGTGTATCCGGCCGCCGGCTACGTCGCCCTCGCCGCGGCGTTCGGCGCCCGCACGGTGGAGCTGAACCTCGTGCCGAGCGACGCGCTCGTGCCGTTCGACGAGGTGCGCGCGGGTGCCGCGACCGAGGTCGTGCCGGCATGGGTCGACGACGTGCTCTCGGCCCGCTAGCGGCATCCATCACCTTCATTTGCGGCGAACGGCGCCCGGGTCGGTCATTCGACGCAACCGAACGCCGCGCCGCCGGTCCGGTTGCGTCGATTGACAGCTCGCGCCGCGATTCGACGCAACCGAGTGCCGACGGCACCGCCCCGACCTCGCGAGGAGGACGGGGCGGTGTCGGGACGGAGGCGTCAGGCCTTCGCGGCGACCTCATCGGCGGCGAGCTTCTCCTCGTCGAGACGATCCAGGTCGTGCAGCGACGAGCCCTTCGTCTCGCGCATCGAGATCACGGCGACGAGCGTGACCGCTGCCGCGATCGCCAGATACACCGCGACCGGCACGTAGGAGTCGTAGGTCGCCAGCAGCGCGGTCGCGATGATCGGCGCGAGCGAGCCCGCGACGATCGACGTCACCTGGTAGCCGAGCGAGACGCCCGAGTACCGCATGCGCGTCGGGAACATCTCCGACATGATGGCGGGCTGCGGCGCGTACATGAAGGCGTGGATGAAGAGGCCCAGCGAGATCGCCGCGACGATGATCGCCGGATTCCTGGTGTCGAACATCGGGAAGGCGATGAAGCCCCATGCCGCGGCGCCGATCGTGCCGATCAGGTAGACGGGCTTGCGGCCGAGTCGGTCGGTGAGACCGCCGATCAGCGGGATGACGATCGCATGGATGATGTGGGCGATGACCAGGAGACCCAGGATCTCGGCGGTGTCGACCTCGAGAGCGACGGCGAGATAGGTGATCGAGAACGTCACGACGAGGTAGTACATGATGTTCTCGGCGAAGCGCAGCCCCATCGCGGTGATCACGCCGCGCGGGTAGCGCTTGATGACCTCGAGCACGCCGTACCTCGTCGCCTTCGACTGCTCGACCTGCTTCTGCACTTCGAGGAAGATCGGGGCGTCGGTCACCCGTGTGCGGACGTAGTAGCCGATGGCGACGATGACCACCGACAGCCAGAATCCGATCCGCCAGCCCCACGAGAGGAACTGCTCCTCGGTCAGCGTGCGGCTCAGGACGAGCAGCACGACCGTCGCGAGAAGGTTTCCGAGCGGGACGGCTGCCTGCGGCCACGACGCCCAGAACCCGCGCGACTTGTCAGGGGAGTGCTCGGAGACGAGCAGCACGGCGCCGCCCCACTCGCCACCGACCGCGAAGCCCTGCGCGAAGCGCAGCAGCACGAGGAGTGCCGGCGCCCAGTAGCCGATCGCGTCGAAGGTCGGAAGGCACCCCATGAGGAACGTCGCGACTCCGACGAGGATGATGGCGAGCTGCAGCAGCTTCTTGCGGCCGTACTTGTCGCCGAAGTGACCGAACACGATGCCGCCCAGAGGACGTGCGATGAACCCGACGGCGTAGGTGACGAAGGCCGCGATGATAGGCGCGTACGGGTCTTCGGACGGGGGGAACATGATCTTGTTGAAGACGAGCGTGGCCGCCGTGGCGTAGAGGAAGAACTCGTACCACTCGACGACTGTGCCGGCCATCGAGGCCGTGACGACCCGTCGCAGGCTGGACTGCTTCATCGGGGCGTCGGATGTGCGCGGGGATGCCATTGCGCTGGATACCTCCTTGTAGAGCGCTGAGCGCGGCTCGGGGGAAGAGCCGCTCTGCGAGACAGTACATGACAGTCGATTCAGGTTTCAACCCAGCACGCCTTCGCCACGTCCTGCCGCGCAGGGCGCTCGCCGTCGCGAAGCGACCCCGGTGTCACGTGATCGGGGTCAGGTGGGAAGCAGCCTGACCCGGACGATGTTCGTCGACTCGTCGAGGTCGGCGACCGAGGGGTGCGCCTTGACGAAGTCGGAGAACGACCGGTGTCCCAGGGCCTTCTCGCTGAAGGACGGGTCCATGCGCTTCAGCAGATTCTTCACCGCCGACAGGTGCACCCAGTCCTCGTCCGTCCGCTCCTGCTCGAGCCGCAGCGCACGGGCGAGAAGTTCGGCGGAGGGGTCGGGTTCGGCCTTCCTGGTCCGCTTCGCGCGCGAGGGGGCCGCGGCATCCGTCTTCTTCGCCCCTTCGGGCGCCGAAACGCCCGGAAGCGAGTCGTACGAGTCGAACTGGTCGCACGCCGCCGCGAGCGACTTCGCCGTCGATCCCGCGACACCCACGCCGACCACGAAGCGGGCGAGCCGCTTGCAGCGCTGGGCGAGGGGCACGTAGTCGCTGTCTCCGGCCACGATGACGACATGGGTCAGATCGGGGAGGCGGAACATGTCCTCGACGGCATCGACGGCGAGCCGGATGTCGGCGCCGTTCTTGGCGTAGGCCGCCGCGGGGAAGAGCTGGACGAGGTCGACGGCCCGGGCCACGAGCTGGCTGCGGTATTCCGCGTTGACCGGCGAGGACCAGTCGGCGTACGCGCGGGTCAGCACGAGGGTGCCGAAGGATGCCGCGTAGTCGATGATGGCGCCGACGTCCACGGTCGCGGCGGCCAGGCGCTGCGAAACCTCCGGGTCCGTGCGCTCGGTGATGCGCTGACGATCGCGGGAGTAGGCGTTCCGCCCGTGCACCCGGTCGTACCAGGACATCACGATGTTGTCGAAGTCCAGATAGACCGCGACGCGGGGTGTCGAGTCGGGCATGCTCAGTCCTCCTGCGGGTACCGCACGCCGATGATCCGGCGCAGCTCGTCGAGGGTCCCCATGATCGCGACGGTCTCGTCGAGGGGGAGGATGTCGCTGTCGAGCGTGCCGTCGGCGACGTAGCGCTCCGCGGCCAGCGCCTGGTACTGCATGCCGCGGCCGTCGTGCTGCGTGACGTAATCCTCCAGAACGTCGCCGTCGGGGGCGATCACGCGGAACGACGTCGGCGCGTACCAGACGCGGTCGATGTCGATGCGGGCCTCGGTGCCGAGGATGTGGGCGACATTCGGTCCCACGGAGCGCGAGGCCGAGAGGGTCGACGAGACGGCGCCGCCGGCATGCGTGAAGGTCGTGGCGACCTCGCTGTCGGCACCGGTCTCGATGAGGCGGGCCGACGCGGTCATCGTGGTCGGCTCTCCGAGCATGTCCCACGCGAAGGAGATCGGATAGACCCCGAGGTCGAGGAGAGCCCCGCCGCCCAGCTCGAGCGCGTTGAGGCGGTGACTGGGGTCGGACGAGATCCGCTGCGTGTGGTCGGCGAAGAGCGCTCGCACCTCGCCGAGCACGCCCTCGGCGAGGATCTCGCGGATGCGGACCATGTGCGGCAGATATCGCGTCCACATGGCCTCCATCGCGAGGAGACCGTTCGCCCGTGCGACCTCGCGCACGCGCTCGGCTTCGGCGCGCGTCAGGGTGAACGGCTTTTCGACGAGGACGTGCTTGCCGTGCTCGAGCGCCAGGATCGCGTTCTCGGCGTGCGTCGGGTGCGGAGTGGCGATGTAGAGGATGTCGACATCGGGGTCGTCGACGAGGGCGTCGTAGGAGTCGTGCGCGCGGGCGATCTCGAACTCGCCCGCGAACGCGCGCGCCGCCTCCGCACGCCGCGAGCCGACCGCGACGAGGTCGCGCCCCGCGTCGCGCAGGTCGCGGGCGAAGGCGTGGGCGATGCCGCCCGTCGCGAGGATGCCCCAGCGCAGGCCGGGCGTGTCGGGGAAGGTCATGGGTCGAGCGTAGCGATGGTGCGGTGCGGCACCGCGCTTCGACTCTTCGACGAGCTCGGACCCGGATGCCCGGCACCGGCGCGCGGGTAGGCTCGTGCGGTGGCATCCCCCGTCGAGCGCTTCCAGGAGCTGCTGCGCATCCCGACCGTCTCGCACGTCGACGAGTCCGCGATCGACCGGGAGTCGTTCGACCGGTTCCTCGCGACGGTGCAGCGCCTGTATCCGCTGATCCACGGTCGCCTCGATCGCGAAGTCGTCGACGGGCACTCGCTCCTCTACCGCTGGTCGGGTGCCGGCGCCGGCGATCCGCTCGTGCTGATGGCGCACCTCGACGTCGTGCCGGTCGTCGCCGCGGAGTGGGAGCACCCGCCCTTCGACGCCTCGCTCGTGGGTGACGGGATGGATGCCGCGATCCACGCCCGCGGCGCGATCGACGACAAAGGCTCGCTCGTCGCGATCCTCGAAGCGGTCGAGGCCTCGCTCGCGGACGGCGTGACGCCTCCGCGCGACGTCTATCTTGCGTTCGGACACGACGAGGAGACGGCGGGCGGCGGCGCGCGTGCTCTCGTCGAGGAGCTGCGGAGCAGGGGAGTGCGTCCCGCGCTCGTGCTCGACGAAGGCGGAGCGGTCGTCGACGGCGTCGTTCCGGGGGTCTCGGTGCCGACGGCGATGATCGGCGTCGCCGAGCGCGGGGTCATGACGCTCGTGCTCACGGTGCGCGAGCAGGGCGGGCACGCCTCGACCCCGCCCGCCACGCCGGCCACGGCGCGCCTCGCGCGTGCGATCGACCGGCTGCACCGGCATCCGTTCCCCGCCCGCATCGCTCCGCCGGTGCGGGCGATGCTCCAGACGGTCGCCCCGCACGCTCCGCAGCCGCTGCGCGGGGTGCTTCAGCGGCTTCCGCTCACGGCGCCGGTCGTCGCGGCCGCGTTCACACGCCTGGGTCCTGAGATGAACGCGGTCGTGCGGACGACGGCTGTCGTGACGGAGCTCAGCGGGGCACCGGGCGAGAACGTCCTGGCGACGACGGCCCGCGCGTCTGTCAACATCCGGCTGCTCCACGGCGACACCGTGGGAAGCGCCACGGCCCGGCTCCGACGCGTGATCGCGGATGACGCGGTGGAACTGGAGGTGCGTCACGGGTCGGACCCGTCGCCGATCTCGCCGTGGCGGGGCGCGGCGTGGCAGCGCCTCGCCCGCGTGGTCGTCGAGACGCTCGGCGACGACGTGGTGCCGACGCCGTACCTCCAGCTCGGTGCAAGCGACAGCCGGTGGTTCACGGCGATCAGCGACAACGTCTACCGCTTCACGCCGTTCCACCTCACGCGATCGGAGCGCGACGCGCTGCACTCGCACGACGAGCGCATCAGGGTCGACGTGTGGCTGAGGGGGATCGCGTTCTACCGCGCGCTCATCGCGTCGGGGTGAAGACCTCTTCGACCTCCGCGACCACCTCCGCCGGCACGTCCGTCACGAGGTCGAGGGAGCGTGCGAGGTCGGCGATGAGGTCCGCGGGGTCCTCCAGGCCGATCGACAGGCGGATCGTCGTCCACGTGATGCCGGCCTCGGCGAACTGCTCCTCGCTCAGGTGGCTGTGCGTCATCGACGCGGGGTGTGCGACGAGGCTCCGCGCGTCGCCGATGTTGGCGACGAGCTTCACGACCTGGAGCGAGTCGACGAACCGCTCCACCCGCCTCCAGTCCGCGTCGGCGTCGCCGCCCGTGACGAGGTCGAACGCGAAGACGGATGCCGCGCCCCGGGGCGTGTAGCGCCGCGCGAGGTCGTGCCACGGCGAGGACTCCAGGAGCGGATGGTGCACCCTCGCGACGGCCGGATGCCCCGCCAGGAACCGCGCGACCTCGAGCGCGGACGCGCTGTGCCGTGCCATCCGCAGCTCCAGCGTCTCGAGGCCCTGGAGCAGCTGGAAGGCGTTGAAGGGCGACAGGGAGGGCCCGAGGTCGTGGACGTACTTCGACTTCACGAGGGCGACGAAGGCGAACCCGGAAGGGCCGAACCGGTCCCACAGCACGAGGTCGCGAACGCGCGCGTAGGGCTCGGTCAGCTGCGGCCAGCGGCCGGGCTCAGCGCCGAAGTCGAACGTGCCGAGGTCGACGACGACGCCCCCCATCGAGGTGCCGTGGCCGCCCAGGTACTTCGTGGCGGAGTGCACGACGAAGTCGGCGCCGAACTCGACCGGCCGGACGAGCGCCGGCGTCGCGACGGTGTTGTCGATGACGAGCGGGACCCCCGCATCATGGGCGACATCGGCGACAGCCCGGATGTCGAGCACCTGCGCCAGGGGATTGGTGATCGACTCGGCGAAGAGCGCGCGCGTCTCGGGCCGGACGGCCGCGCGCCAGGCGGCGGTGTCGTCCTGGTCGACGAAGGTCACGGCGATGCCCCAGTCCGCGAACGTCTCCTGGAGGAGATCGACCGTGCCGCCGTACAGCTGCCGTGAGGCGACGATGTGCTCGCCCTTCTTCGCCAGCGCCAGGAGCGTCACGGCGACCGCCGCCTGCCCCGACGCGACCGCCGCCGCGGCCACGCCGCCCTCGAGCGCGGCGATCCGCTCCTCGAACACGAGCTGCGTCGGGTTGGCGTTGCGACTGTAGAGGTTGCCGGCCTTCCGCAGCGCGAAGAGGTCGCGGGCGTCGGCGAGCGAGGCGAACTCGTACGCGTTCGACTGATAGATCGGCGGGACGGCGGTGTTCTGCGCGAGGCCCGGGTCGTACCCGGCCTGCACCTGGGCCGTTGCGAAGCCCGGGGGTCGGGGTGTGGACGACATCCGTTCATTCTCGCGATCCGCGTCCGATCCGCCCGCTGGTGTTGCGAACTGTTGCGCCGGGCGGGTCCGGCGCCTGATCTCCGGCGCTACGGGACGAGGACGATCTTGCCGTCCACGCCGTCCTCGACGGCGGCGTGCGCCTGCGCGGCGTCGGCGAGCGCGAACGACGGTCCGAGCTCGACGGAGAAGGCGCCGGCGGCGAGGAGCGCGAGGGCGACGGGGATCGCCTCGAAGCGCCACGCGAGCTGCTGCGCGGTGAGCGGCTCCGGGCTGCCGCCCGAGAAGGCGCGGATGCCCAGGCCCGCGGCATCCCGTCCGCGCACGAGGGTTGCGATGCGGCGCCGGTCGGCGAGGAGCTCGAGGGAGGCGGAGAGGGCGTCGTCGGTGCCGGCGGCGTCGATGATCACCGTGACGCCGTCGGGCGCGAGCCCGCGCACCCGGTCGACCAGACCGTCGCCGTACGCGACCGGCGTCGCACCGAGTTCCCGCACACGATCGAAGCGCCGCTCCGACGACGTCGCGAGAACCGTCGCGCCCCACAGCACGGCGAACTGGATCGCGGCCTGTCCGACCGATCCGGACCCGCCGTGCACGAGCAGCGTGTCGCCCGGGCCGACGCCGAGCGAGCGGAGGGTCTGGTACGCCGTCCCGATTGGGATGCCCAGCGCCGCCGCCTCGGCGGCCGAGACCTGGGGAGGACGCACATGGGCGCGGTCGGCCGGCACGGCGATGTCGGTCGCGTAGCCGCCCTGCACCCCGAAGACGGCAACGGCGTCGCCTTCTCGGAAGCCGTCGACCCCGGCTCCGACCGCCGTCACGACGCCGCCGAGGTCGCCGCCGACGCGCCGGGGCTCCGTGATCTCGCCGCTGGGACGCTTGCCCGACCGGAACTTCGCGTCGATCGGATTGACCCCCGCCGCCTCGACCCGGACGGCGATCTCACCCTCGCCGGGGACGGGATCGGGGATGTGCGTCAGGGTGAGGACCTCGGGTCCGCCGAACTCGGTGTAGGTGATCGCGTGAGCCATGTGTGGGCCAACCTCCTCGGGGCGAATCGGTATTCCGGTGTGGGCGGGTTCCGGTCAGGCTTCGCGCAGGGCCTTCTGGATGCGCTGCAGCGACACGGGCTCGGCGGTGCCGAGCGACTGGGCGAACAGGCTCACCCGGTACTCCTCGAGCAGCCAGCGCGCGTGGATCACCGCCGAAGGAGCGTCGGGCAGGGGAGGGATGCTGCCGCCGGCCTCGGCGTAGATCGCCGACGCTCGCTCGAGCTCGGTGAGACGCTGCCGGTCTCGACCGGGGTTGTCGGGGAGCGTCCGCACGCGATCGAGTGCGCCGCGGAGGTACCGCGGAAGGTGTGCGAGCCGGGCCGTGCCGGTGCGGAGGACGAAACCGGGGTACACGAGTCCGGCGAGCTGGCCCCTGACGTCGTTCAGCGCGGCGAGGAGCGTCAGCGAGTTCTGCTCGCGCATCGCCCGCTCGACCTCTCTCGCCGCTGTCAGGACGCGGGCGACGAGCGACACGGTGCGGAAGAGCTCGTCGACGACGGCGGCTGAGAAGGCGTCGCGCACTCGGTCGAACTCGGCCCGCGTGCGCACGACCCCGGTGGGTGCCGTGCGGGCGATGACGGCGTCCGCCACAGCGACGCGCGCATCCTCGATGAGCGCCTTCGCCGACGGATACGGGGATGCCGCGAGCGCGAGCTTCTCCGCCGACGTGAGGTGGTCGAGCACGTACGTCGACGGCGAGGCGACGGCGAGCAGCACCAGCCGGCGCACGCCCGCACGGTTCGCGCGCTCGGCGGCCTCCGGCGTCGCCTCGATGCGGAGGGCGACCGTCGTGCCCTCGTCGACGATCGCCGGATACCCGCGCACGACACCTCCCGCGACGCGCGTGTCGACGACCTCGGGCAGGTCGCCGAAGGTCCAGTCGGTGAGGCCCGCCTGCTCGGCGAACGCGGACTGTGCGGCGGCACCGCTCGCGGGCGCGGGGCGTTTCGTCTCGCTTCGCGGTTCCCGAGCGAGCGAAGCGAGAGGAGGGGCGCTCGACGACCGCGGGGTGCGGGAGGTGCCGGAAGACGACGTCAGCGACCGGCTCACCGCGGTGCGCGCGCGGCCCGCGAGGCGGTCCTGGAGAGCGGGGAGATCCCGGTCCGACCCGACAGTCCGCCCCCGCTCGTCGACCGCGCGGAACGAGACGAGCAGGTGCCCCGGCACGCGCTCGAGGTCGAAGTCAGCGACCGTCACCGGCTGGTTGGCGATGCGCTGGATCCGTGCCGCGAGGGCCTCGCGGAGCGTCGTCGGGGGAAGCCCGTCGTGGGATTCGGGGCCCTGGCCGTCGAGCTCCTCGGCGAACCTCGCCGCCCAGTCGGCGGCCGGGACGACGTGACGCCGGATCGCCTTGGGAAGCGCGCGGAGAAGTCCGGCGATGAGCTCGTCGCGCATGCCCGGCACCTGCCAGTCGAAGCCGTCGGGCCGCAGCTGCGCCAGCAGCGCGAGCGGCACGACCGCCGTCACGCCGTCGTCGGGCGCGCCCGGCTCGAACCTGTAGGCGAGCGAGAGCACCTGGTCGCCCTGCCGCCACCGGGCGGGGAAGTCGCGCTCGTCGCTGCGCTGCACTTCACCGGCGAGGTCGGCCTCCGTCATGTCCAGGAGCCTCGGGGTGCGGTGCGTGGCGTCCCGCCACCACGCCTCGAACGACCGCACGTCGAAGACGTCCCGGGGGATCCGCGCGTCGTAGAACGCGTAGACCGCCTCGTCGCCGGCGAGGATGTCCCGTCGGCGCTCGCGCTCCTCGATCCTCTCGAGGCGCCGGCGCAGCTCGAGGTTGCGCCGCTCGAACGCCGTGAGGCGCTTGTCGAGGGCTGCGGCATCCCATTCGCCCTCGGTCAGGGCGTGCCGGAGGAACAGCTCGCGCGCGAACGGGCGATCGAACCGCGCGAGCTGCACCCGCCGCTTCGGGACGATCTCGACCCCGAAGAGCGTGACCTTCTCGTAGGCGGATGCCGCGCCCGCCGCCTTGGACCAGTGCGGCTCGCTCAGCGAGCGCTTGGCGAGGTCGCCTGCCAGCGGCTCGGCCCACGCGGGATCTATCGCGGCCACCGTGCGCGCGAACAGGCGGGAGGTCTCGACCAGCTCGGCGGCCATGACCGCGCCCGGCGACTTCTTGCGCAGCCCCGAGCCGGGGAAGATCGCGAATCTCGCGCCGCGCGCGCCGAGGTACTCGGCGGCCGGCGCCCGGCCCCTGGCGGGGGCTTTCCCGCCGCCGCGGCCGTCGGGGGCGCGGCGGCGCTCGTCGAGGATGCCGAGATGCGAGAGCAGGCCGGAGAGGACCGCTCGGTGGATGGCGTCGGGGTCGGCCTCGCCCTCGGATACGGTCTTCGAGCGACCGAGCAGCGACGACAGCTGCCGCTGCACGTCGAACCACTCCCGGACGCGCACGTAGTTGAGGTGCTCGGCGCGGCAGAGGCGCCGGAAGGCACTCGATCCGAGGCCCGCCTGCTGCTCCTGCAGGTGATTCCACAGGTTGAGGAGGGTCAGGAAGTCGCTCGTCGGGTCGGTGAAGCGCGCGTGCAGACGGTCCGCCTCCTCCCGGCGCTCCTCGGGCCGCTCGCGCACGTCCTGGATCGACATCCCCGCGACGATCGCCATCACGTCGCGGAGCACGCCGGTCCTGCGCGCCTCGAGCAGCATGCGCGCGAAGCGCGGGTCGATGGGCAGCCGCGCGATCTCCCGTCCGAGGTCGGTCAGCTTCGGCCCGTCGCCTCTTCCGGTCTCCGAGCCCGTCGCGGGGCGGACCGCGCCGAGCTCCACCAGCAGATCGAACGCCGCCTTGACGCCGCGCGAGTCCGGGGGAGTGAGGAACGGGAACGACGAGATATCGCCGAAGCCGAGCGACAGCATCTGCAGGATGACCGAGGCGAGACTCGTGCGGAGGATCTCGGGCTCGGTGTACTCGGCGCGGCGTTCGAAGTCCTCCTCCGAGTAGAGGCGGATCGCGATACCCGGGGCCGTGCGCCCCGCTCGGCCGGAGCGCTGCTGCGCCGAGGCCTGCGAGATCGCCTCGATCGGGAGGCGCTGGATCTTGCTGCGGTTGCTGTACCGCGAGATGCGCGCCGTGCCGGTGTCGACGACGTACCGTATGCCGGGCACCGTGAGGCTCGTCTCGGCGACGTTCGTCGACAGGATGACGCGGCGGCGCACGCCCGCGACCGCGGATCGCTCGAAGACGCGGTGCTGCTCGGCGGAGCTGAGCCTGCCGTAGAGGGGCAGCACCTCCGTCGGCGCGGCATCCTTCGCGTACATTCCGCGCACGGCATCCGTCGCGTCGCGGATCTCCGCTTCGCCGGGGAGGAAGACGAGGACGTCGCCCGCCGCCTCGCGGTCGAGCTCGCGCAGCGCGGCCGTGATGCCGTCGACGTCGTCGGACCCGCCGTCGGTTCCCGCATCCTCACCCGTCCCCGCGGCCGTCGGACGGTAGCGGATCTCGACGGGGTAGGTGCGGCCGGACACCTCGACGATCGGCGCCGGTTCGACAGCATCCGCGGCGCCGCCCGTCGGCCGGCCGAAATGCCTCGCGAAGCTCTCGGGGTCGATCGTCGCCGAGGTGATGACGACCTTGAGGTCGGGACGCTGGGGCAGGATCCTCTTGAGGTAGCCGAGGAGGAAGTCGACGTTGAGCGAGCGTTCGTGCGCCTCGTCGACGATGATCGTGTCGTAGCGGCGCAGGAGGCGGTCGCGATGGATCTCGTTGAGCAGGATCCCGTCGGTCAGGAGCGCGATGCTCGTGTCGGCCGACACCTTGCCGGTGAAGCGCACCTTGTACCCGACCGTCGTGCCGAGCGGGACCTGGAGCTCCTCGGCGATGCGCTCGGCGATCGACCGAGCCGCGATGCGGCGCGGCTGCGTGTGCGCGATCTTGGTGCGGCCGAGTTCGAGGCAGATCTTGGGGAGCTGCGTCGTCTTGCCCGAGCCGGTCGCACCGGCGACGATGACGACCTGCGAGCCGCGGATGGCGCGCGCGATCTCCTCCCGCGCGGCGCTGACGGGCAGCTCCGGCGGGTACGAGATGACGGGCTCTGGCGCGGACACAGCCTTCCATCGTAGATCGCCGCAGACCCTCTCGCGCCGCACCGGGTGTTCGGCGCGGTCGAAGCAAGGTCCGCGGAAAAAGATCGTGCTCGCTGCATCCAAACGGGCTCCTGTGCGGGAACCACAGATATCGGGTGCGATCCTGCATCCGCCAGAGAAGGGAAAAGTCCAATGAAGCGCATTCTCGCCATCGGGTTCATCGCCGGTCTCGCGACGCTCGGCATCTCCGGCGCCGCCAACGCGGCACCCAACGACGCCGCGTGCTTCGGCCAGATCCACAAGACCGTCAACACCCAGGGGTTCGCCGGCGCGGAGAACGTCGGTCAGCTCATCAAGGCGCTCGGCGGCGGTCAGGAGAAGAACGCGGCCGCTTCGGGCCTGTGTTCGGGCGAGTGACGCCCGTCGCTCGCGGGTAGGGACCCTCGGCGCGATCTCGTTCCGGATCGCCCGAACGGTCGTCCTGCGAGTGGCCCCCGCCCGCAGGGGCAGAGCGGGTGGGGCCATCATCATCCCCCGACGACCCGGAGCACGGCGGGTGTACCGCCCATAGGCTGGACCGATGACGATCCCCTCCGTGAAGCTCAACGACGGTCACCAGATCCCCCAGCTCGGCTACGGCGTCTTCAAGGTTCCGCCGGCCGACACCGAACGCGCGGTGAGCGAGGCCCTCGAGGTCGGCTACCGCCACATCGACACCGCTGCCATCTACGGCAACGAGGAGGGCGTCGGCGCCGCCATCGCGGCGAGCGGCATCCCGCGCGACGACCTGTACATCACCACGAAGCTGTGGAACGACCGCCACGACGGCGAGGAGCCGCATGCGGCGATCCGGGAGAGCCTCGAGAAGCTCGGCCTCCCGCAGGTCGACCTCTACCTCGTGCACTGGCCCACGCCCGCCGCGGACAACTACCTGCACGCGTGGGAGAAGATGATCGAGATCCGGGATGCCGGGCTCACGCGCTCGATCGGCGTCTCGAACCACCTCGTGCCCCACCTCGAGAAGATCGTCCAGGCCACCGGCGTCGTCCCGGCCGTGGATCAGATCGAGCTGCACCCCGCCTACCAGCAGCGCGACGTGACCGACTGGGCTGCCGCGCACGACGTGAAGATCGAGGCGTGGGGCCCGCTCGGACAGGGCAAGTACGACCTCTTCGGGGCTGCGGCGGTCGCCGATGCCGCGTCGGCTCACGGGAAGACGCCCGCGCAGGTCGTGCTGCGCTGGCACATCCAGCACGGCTTCATCGTCTTCCCCAAGTCGGTCCGCCGGGAGCGCCTGGAAGAGAACCTCGACGTCTTCGATTTCGAGCTGACCGCCGCGGAGGTCGCCGCCATCGACGAGATGGACACCGGCGACGGCTCTGGACGCGTCAGCGCTCACCCCGACGAGGTCGACTGACCGGCGACACGGTGAACGAGCGTCTGGCCGCGTCCGCGAGCCCCTACCTGCGCCTGCACGCCGACAACCCCGTCGCCTGGTACGCGTGGGGTGAGGAGGCCTTCGCGCAGGCGCGCCGGCGCGACGTGCCGGTCTTCGTCTCGATCGGATACTCGACCTGCCACTGGTGCCATGTCATGGCCCGGGAGTCCTTCGAGGATGCCGCGGTGGCCGAGCGGCTGAACGAGCGCTTCGTCGCGATCAAGGTCGACCGGGAGGAGCATCCCGAGGTCGACGCCGCGTACATGGCTGCCGCGGGCGCCTTCACCCGGAACCTCGGGTGGCCGCTCAGCGTCTTCACGACCCCCGACGGCGGGCCGTTCTACGCGGGCACCTACTTCCCGCCCGAGCCGCGTGCGGGCATCCCGTCGTTCCTGCAGGTGCTCGATGCGGTTCACGAGGCATGGACCGACCGCCGCGAGGCGGCCGAGGGCACGGCCGTTGCGATCGCCGAGGCGCTGGCGGACGTGCGTGGTGCGGCGGAACCGGAGATCCCTCTTCCCGATGCGGAGGCGCTCGTCACGGCGGCGCGGGCGCTGGCCGCGCGCGAGGACCCGGAGTACGGCGGCTTCTGGGGCGGCGATCCGGTCGGGCCGAAGTTCCCCGTCGCGACGGCGCTGCGGTTCCTGCAGACGCGGCTCGTCCGCGAGCGGGCTGCCGATGCGTCCGTCGTCGCCTCCCGAGCGCTCGCCGCGATGGCCGCGTCCGAGCTGCGTGACCCCGTCGAGGGCGGGTTCTTCCGCTACGCCACGCGCCGGGACTGGTCGGTGCCGCACTACGAGCGCATGCTGACCGACAATGCGCAGCTCCTGGATGTCGCGGTCGATGCGGGCGACCTCGAGACGGCGGGCGGGATCGCCGCCTTCCTCCGTGAGGTCCTCCAGCAGCCCGCCGGCGGTTTCGGCGCGGCGCAGGACTCCGAGTCGTGGATCGACGGCGAGCGCAGCGAGGGCGGGTACTACCTGAGGGATGCCGAGGCCCGCGCCGGTCTGCAGCCGCCGGCGGTCGACGGCAAGGTCGTGACGGGCTGGAACGGCCTCGCGATCGGGGCGCTGGCGCGTGCCGGTGCGCGCCTGTCGGAGCCGGAGTGGATCGAGGCGGCCCGCTGGGCGGCCGACGCCGTCCTCACCGCGAACGTCACCGCGGAGGGCCGGCTCGTCCGGGCGTCCCTCGACGAGATCGCGTCGCGGGCTCCCGCGACGGTCGCCGATCACGGGCAGCTCGCGGACGGGCTCGTCGCGCTCGCGGTGGCGACGGGCGAGCCGGCGTATGCCGTGCGCGCTCGCGCGCTCGTGGAGGCGTGCATCGGCGAGGACGGATCGGTGCGGGCGCCGGCGGGGGTCGACCCCGTGCTCGCGGCGCGGGGCGTCGTCGCTCCGGATGCCGCGTCCGACGGCGACGAACCCTCGGGGGTCGCCGCCATCGCCGGTGCCGCGGCGGCACTGTGGCTGCTCGGCGGGGGAGAGGCCGACCGTGCGCTCGCCGAGCGGCTCGTCGCGGCGCATGCGGGGGCGGCCGTGGCGCAGCCCCTCGCGCACAGCGCGCTGCTGCGCGTGGCGGCGGTCCTCGCCTCGCCGCCCCGGCAGGTGGTCGTGATCGGCGAGCCGTCCGATCCGCTCGCCGAGGCCGCTCGGCGGCTCGAGGCCGATGTCACGGCCGTCGTGACGCCGGAGCAGGCGTCGGCGTTCGCGGCGGCCGGATTCGGGCTCTTCGCCGACAAGACGCAGCGGGAGGGCCGTCCCACGGCGTACGACTGCCGCGACTTCTCCTGTCGCCTCCCGGTGACCGATTCGGCGGATCTCGTGCCGTAGCTCCTCGGGGGTCCGAGGTCGTCCCCTCCTCTCGCTTCGCTCGCTCGGGGACCGAATGTGCCGTGCGGTCGTTGAGCGAGCGGAGCGAGACGAAACGCCGCGGGCGTTCGAGACGGGGCGGGGTCAGCCGGCGGCGCGATCGTCGTCGACGATCGTGAGCGCCGAGGCGACCTCTAGCCCGAACACCGTCTCGAGCGCCCGCTCGAACTCGTCGAGCCGGCCCGCCGCGGCGAATTCGC
Organism: Microbacterium sp. BK668; assembly: GCF_004362195.1. Taxonomy (NCBI): domain Bacteria; kingdom Bacillati; phylum Actinomycetota; class Actinomycetes; order Micrococcales; family Microbacteriaceae; genus Microbacterium; species Microbacterium sp. BK668. The sequence goes on from NZ_SNWG01000001.1 coordinate 2,063,486, forward strand.
GGGCACGCATCGTCGGCCCGTGTGACAGGACGCCGGCCAGATGCCGCAGCGCCGCCGCCGCGCGCTCCTCCTCGGGTCGCACGCGCGACAGTTCCCGGTCGAGGATCGCCTGGACGTGCGTGCGCCACGCGACGATCGCGGGCGCCGCGGCGCGCTCGGCGTTGAAGGTCGCGACGGCGGAGCCGACGACCTCGTGCGCACCCGCACCGAGCTCGGCCAGCGCCGCGTGACGGCCGATCAGTTCAAGGTCGAGCAGATCGATGCCGGGGAGCTCGCCGACGGCGGGCTCGACGTTGCGGGGCAGCCCGAGGTCGATCACGAGGCGGGGACGGTCGTCGGGGATGTCGGCGGGGCCGACGGTGTAGCGCGCCGTCGAGGTGACGACGATGTCGGCGGCCGCGATCGCGTCGCGCAGATCGCTCTCGGCGCGGATCCCGTACTTCGCCGCGAAGGCAGCGGCGCGGCCGGTCGCCGAGTAGACCCGCACGTTCGCGGCACCGCGCGCGTGCAGGGCTGCGATCGTCGTCCGGGCGTACCGCCCCGTTCCGACCAGGAGCACCGGGATCGTCTCCCAGTCGGTCACGCGCGAGTCGGCGAGGTCGAGCGCGAGGCGTGCCAGCGACCGGCCGGCGGCGGCGAGGTCGGCGCGCGCCCGCACCTCGCGGGTCGCGCGGGCGGCGCGCTGGAAGGCCTGCTCGAGCTCGGTGCTGCTCGTGCCGGCGTCGCGCGCCGAGCGGAGCGCGCGCTGGACCTGCCCGCTGATCTCCTCCTCGCCGACGACCATCGACTCCAGGCCCGAGCTCACGGCGAACAGGTGGCGCACGACGTCGTCTCCGCTCAGGACGACGGCCGAATCGCGGAGGGCCGCGGCATCCGTTCCCGTCGAATCGGCGACCGCCTCGAGCACCGCCTCGCGCGCGAGGGCGACGCCGCCCGTCACGGGGTCGTCGAGCTCGAGATACGTCTCGAAGCGGTTGCACGTGGCCAGCACGACGGCGCCGCGCACGAAATCGTGGGCGGCGACTACGTCGGCTCCGGTGGAGTCGGCGGCCCTCGATATGCGGTCGAGGACGTCGAACTCGGTGTTCCGGTGGTTCGCCGTCAGGCAGAACAACATCCCATCGAGTCTAGCCTGGAAGGGTGTCTTCGCCTCTGAGTGCGCTCCCCACGTCCCATCCGCTCTTCGACGGCCGCACCTCCGACTCCCGGCTGGTGCGCGCCGCACGCGGCGAGCGGCCCTCGACTCTGCCCGTGTGGTTCATGCGTCAGGCCGGTCGCTCCCTGCCGGAGTACCGGGCGAGCCGCGCCGGCACCGAGATGCTCGACGCGTGCCTCGACCCCGAGCTCGCCGCGGAGATCACACTGCAGCCGGTGCGCCGGCACGGCGTGGATGCGGCCGTCTTCTTCAGCGACATCGTCGTGCCGGTCCTTCTGGCGGGGGTCGACGTGCGGATCGTGCCGGGCCGTGGGCCCGTGCTCGAGGAGCCGATCCGCACGGCATCCGACGTCCTCCGCCTGCGGCCGATCGAGCCGGACGCCCTCGAGCCGATCGCGGAGGCCGTCTCGATCGTCGTCCGCGAGCTCGGCGACACCCCGCTCGTCGGCTTCGGGGGCGCGCCGTACACTCTCGCGAGCTATCTCATCGAGGGTGGGCCGTCGAAGGACCAGCTGCGCGCCCGTGCCCTCATGCGCACCGACCCCCGGACGTGGGCGACGCTGCTCAACTGGTGCGCCGACGTGACGGGCGCGTTCCTGCGCACGCAGGTCGAGGCCGGCGCGAGCGTCGTGCAGCTCTTCGACTCGTGGGCCGGTTCGCTGTCGCGGAACGACTACCAGCGCCGCGTCGCCCCGCACTCGCGCCGCGCGTTCGACGCGCTGCGAGGGCTGGACGTGCCGAAGATCCACTTCGGCCTGGGGATGGGCGAGATGCTCGACCTGCTGCCCCCGCTCGGCGCCGACGTCGTCGGCATCGACTGGCGGCTGCCGCTCGATGAGGCGAACGACCGCCTCGGCGGCCGACTGCCCCTGCAGGGCAACATCGATCCCGCGTTCCTCGCCGGTCCGTGGGACCTCGTCGAGGCGCACGTGCGCGACGTCGTCTCGCGCGGCGCCGACGCTCCCGCCCACATCGTCAACCTCGGTCACGGCGTGCCGCCCGACACCGATCCCGACGTGCTGACGCGCATCGTGGAACTCGTGCATGACCTCTGACGCGATCGTCGTCGGCGGTGGTGTCGGCGGACTCGTCGCCGCGCGCCGTCTCGCTCGCGAAGGGTTCGCCGTGACCCTGCTCGAGCGGTCCGGCGCCCTCGGCGGTCAGGTCGCGCGTCAGCGCATCGGGGGCGTCGACCTCGACGCGGCCGCCGAGTCGTTCGCGACGAGAGGCGGTGCCGTCGCCGCGTTCCTCGCCGAGCTAGGTCTCGGCGACGACATCGTCACGCCGAACCCCGCTCCCGCCTGGCTGCACCGCGTCGACGGCAGCGCCGTGCCGCTGCCGTCGACGGGCCTGCTCGGCATCCCCGGAGAGCCGCTCGCCGCCGACGTCGTGAACGCGATCGGACGCGGCGCCGCCGAGCGGGCCGCTCGCGACGCCGACCTGCCCGCCCTGGCGGGGACGGATGCCGCGTCCCTCGGCGAGCTCGTGCGGCTGCGGATGGGCGACGCCGTCGTGGCAGGGCTCGTTGCTCCCGTCGTCCGCGGCGTGCACTCGGTGAGCCCCGACGCGCTGCCGGTCGAGCGCGCGCACCCGCGCCTGCGCGCCGAGGTCCTGGCGCAGGGCTCGCTCGCGGGAGCCGTCCGGGCGATCCGTGCCGCGTCCCCCGCCGGCTCCCAGGTCGCCGGCATCCGAGGCGGCATGTTCCGTCTCGTGGACGCCCTCGAGGCGGACTGCCGTCGCCTCGGCGTACGGATCGAGGTCGGCGCCCGGGTGACCTCCGTCGAGCCGGACGCGGTCGTCGTCGCGGGCCGTCGCCGCGCGGGACTCGTCCTGCGCGCGAGCGGGTCCGTGCCCGACGTGTCTCGGCGGGTGACGCTCGTGACCCTGCTCGTCGACGCACCGGCGCTCGACAGCGCGCCTCGGGGCACCGGCGTGCTCGTCGCCGCGGACGCGCCCGCGGTGCGGGCGCGGGCACTGACGCATCTCACCGGGAAGTGGGAGTGGATCGCTGCGGCGCTGGCCGGGCGGCACGCCGTGCGCCTCTCCTACGACGGCGTGCCGGAGGACGCCGTCGCGACGGCGGCGCGCGATGCCGGCATCCTTCTCGGGCATCCCCGGATCGAGGTGCTCGACGCGACGCAGCACACGTGGGATCGCGGCGCGGGAGAGCCGCCCGGCGACCTCCCCTCGGTGGGCGAGACCGCTGCCGGGACGGGCCTCGCGTCGGTCATTCCGCAGGCCGAGCGCATCGCGCGGGAACTCTCGCAGGCGAGAGGAATTCGCCCCGTCCCCGCGACAGGGGAGAGGATGGAGGGGTGACCGATCGGACCGACGAGCAGCAGACGCCCGTGACGACAGACCCCTCCTCGTCCCCGGAGACCGCCCGGTTCTTCGGCCTGTGGGCCGTATTCCGCCGCGACCCGCACCCCGCCCCCGTGCCCGACGGCGCGCCGGCAGCGGCGGAGGTCGTCGCCGAGCTCGGCGAGACGGTGCGGGCGATCTACGACGTGTCGGGCCTGCGCGCCGACGCCGACGTGCTCGTGTGGCTCGTAGGCGACTCGGCCGAGGGGCTCCAGGCCGCCCTCCGGGCGCTGCGCCGGTCGCGCGAGCTCGCGCCGCTCCTGCCGACCTGGAACACGCTCGGCGTGCACCGCGACGCCGAGTTCAGCCGTGACCATGCGCCGGCTTTCGCGCGCGGCCTCGCGCCCAAGGACTGGCTCACGGTCTACCCCTTCGTCCGCAGCTACGAGTGGTACATCCTGCCGGCGGCAGAGCGCGGCCAGATGCTCGGGGAGCACGGACGCATGGGCCGCGAGTTCCCGCAGGTGCAGAGCAACACGGTGGCGAGCTTCGCGCTCGGAGACTACGAGTGGATCCTCGCCCTCGAGGCCGACGACGTGACCGACCTCGTCGACCTCATGCGGCACCTGCGCGCGACCGAGGCGCGGCGTCACGTGCGCGAAGAGGTCCCCTTCTTCACCGGCCGACGCATCACGCCCGACGAGCTCACCGAGGTGCTCTCGTGATGTGCGGACGGATCCGGCGATGACCCTGCGGATCGGCACGCGGGCGAGCACGCTCGCCCGCGCCCAGGCCGGGACGATCGCCGACGCCCTCGGCGCGGAGCTCGTCCCGATCGTCTCGGAGGGCGACCGCAGCACGGCCTCACTGGCATCGCTCGGCGGGTCGGGCGTGTTCGCGACCGCCCTGCGCGATGCGCTTCGCGCAGGAGAGGTGGATGCTGTCGTCCACTCGTTCAAGGACCTCCCCACCGCGCCGTCCGACGGCCTCGCCATCGGCGCCGTCCCGCCCCGCGCAGACGCGCGCGACGTCGTGTGCTCGCGCGGCAGCCTCGCGCTCGACGATCTGCCCGAGGGAGCCCGCGTCGGCACGGGCTCCCCGCGTCGTCGCGCGCAGATCGCCGCCCGCCGTCCCGACCTCGTGCTCGTCGACATCCGCGGCAACATCGACTCGCGGCTGGAGCGCGTGACGACCGACGATCCTGTACGCGCGCTCGATGCCGTCATCCTCGCCGCCGCGGGCCTCGACCGCATCGGCCGGCTCGATGCCGTCGCGGAGTTCCTCTCCCTCGATCGCTGGCCCACGGCGCCCGCCCAGGGCGCCCTGGCCGTCGAGACGCGCGCCGGCGACGAGCACCTCGTCTCCCGCCTGGATCACCGCGCGACGCGGTGGTCGGCAGAGGCGGAGCGCGGCGTGCTCGCGCGGCTCGAAGCGGGCTGCGCGGCACCCATCGGCGCGCGCTCCTTCGTCGACGACGGACTCCTCTTCCTGACCGCGCGGGTGTACCGGCCCGACGGCGGCGCGCACGTCACGAGCTCGCACGCGATGCCGTCCGACGCCGACGCCCCCGCAGACCTCGCGCACCGCGTCGCCGACGAGCTCCTCGCGCAGGGCGCGGCCGAGCTCGCGCCCCTTTCCCCCTGACCGGAGCATCCATGTCCCTTCCCGACGCCGCGTTCCCCGCCGCCCGCCCCCGTCGCCTCCGGGCGACACCCGCCTGGCGCCGGCTGGTCGCCGAGACCCGAGTCCACCCCTCGCAGCTCGTCCTGCCGATGTTCGTGGCCGAGGGCGCGTCGGAGGCCGTGCCGATCGGGTCGATGCCCGGCGTGATGCAGCACACGACGGAGACGGTGAAGGCCGAGCTGCAGCGCGCGGCCGAGGCGGGCATCGGCGGAGTCATGCTCTTCGGGGTGCCTGAGCACAAGGACGCGGCGGGGTCGGGCGCGACGGACCCGGACGGCATCCTCAACGCGGCCACGCGCATCGCCGTCGCCGAGGTCGGGGACGCGCTCGTCGTGCAGACCGACCTGTGCCTGGACGAGTTCACCGACCACGGGCATTGCGGCGTGCTCGACGAGCGGGGACGAGTGGACAACGACACGACGCTCGAGCGCTACCGCGACATGGCCCTCGCGCAGGCCGAGGCCGGTTCGGCGCTGCTCGGGCTCTCGGGCATGATGGACGGCCAGGTCGCGGCGGTCCGCGATGCGCTCGACGGCGCCGGCCGGCCGGATGTCGCCCTCCTCGGCTACGCCGCGAAGTACGCGTCGCCGTTCTACGGCCCGTTCCGCGAGGCCGTGCAGTCGTCGCTCCAGGGCGACCGTCGGACGTATCAGCTCGACGCGGCCAACCGGCGCGAGGGCCTCCGCGAGGTCGCGCTCGACATCGCCGAGGGCGCCGACATCGTCATGGTCAAGCCCGCCATGTCGTACCTCGACGTGCTGGCCGACGCGGCCGCGGTGTCTCCCGTTCCCGTCTGGGCCTACCAGGTGAGCGGGGAGTACGCGATGGTCGAAGCCGCCGCCGCGAACGGCTGGATCGACCGCGAGCGCACGATCGACGAGACCATCACGAGCATCGTGCGTGCCGGCGCCGACGCGGTGCTGACCTACTGGGCGATCGAGGCGGCCGAACGCCTCGGTGCGCGCTGACGAGGCGGGACGGAGCAGACCCATGACGATGATGCTGACGAACGCGGATGCCGCGGCCCGCGCCCGCGCGGTGATCCCGGGCGGCGTCAACTCGCCCGTGCGCGCCTTCGGCTCGGTGGGCGGCACGCCCCTGTCGATCGTCTCCGCGCGCGGTCCTCACGTGACCGATGTGACCGGTCGGGAGTACGTCGACCTCGTCGCGTCGTGGGGTCCCGCGCTCCTCGGCCATGCGCATCCCGAGGTCGTCGCGGCCGTCTCGGACGCGGCATCCCGAGGGCTGTCGTTCGGGGCCTCGACGCCGGGCGAGACCGACCTGGCGGAGCTCGTCGTCGACCGGCTGAACGTCGAGGGCATCGCCGGCATCGAGAAGCTCCGCCTCGTCTCCACGGGTACCGAGGCCACAATGACGGCGATCCGCATCGCGCGCGGGGCGACCGGCCGCGACATCGTCATCAAGTTCGCCGGCCACTATCACGGGCACTCCGACGGCCTCCTCGCCGAGTCGGGTTCGGGTGTCGCGACGCTCGGCCTCCCCGGGTCGGCGGGGGTCCCGGCCGGCATCGCGGCGCTCACCCTCGTCCTCCCGTACAACGATCGGGACGCCGTCCGAGAGGCCTTCGCGGTGCACTCCGGGCGCATCGCGGCGATCATCACCGAGGCCGCGGGAGCCAACGCGGGCGTCCTCGTCCCCGACGCCGGATTCAACCGCTTCCTCGCCGACACGGTGCGTGCCGAGGGCGCGCTGCTCATCCTCGACGAGGTCCTCACCGGCTTCCGCGTCGGAGCCGCCGGATGGTGGGGCCTGGAGCAGGTCGCGGGCGAGGGCTGGGTGCCCGACCTGGTGACGTTCGGCAAGGTCATCGGGGGAGGGATGCCGCTCGCCGGAATCGGCGGGCGCGCCGCCCTCCTGGATCTGCTCGCCCCGCTCGGTCCCGTGTATCAGGCGGGGACGCTGAGCGGCAATCCCCTCGCCGTCGCCGCCGGTCTCGCGACGCTGCGCCTCGCGGACGCCGAGGTCTACCGTCGGGTGGATGCCGCGGCATCCGTCGTCTCGATGGCCCTCGGCGAGGCTCTCACGGCCGAGGGCGTTTCGCACGTCGTCTCGCACGCGGGAAGCCTCTTCTCCGTCGCGTTCCGCGACGGCGCGGTCCGCGACTACTCCGACGCCCGCGACCAGGATGCCTGGCGCTACCCGGCGTTCTTCCACGCGATGCTCGACGCCGGCGTCTCGCTGCCGCCGAGCGTCTTCGAGGCGTGGTTCCTCACCGCGGCGCACGACGATGCCGCGCTCGGCCGGGTGCTCGACGCCCTTCCGGCCGCCGCGCGGGCTGCGGCCGCCGCGACCCCGGCGTGACGCGGGGTCGACTCAGATCCAGCCCGCCCGGTTGAAGTGCAGGTACCAGAAGTCGTACGGCACCTGCTGGGCCGTCCACACCGGGAAGTACCAGATCGAGACGAGCAGCACGGCGACGATCAGGACGCCGGTGGCCCACCTGCCGAGCGCGAATCCGCGCCGCGTCTTCAACTGCGCGAGGTCGCGCAGAGTCGTGGTGAGCGCCAGGAGCATGAACGGCAGGATCACGATCGTGTAGAACTGGAAGATCGTGCGGTCGGGATAGAGCAGCCACGGCACGTAGGTCGCGACGATCCCGGTCAGCACGAGCCAGTCCCCGCCGTTCCGCTTGGCGATGCAGCGCCAGACGAGGTACACCACGGCGATGACGGCCGCCCACCACAGGAGCGGATTGGCGATGCTCGTGATGCCCTCGGAGCAGCCGCTGCCTCCCGCCGTGCAGCCGTTCTCGCCGGTGGCAGAGCCCAGGTAGTACATCGAGGTCGGCCGCAACAGGAGCGGCCACTGCCAGGCGGGGCTCGCGTAGCTGTGCGGGGAGGTCAGGGCGACGTTCGAGCCGTAGATCGCCTGGTGATAGTGCCAGAGGTTCTGAAGGGGGAGGGGTACCCACGCCCAGAATCCTGCCGCCGGGTCGGCGTCGACGGCATGGCGATCGTAGCCGCCGTCCGTGACGAACCAGCCCGTCCAGGACGCCAGGTACACCGCGACGGCGGCCGGGACGAAGAGGACGAAGGTGACCAGGCCCTGGCGGAGCGCGGCATCCGTCGGCCAGGCGGCGATCCCCGCCTTCCGCCGGGCGAGCGCATCGTCGACGATCAGGTAGACGCCCAGCGCCGCGAGCACCCAGAGCCCTGACCACTTCACCGCCGTCGCGGCGCCGATCGCGGCGCCGGCGGCCAGAAGCCACGGGCGGTTCCAGAACACCGGGCCCCACGCCGGCGGCGCGTCGCCCCCGTACCGGGCGACAGCACGAGCGAGCCGCTCGCGATGTCGTCGTCGGTCGAGCACGACGAACCAGAACGACAGGACGACGAAGAACGTGAGGATGCCGTCGAGGATGCTCACGCGGCTCAGCACGATGCCGAGACCGTCCACGGCGAGGAAGAGCGCCGCCACCGTCGCGTAGACGATCGATCCGCCGAGGGCTCGCGCCAGGAAGTACAGGACGAGCACCGTGGCGGTGCCCAGGAGCGCGACGGAGAAGCGCCAGCCGAACGACGAGTCCGCGCCGAACAGCGCCATCCCGAACCCGATGATCCACTTGCCGAGCGGGGGATGGACGACGTAGGCGGGGTCGGTCGTGAAGCGGTCGGTCCCGCCGTCGGCGAACGCGTAGTCGGGGTTCTCGGGCCACGTCGCCGGGTAACCGAGGTTCCACTGGCTCCAGGCATCCTTCACGTAGTACGTCTCGTCGAAGACGATCGCGTGCGGGTGTCCGAGATTCCAGAAGCGCAGCACGGCGGCGAGCAGCGTGACGAGGACGGGCGCGAGCACGCTCCACACCCGGTGGACCCGCGGATCGGCGTCCAGTCGCGCGCGCCAGCGCTCGTAGAAGGTGTGACGCGCCTCCGTCAGAAGGGGCTGCGGGAGCAGCGGCTCGGAGGTGGCGGTCACGCCGTCAAGCCTAGGCTGGAACCTGTGATCATCCTGGCCGCGACCCCCATCGGGAACCTGGGGGATGCCTCGCGCCGCCTGGTCGAGGCGCTTGAGTCCGCGACGGTCGTCGCCGCGGAGGACACGCGCACCACCCAGCGTCTGCTCGTCGCGCTGGGCGTCCGGAACCGCCCGCGGCTCGTCGCCCTCCACGACCACAACGAGAAGCAGCGCGCGGCCGAGCTCATCGAACTCGCCCGCGACGGCGACGTGCTGCTCCTCTCGGACGCCGGGATGCCGACGGTGAGCGACCCGGGCTACGGGGTCGTGGCCGCCGCGGCGGCCGCGGGCGTCGCCGTGACCGCCATCCCGGGGCCGAGCGCCGTCGTCACGGCGCTCGCCGTCTCCGGCCTGCCCACCGATCGCTTCACCTTCGAGGGCTTCCTGCCTCGCAAGCCGGGGGAGCGGCGTGCCGCCCTCGCGGCTCTCGCCCGTGAGCCTCGGACGATGGTGTTCTTCGAGTCGCCCGCGCGGGTCGCGGCATCCCTCGCCGACATGGCGTCGTCCCTGGGGGCCGACCGGCGCGCGGCGGTGTGCCGGGAGCTCACCAAGCTGCACGAGGAGATCGCGCGCGGATCACTCGCCCACCTCGTGGCGTGGGCCGAGGGCGGCGTGCGGGGCGAGATCGTCGTCGTCGTCGAGGGGGCGACGGCCGTCGAGGTGGGCTTCGAGGCCGCCGTCGCGCAGGTGCAGACGCTCGTTGCGGGCGGCACGCGCCTCAAGGATGCCGCGGCCGAGGTATCGGGGCACACCGGTCATTCCTCGCGTGAGCTCTATCAAGCGGCGCTCGCTGCGCGCGGCTGATCGGGACGACGGCGGAGGCCACCGCCCGCGTGTGCGGACGATGGCCTCCGGTCGGACGCGGCGGGGTCAGGCGCTGCGGCGGACCCGTCGGATCAGCAGCAGCAGGGCTCCGCCGGTCAGCAGCGCGATTGCGACCCACAGGGCGCTCAGCGTGACACCCGTCGCGGGCAGGCTCGCCGGCACGGGAGCGCAGGCCGAAGCCTCCACCGACGTGGCGCCGAAGGTCAGCACCGCACCGTTCAGGAGGCCCGTCGCCTCGCCGGGTGCGCCCGAGCAGTCGGCGTTGTCGGTCGTGATCATCGGCGGAACGGTGACCCGCACGGCGATGTTGTACGAGTGGGTGACCTCGGCGCCGATCGCGACGGCCGTCGCGATACGGACCGTCGTCGTACCGTTCCACGACGCGTCGACGGGCACGCCGTCGGCGGAGGTCGCCGTCGCGCTCACGACGCCGATGCCGGTGCCGAAGTCGAGTGCGTCATCGAGGTCGTAGACGTCCGCCAGCGGGCCCGGGTTCCACACCGTGATGACGTAGTTCACGACGTAGGTCCCGTCCGACTGACGTACCGGGGATCCGGAGACGGTCTTGGCCAGTTCGAGGGGCGCGTTGACGATGCGGTTCTCCGCCGCACAGGCGATCGCGTCACCGGGCTCGACGGTGAAGCCCGCGAGGTCGATCGCCTCCGGCTCGCCGCCGACGTGCGTCACGGTGCACGTGAAGGCGTCCTGCAGCCAGCCCGGGATCTCGCGCTCGCCGAGCGAGTACGTGGCCCCGGGCGTGAGGCCCTCGAACGTCGCGATGCCCGTGCCGCCCTCGGTGACCGCATTGCCGACGATCGCGACGCCGACAGGGTCGACCGGGGTCAGGAGGAACTGGAACGTCGCGTTCCCGCCGAGCGCGGTCTTGGTGACCGTGAGCGCGACCGGAGCCGGCGTGTTCGTCACGGCGCATTCGAGCACCTGACCCGGCTGCGCGACGAAGGTCACGGCATCCGGAGCCTGGTTCGAGTCCTCGAGGCCCGTGCAGGTGAGGATGCCTGCCTGCCAGCCGGGCGTGCTCTCCTCGGACAGCGTGTAGGTCTCACCGGGCAGGAGGTTCTCCCAGACGGCCGACTCGGTCGAAGCGCCCACGCCGCTGATGGTCTGCGTCGCGCCCGGCGTGACTGACTCGGACGGGTCGATCGTGAAGTCGAACGACCACTCGAAGACGTCCGTGACGCCGACGACCGTCTTGTCGAGCTCGACGCTCGCCGGACTCGCCTCGTTGTTCGCGTCGCACACGATCTCCTGCTGGGGCGTTGCCGTGAACTGCCACGCCTCGCTCTCGGGGATCGCTGAGCCGGCGTCGCAGACGAGCGTGCTCGTCCAGCCGTCCTCGCCGAGCTCCTCGACGGTGTAGTCGTCACCGGGCACGATGTCGGTGAACGTGACCGAGGGGTTGGCGGAATCGAGCGAGACCGTGGTGCTCTGGTTCGAGTCGACGTTGGTCACGCGGAAGTCGAACGAGCCAACCTACAGGGTTTTCCCAGCTAAGGCGAGCGTGACCGGTCGGATCGTGCCCGCTCTGTTACCGATGCCCGCCGGACAGCCCGCGCGGCGGGGGGCTGCCGTCACAAGCGCGGGCGACGCATCCGCCGCAAATAGACTTCTTCGGTGACTTCCGGCCGTTCTTTCTACATCACGACGCCGATCTACTATCCGAGCGACGTGCCCCACATCGGCCACGGGTACACGACCGTGGCGGTGGACACCCTCGCCCGCTGGCATCGCCAGGCGGGCGACGACACCTGGATGCTCACCGGCACGGACGAGCACGGCCAGAAGATGATGCGCGCGGCCTCCGCGAACGGCGCGACGCCGCAGGAGTGGGTGGACAAGCTCGTGAGCGAGTCCTGGTCACCGCTGCTGAAGACGCTCGATGTCGCGAACGACGACTTCATCCGCACGACGCAGCCCCGCCACGAGGAGCGCGTCAAGCAGTTCGTGCAGGCCATCTACGACCGCGGCTACATCTACGCGGGCGAGTTCGAGGCGCTGTACTGCGTCGGCTGCGAGGAGTTCAAGACGGAGTCCGAGATCGTCGACGGCGAAGGCCCCTTCGAGGGGCTCAAGGTCTGCGCCATCCACTCCAAGCCGCTGGAGCTGCTCCAGGAGAAGAACTACTTCTTCAAGCTCAGCGAGTTCCAGGACAGGCTGCTCGAGCTCTACCGCTCGGTGCCGGACTTCATCCGCCCGGAGTCGGCGCGCAACGAGGTCGTCTCGTTCGTCAAGCAGGGCCTGAAGGACCTCTCGATCTCGCGCTCGACGTTCGACTGGGGCATCACGGTGCCGTGGGACGAGTCGCACGTCATCTACGTGTGGGTCGACGCGCTGCTCAACTACGCCACCGCGGTGGGCTACGGATCGGACCCGGAGGAGTTCGCCCGGCGCTGGCCGGCGTACCACGTCGTCGGGAAGGACATCCTGCGGTTCCACGCCGTGATCTGGCCCGCGATGCTCCTGGCGGCGGGCGTGGACGTGCCGCGCGGCGTGTTCGCGCACGGATGGCTGCTCGTCGGCGGCGAGAAGATGTCGAAGTCGAAGCTCACCGGCATCGCGCCGACCGAGATCACCGACGTCTTCGGCTCGGACGCGTACCGCTTCTACTTCCTGTCGGCGATCGCGTTCGGCCAGGACGGCTCGTTCTCGTGGGAGGACCTCTCGGCGCGCTACCAGGCGGAGCTCGCCAACGGCTTCGGCAACCTCGCGTCGCGCACGACCGCGATGATCGATCGCTACTTCGCGGGCGTGGTGCCGCCCGCAGGCGAGTACCTGCAGGCCGATCTCGGCATCCAGCAGACGGTTCGGGATGCCGCGGCCGCCGCGGACGCCGCGATCGAGCGGTTCCGCATCGACGAGGCGATCGCGTCGATCTGGACGATCGTCGACGCCCTGAATCTCTACATCACGGAGAACGAGCCGTGGTCGCTCGCGAAGGACGACACCCAGCGCGAGCGCCTGGGCACCGTCCTGTACACGGCCGCCGAGGGACTCCGCGCCCTCGCGGTGCTGCTTTCTCCCGTCACGCCCATCGCGACGGGGAAGCTGTGGGTCGCCCTCGGCGCCGCCGACACGCTGGGCCGGCTCGAAGACCAGCACATCCGCGAGGCGGGAGGCTGGGGCATCCTTCCCCCCGGCGCCACCGTCACCGCCCTCGCGCCGCTCTTCCCTCGCGTCGAGCAGACGGTCTGATCCGGCGGCCGCCGAACTCCTTCGCGTTCGCGCCCCGCCGCCCCGAAACGACCTCCACCGCCCCTCAGGCTTCCGGATAGAAGGAGTTGTGCAGGTGTCCGACCCGAGCAACTACGTGCGTACGCGGCACAACGACGGGTCGCGCGACGTGAGCTACCCCGATCCGCCCGAGCCGCTGGCCGTGCCGGTCTACGACAACCACGCTCACCTCGAGATCGAAGACGGCCTCGGCCTCTCCCTCGACGAGCAGCTCTCCCGCGCGCAGGACGTCGGCGTCGCGGGCGTCGTCCAGGCCGGCGGCGACATCGAGTCCAGCCGCTGGTCGGCGTGGGCCGCGGCATCCCATCCCCGCGTGCTCGCCGCCGTGGCGATCCATCCGAACGAGGCCCCCGCATACGCCGCGGCCGGCCGGCTCGGCGAGGCCATCGAGGCCATCGACGAGCTCGCCGCGCAGCCGCGGGTGCGCGCGATCGGCGAGACGGGGCTGGACTTCTTCCGCACCGACGAGGATGGGCGGCCGGCGCAGTTCGAGAGCTTCGAGGCGCACATCGCGCTCGCCGGCAAGCACGGCCTCGCCATGCAGATCCACGACCGCGACGCGCACGACGCCGTGCTCGAGACGCTCTCGCGGGTGGGCGCTCCCGATCGCACGGTGTTCCACTGCTTCTCCGGCGACGCGGACATGGCGCGCATCGCGGGGGAGCGCGGCTACTACCTCTCGTTCGCGGGCAACGTGACGTTCAAGAACGCGCAGAACCTGCGGGACGCGCTCGCGGTGATCCCGCGGGAGCGGATCCTGGTCGAGACGGATGCCCCGTTCCTCACGCCGACGCCGCATCGCGGTCGCCCCAACGCGCCGTACCTCGTGCCGGTCACGGTGCGCTTCATGGCCGCCGAGCTCGGAGTGGACCTCGACGAGTTCTGCGCGCAGGTCGCCGCCAACACGCTCGCGGTGTACGGCGCGTTCGAGGACTGAGCACGGCCCACGGCCGCGGCGTACCCAGTCCGCGGAGACGAGCACGATGACGGATGCTTCGGGGTCGGGGCATCCGTGGATTCCGCACATTCCCGCGATCCGAGCGCGCGCCCTCAGTCGATGAGGGGCTTCCCGCCGGCGCCGGGCTCATCCTCGGCCCCGACCTCGTCGGCCTGCTCGGCGTCCAGCACGGGCTTGGCCGCGGCGATGTGCGAGATCGGACGCCACACCAGCGCGAGCGTGATCGCGGAGCCGGCGAAGGCGAACCACCAGGGGGCGGTCAGGCCGAAGAGCTGCGCCAGCACGCCGCCCAGGAACTGTCCGACTACCAGGCCCGCGAAGACGCCGACCATGTTGACCGAGGCGATCCGCCCCTGCAGCTGCATCGGGACGAGCCGCTGACGGACGGTCGTCGAGATCGTCGCCCAGACGAACGCGTAGAGCCCGAAGCCGAACATGATGACGAAGGCCACGATGGGCGAGGTGGTCAGCGCGAAGCCCAGGTGCATGAGCACCTCGCACGAGAGGCACACGCGCATGAGCGTGGAGAACGACACGCGCTGCTCGAGCCAGCCGAAGCTGAAGACCGCGATGATGCCGCCGAGCGCCGACGCCGTGGTGAGCGCGCCGTAGCCGACGGGGCCCATGCCGAGGTACTCGGTGGCATACAGGACCAGGACGCCCCAGGGCGCCGCCCACGTGACGTTGAACACCAGGATGATGATGACGAGCGTCCGCACGGGAGCGTTGTGACGGAGCCAGCGCAGGCCCTCGCGGATCGCGTGCGTCGTGGAGCTAGAGGAGGGGCCGGGATGCTCCGGCACGGGTGTCCGCGCGATGCGGGAAATGAGCAGCACGGCCAGCGCGACGCAGAGCACCTGCAGGACGAACGGCCAGAACGAGCCGAGGGCGAACAGGAACGCGCCGAGCGGCGGGCCCGCGAGCTGATTCGCGACGAGGAATCCGGCCTGCATGCGCGCGTTGCCGATGCCGAGGTCGGCGGGCCGGACCAGCATGGGCAGCAGCGTGGTGCCCGCCGAATCGGCGAACACCTCGGCCGTCCCGTACAGGAACGAGACGACGAGCACCAGCCACACGGTGGCGAGCCCCGTGATCAGGAAGATCACGAGTGCGAGGACGACGACCCCGCGCAGGGCGTTGGCGAGCATCACGAGGCGCCTGCGGTCGTGGTGATCGGCCACGGCCCCGGCGAGAAGGCCGAAGAGCAGCCAGGGCAGGAACTGCATCATCGCACCGGCGGCGACGAGGATCGGCGAGGAGGTCAGCGACGCGATGAGCAGCGGCGCCGCAGCCAGGGCGATGCCGTCGCCGAGGTTGCTCGTCCACGACGACGCCAGCAGCCAGCGGAAGTCCCGGCCGAGGCGCCGGGGCGCGATCATGTCGCCGAGCGAAGGCATCCGATCATCCTAGAACGCCGTGATCCCGTGCGACGTCGCGGCGCCGCCGCGGATCGAGATCGCACGAACCGCGGCCGGGGCATCCACCGCACCGTCGTCCGTGCGATCCCGGGCGGGCGCCGGCCGGGCTCAGGCGTCCCCGGACGCTCGCGCGCGTGCCGACGCCGGCGTGTCGAGCATCGATTCGAGCGTGCGCCCCTTCGTCTCTCGGACGAAGCGGAGCACGAAGAAGATGGCCGCGAACGCGAAGAAGGTGTAGATCCCGTACGCCAGGCCCAGTCCGACCGCGGCCAGCGCCGGGAAGGTCGTGGAGATGACGAAGTTGGCCGCCCACTGCGCGGCGGCGGCCACCGACAGGGCGACGGCGCGGATCTTGTTGCTGAACATCTCACCGAGGAGCACCCAGACGACCGGTCCCCACGAGGCGCCGAAGAAGACGACATAGAGGTTCGCCGCGATGAGGGCGGTCGTCCCGGCGGCGCCCTGCAGGACGGGCTCCCCGTTCTCGATCGGAGCCGTCGCGAAGATGAAGGTCAGGACCGCGAGGCAGACGAACTGGCCCATCGCACCGACGAGGAGGAGGGGCCTGCGTCCCACGCGGTCGATGAGGAGGATCGCGATGATCGTCGTCACGA
Source organism: Microbacterium sp. BK668 (assembly GCF_004362195.1). NCBI lineage: Bacteria > Bacillati > Actinomycetota > Actinomycetes > Micrococcales > Microbacteriaceae > Microbacterium > Microbacterium sp. BK668. Next base: position 2,079,665 of record NZ_SNWG01000001.1, read on the forward strand.
TGTTCGTCACCGACGTGATGACGGTGATCGTGAGCGAGTCCTGCTCGGTGAAGCCCACCGCCTGCCAGAGGGTCGACGAGTAGTAGAAGATGACGTTGATGCCGGTGAACTGCTGCAGCACCGACAGCCCGATCCCGATCCACACGATCGGCAGCAGCCCGAACGTCGATCCGCGGAGGATCGCGAAACGCGGCCGATCCGACTTGCCCTGGACGGTCTTGAGGATGTCGGTCGATGTCTTCTCGACGTCGCCGCCGACGTATCGGGTGAGGACCTCCTTGGCGCGGCCCATCTCGCCGCGGGCGATGAGGTACCGAGGCGACTCGGGGATCGTGAAGGCGAGGACGCCGTAGATGACCGCGGGGACCAGCTCCGACAGGAACATCCACCGCCAGGCCTCCAGTCCGAGCAGCCACGGCGCGGTCGAGCTCCCCGCGACGGCGACGATGCCCGCGTCCGTCAGCAGCGCGACGAAGATGCCGGTGACGATCGCCAGCTGCTGGAGCGACCCGAGGCGTCCGCGGTAGACCGGCGGCGAGACCTCCGCGATGTAGGCGGGGGCGATGACCGACGCCGCGCCGACGCCCAGTCCGCCGACGATGCGCCAGAACGACAGGTCCCACACCGTGAAGGCGAGGCCGCAGCCGAGGGCGCTCAGCACGAACAGGATCGCCGCGATGACCATGACGCGGATGCGGCCGTAGCGGTCCGCGATGCGGCCGGCGAACCACGCTCCGATCGCGCAGCCGATGAGGGCGGATGCCACGGCGAAGCCGAGCAGGACCGGACCGGTCTGGAACTGCTCGCCGATCGCGCTCACGGCGCCGTTGATGACAGCCGTGTCGAAGCCGAAGAGGAAGCCGCCGAGCGCCGCCGTCGCGGCGACCAGGACGACACGCGCGAGAGGAACGGAGACGTGGGATCCAGATGCGGCGGATGAACTCATCGGTGCCTCCTCGGCTGAGGGCCTCGGCGCCCTCGCCGATCGGCCAGGGCCCCCACACTTCCCCTCGGGCGTGGCGGCTGTCAAGCGGTTGCGTCGCTACGCTGGCTGGGACGAAGGAGGCTCCATGCCGGTCCAGCTGCTCGGCGCCGCCGAGATCCGCGCGCTCGCGGCCGAGCTCGACGTCACGCCGACCAAGAAGCTGGGGCAGAACTTCGTGGTCGACGCCAACACGGTGCGCAAGATCGTGCACGCGGCCCGCGTCGCGCCCGGCGACCGCGTGGTCGAGGTGGGGCCGGGACTCGGCTCGCTCACCCTCGCGATCCTCGAGGCGGGGGCATCCGTCACCGCGGTCGAGATCGATCATCGTCTCGCCGAGAGGCTCCCCGCGACGGCTGCGCGCCATGGCGTCGCGGACGGAGCGCTCACGGTCGTCGACGCGGATGCGCTGCGGATCACCGAGCTTCCGGGCGATCCGACGGTGCTCGTGGCCAATCTCCCGTACAACGTCAGCGTGCCGGTCCTGCTGCACTTCCTCGAGACCTTCCCGCTGCTCGATCGCGGAGTGGTCATGGTGCAGGCCGAGGTGGGGGAGCGGCTCGCCGCTCCTCCAGGATCGAAGGTCTACGGAGCGCCGAGCGTCAAGGCAGCCTGGTACGGGCCGTGGCGCCTGGCCGGGACGGTGTCGCGGCAGGTGTTCTGGCCCGTGCCGAACGTCGACAGCGTCCTCGTCGCGTTCGACCGCGCCCCCGAGGCGCGCGGGTCCGAGGCGGAGCGCCGTCGCACGTTCCAGATCGTGGATGCCGCGTTCCAGCAGCGCCGGAAGATGCTGCGTCAGGCGCTCACCCCTGTGCTCGGCGGCACGGCGGCCGAGGCGTCCCTCGTCCTCGAGAGGGCAGGGGTCGCACCCACCGCGCGCGGGGAGCAGCTGTCGATCGACGACTTCGTGCGCATCGCGCGAGCCTGACCGCTGGAGCGCCGCGGGTCGGAGCCACCTGGGCATCACGTAGGTGTTTCCCCGACATTCACGCCGCGTTCCCCGGGCGGAGGAGCAGCCGCGCGTAACATCTCCGGCAGGCGTCCGACCGGGCGCAGGCGGGGATCACCTCCCCGCGTCCGATCGGAAGAGAAGGCGATGCGCACCGCGGAGTATCCGGCGCCCGAGCGGATCCTGCTCCACCTGAGCGACACGCACCTGCGTGCCGCCGGCTCCCGGCTCTTCGACCGCGTCGACTCCGCCGAGCGCCTCGCGCAGGCGCTCGCCGCGGTCGAGGCATCCGGCGTCCGTCCCGACGCCGTCGTCGTCACCGGCGACCTCGCGGACTGGGGCGAGGCCGAGGCCTACGAGGCGATCCGCGCGCTCGTCGAGCCCTTCGCCGCGGGTCTCGGTGCGAGGCTCTTCTGGGTCATGGGCAATCACGACGACCGCGGGGCGTTCCGCTCGCGGCTGCTCGACGACGTCCGCACCGACCCGCTGGTGCCCCACGACCGCGTCGACGAGCTCGACGGCCTGCGGCTGGTGACGCTCGACTCGACGGTGCCGGGCGCCCACCACGGCGAGCTCGACGACGCGCAGCTCGAGTGGCTGCGTGGGGTGCTCGCGACGCCGGCTCCGCTCGGGACGATCCTCGCCATGCACCATCCGCCCGTCCCGAGCGTCCTCCCGCTCGCCGCGAGCGTCGAGCTCCGCGACCAGGCCAGGCTCGCGCACGTGCTCCGAGGCAGCGATGTGCGCGCCATCGTCGCGGGCCACCTGCACTACTCGACGTTCGCCACGTTCGCCGGGATCCCCGTGTCGGTGGCCTCGGCGACCTGCTACACGCAGGACCTCACGGTGCCGGCCGGCGGCACGCGCCCCCAGGACGGCGCGCAGTCGTTCAACCTCGTCCACGTCTACGACGCCACCGTCGTCCACTCCGTCGTGCCCGTCGACGCGCCGCTGCCGCTCGAGCACATCGACGCCGCCGAGGCGCGGCGCCGGCTCGTCGTCGCGGGCATCGAACCGGTCCCGCCGAGAGCGCCGGTGCGCTTCAGCGACGTGCCGAAGGATGCGCCGACCGAGCCGCTGCCTGTTCTTCGCTGAGCTCCGCGCGCTCCCACGGGGCGCGTACGGGGAACATCTTCTCCAGCGCCTCGCGCAGGGCCGCGACCCGGACCTCTTCGGGGATCTCGGTCTCGCCGCCGTCGTTGAGGCAGAACATGTCGACGTCCCGCCGCTCTGCGAGGGCCTCCATCCGCCGCAGCGACTTCGCCATCGTGGTCTGCACGTAGCGCACCCGGGGGCGGTGCGTCGCGATGGCACGACCGGTCATGAGCGCGTAGTAGTGGTACAGGCAGTTGGTCACCGAGATGTCGCTCGCCGAGCGGAAGCGCGACGCCGCCGTCCGCGCGAAGTCCTCCGGGAACGCCTTCTCCAGCTCCGCGACGACGCTGCGGCGCAGCGGCGCGGCGCAGTGCTCCAGGTCGCGCACGATGGTGCGCCCGAAGCGCTCGCGCAGGAGCGCGCGGTTGACCCGAAGGGCGTTGTCGTGCCCGCTGCGGTGCGTCGCGGTCGGGCCCGCGCCGATGCGCACCTCGCATTCGACGAACTGGCTAACCCCGGCCGGCGTGAAGAACATCTCGGGCTCCACGGGCCGGCCGAAGAACATGTCGTCGTTCGAGTAGAGGAAGTGCTCGGCGAGGCCGTCGATGCGGTGCAGCTGCGCCTCGACGGCGTGGGAGTTGTGCGTGGGAAGCACCGTCGGGTCGGCGAAGAACTCCTCGCTCCGCACGACGGTGACCTTGGGGTGGTCCAGGAGCCAGGCCGGTGCCGGGGAGTCCGTCGCGATGAAGATCCGTCGCACCCAGGGGGCGTACATGTGGACGCTGCGGAGGGCGTACCGCAGCTCGTCGACGTGGCGGTACCGTGCGGGGCCGTCGTCGCCCTCGCCCACGACGTACCCCTCCATGCGCGCGGCGCGCTGGCGCTGGAAGTCCGTCGACGATCCGTCGACCCACGAGAAGACGATGTCGACGGGCTCGGTGAACTCGTCGGGGAGCGGATCGAACATGCCCGCGACGGTGCGCCACGTGCGACCGAGGCGGGTGACGCCCTCGAAGACGACGTCGTCGGCGGCGGTCGTCCTGCGCATCAGGACGTTGTCGGCCGGCGCTTCGACCGCCTCGGCGCCGAAGCGCCAGAACTCCAGGCGCGCGGCGGCCGACGTGCCGTACCGGACGCTTCCCGAGGGGGTGATGCGCGGACGGTACACGCGCCATGCCGACGGCTCGGAGCCCGGCGAGGCGGCCTCGGCGGCGAGCGTCGCCTCGCCCCGCGTCTTCTTGACGTACAGCGGCTCGTGGCGCCCCAGCGCCCGAAGCGCCTCGAACGCGGCATCCCGCGCTGCCACGTCCACGACGAGGGCCGGGACGCGGCGATCGTGCCGGATGAGGATGACGTCCACCCCGGCGTTCTCGATCGCCGACGCCACGAGCAGCAGGTCCTCGGTCTGCGCATCCTGCGGGGTGGTCGACTCGTGCACGAGGTGGAGGACGCCCCGCTCGAGAACGACGTCGGGGCGTGCGAGCAGGCCCGACCAGACGTGCTGCTCGACGGGCAGCACCGACAGGGCCGGGGTGGCAGGGGTGGCGGGCAGCGCAGACATGGCGTCCTCCTGTGTGGCGAGGGATGGACGGGGCGAGGAAAGGCGGGGGCGAAGGGGGTGGCTTCCTTGCCACCCTATGCAGATGTTGTTACGCGCCCGTTTCGTGCACCAGCCCTTGACAACCGCAGCGCTCGGGATACGCCCGCGATCGCCTGCCCGGCGGGGGCGCGTCGCGCGCTAGCCTCGGAACCGTGACCGACGAATCGCGCTACCGCTCCCGCGGCGGAGATCTCCACCGCCCGTACGCCGCGGCCCCCGATCGCTACGACAGGCTCGAGTATCGGCCCGTCGGCACCTCGGGGCTCCTGCTCCCCCCGGTCTCGCTCGGACTGTGGTGGAACTTCGGCGACAACATCCCCTTCGACCGCCAGCGCGAAGTGCTCCGGCACGCGTTCGACATCGGCATCACGCACTTCGACCTCGCCAACAACTACGGCCCGCCCTACGGCTCCGCCGAGATCAACTTCGGTCGCATGATGCGGGAGGACTTCGCGCCCTACCGCGACGAGCTGATCATCTCGTCCAAAGCCGGCTACGACATGTGGGAGGGCCCCTACGCCAACGGCGGCTCCCGGAAGTACCTTCTGGCAAGCGCGGAGCAGTCCCTCCGGCGCATGGGCGTCGACTACGTCGACATTTTCTACTCCCACCGCTACGACCCGGACGTGCCGCTGGAGGAGACCATCGGCGCCCTCGACACCCTCGTGCGGCAGGGCAAGGCCCTGTACGTGGGCATCTCGTCCTACAGCGCCGAGCGGACGGCGGTGGCCGCGGCGATCGCGCGGAGCATGGGGACGCCCCTCGTCATCCACCAGCCCTCCTACTCCATCCTCAACCGCTGGGTCGAGGACGGGCTCACCGGGGTCCTGAAGCAGGAGGGGATGGGGGCGATCGCCTTCACGCCGCTGCAGCAGGGCCTCCTGACGAGCAAGTACCTCGGAGACGGCACCGCCGAGCGCGCGCAGGACCGCTGGTCGCTCGGCGGCCGCCGGCTCACCGATCAGGCCCTCGCGTCGCTTCGCGGCCTCGACGTCATCGCGAAGGAGCGCGGGCAGACGCTCGCTCAGCTCGCCCTGCAGTGGGTCCTGCGCGACCCGGTGGTGACCTCGGCCCTCATCGGCGCCTCGACGACCGAACAGCTGGACGAGAACCTCGCCGCCCTCTCCGGCCCCGGCTTCACGACCGAGGAGCTGGAGCAGATCGACGCGCTCGCCGACGCCGCCGGCGCCGATGTGTGGGCGGAGTCGGGAGACCGGTGAGCGACGCCGCCGTCGTCGATCGCGTCCACGTCCGCGCGCCCGGGAAGATCAACCTGTTCTTCGAGGTCGGCGACGTGCAGGACGACGGCTACCACGACGTGGCCTCGGCCTACCAGGCGGTCTCGCTCTACGAGGACGTGTGGGCCGAGTCCGGCGACGACTTCACCATCCGGGTGAGCGGCACGGTGGACGTCTCGGGGGTGCCCGCCGACGACCGCAACCTCGCTCTCAGGGCGGCGCGCATGCTCGCGCAGCGCTCGGGCTACGACGGCGGCGTGCACCTCGAGATCATCAAGCACGTGCCGGTGGCGGGGGGCATGGGCGGGGGATCCGCGGATGCCGCAGCCGCCCTCGTCGCGTGCGATCTGCTGTGGGGCACCGACCTCGGGATCCACGAGCTGCAGAATCTCGCCTCGCGACTCGGAGCGGACGTTCCGTTCTCGCTGCTCGGGGGCACCGCGATCGGGACCGGTCGCGGCGACCAGCTGAGCCCGGCGCTCGCGAAGGGGCGCTTCGACTGGGTGCTGCTGCCCTCCGAGGAGGAGGGCCTGGCGACCCCCGAGGTGTACCGCCACCTCGACCGCCTGCGAGAGGAGCAGGCGCCCGACATCTCACCACCGCGCCGCAGGCTCGCCGTCGACCCCGCCGTCCTGCAGGCCCTGCGGGCGGGGGATGCCGCGGCCCTCGCGGAGCACGTGCGCAACGACCTCCAGCCTGCCGCCCTGTCGCTGCGGCCCGCCCTGCGGGACGCCCTCGAGCTCGGGGAGGAGTCCGGCGCCCTCGCCGGCATCGTCTCGGGGTCGGGACCGACCCTCGCCTTCCTGACGGCGGGTCCCGAGGCGGCGCTCGAGCTTCAGGTGACCCTCGCCGCCGCGGGGTACCCCGCCCTGCACGTGCACGGCCCGGTCGCCGGAGCGCGCGCGCTCTGAGTCGGGGCATCCCACGACCGGCCGGATCCGAAGGAGAAGATATGCCGAGCCCACTCGCCGCGCAGCACCACGACGGCCCGATCGACGACGCGGCACGCGGCGCGCTCGCCGATCAGGGACTCGAGCTCCGGCTGGTCGCGAACGGCGATGCGGACGGCTTCCGGGCGTGGCTCCAGGCGGTCGCCCGGGGCTTTCTCGACGGCGAGCGCAACGACGAACAGCTGCAGGCCGGCCTCGATCGGCTCGGCCAGCGCCGGCTCGTGGGGGTCTTCGACGCAGCGTCGCCCGACCCGGAGCGTCCCGTCGCCACCTTCGCCTCCTGGGTCGCCGAGCTCTCGGTGCCCGGCGGCCTCGGCATCCCCTCCGTCGCCATCAGCTCGGTGACCGTCGCCCCGACGCATCGCCGGCGAGGCATCCTCCGCTCGATGATGGAGGGCGAGCTGCGCCGCGCCGCCGAGCTCGGCATCCCCGTGGCGATCCTGACGGTGAGCGAATCGACGATCTACGGGCGGTTCGGCTTCGCCCCCGCGGCGATGAGCGGCCGCATCCGGGTCGACGTGCCTCGTGCCCGATGGGCCGGCCCGCGCCCGGACGGGCGCGTCGACTTCATCTCGCGCGAGCGGTTCCGAGAGCTCGCTCCCGGGCTGTTCGATGCCGTGCGCCTGCGGACGGCGGGTGAGATCGAGATGCCGGACGGGCACTGGGACCGGTTCGCGGGCACCCGGCCCGACGCGGAGCACCCCGAGAGGCTTCGCGCTGTGCAGTACACCGAGCCCGGGGGAGCGGTGCGCGGTGCAGCCCTCTACGCCTACCGCGAGAACCACGACGACTTCGCCCGGTCCAAGGTCGGTGTGCACCGGCTCGTCGCCGAGACGGCAGACGCCTACGCGGCGCTGTGGCGGTTCCTTCTCGAACTCGACCTGGTCGGCGAGCTCACCGCGTCGGAGCTCGCCGTCGACGAGCCGCTGCTGTGGATGATCGGCGACCGCCGGGCCGCGACCCTGACCGTGCAGGACCACCAGTATGTGCGGATCCTCGACGTGCCCGCGGCGCTGAGCGGGCGACGCTATGCGGCGCCGGGGGTGGTCGCGCTCGACGTGTCGGATCCGATCGGCTTCGGCGAGGGCCGGTGGCTGCTGCGCGTCGGGGAAGACGGCGCGGCCTCGGTCGAGACGTGGGACGGATCCGACCCCGGCGCGCCGACCGTGCGCCTCGGCGTCGCGGAGCTGTCGGCGGTGTATCTCGGCTCGGTCTCGCTTCTCACCCTCGTCGCCGCCGGGCGGGCGGAGGTCGTTCCCGTGCGCGCTTCCGGCGACGCGCCGGCGCCGGCGGACAGGGCGCCCGCCGACGCGCTCGCCGCAGCCGCTGTCTTCGCGTGGCCCGAGACCGCGCGCCTGAGCTTCTGGTACTGATCGCGCAGGAGTGGCCATGGTGGATGCCGCCGAGATCGTCCGGTTCGCCGACGCGCCGCCCCCGCCGGGCCTGACGCCCTGGGTCGACGGCCGGGAGCCGGCATCCGACATCGTCATCGCCGAGGCCGACCCCGCGTGGCCGGCCCGCTACGAGAGCCTGCGCGACCGCATCCGCAACGCCCTCGGCGACACGGCGCTCTCGATCGCGCACGTCGGCTCGACGTCGGTGCCCGGGCTTCCGGCCAAGCCGGTCATCGACATCGACCTCGTCGTCGCCGACCCCGGCGACGAGCCGGGCTATGTGCCGGCTCTGGAGGCCGCCGGGTTCGTCCTCACGGTTCGCGAGCCCTGGTGGTACGAGCACCGCTGCCTCGTCGCGGCCGACCCGCGAGCCAACCTCCACGTCTTCCCGCCGGACTGCGCCGAAGCGGCGCGCCACCTCCTCTTCCGCGACTGGCTGCGGGCGCACCCGGACGACCGGGAGCGCTATGCGGAGGTGAAGCGGGCCGCCGCGGCGGCCTCGAACCGACGGGGCGAGCACGTCATGGCCTACAACGCCCGCAAGCAGGACGTGCTCCGCGACATCTACCGGCGCGCGTTCCGTGAGCTCGGGCTGCTGCCCGCGGACTGACCCGCCCGCGGCCGTCGCCGGTCATCGGGGGCCCGTAGCGAGCGCGACACTTTCCTGCGACCGCGACAGCGATCGGTGTGGCGCTCGCAGGAAAGTGTGGCGCTCGCGCTCGACCCGCGCGACGGCGTCGGCCGGCCTCGCGCGCCGGGGGCGTGTCAGGCCTCGAGGGACTCGCTGAGCTCGAGCCAGCGCTCCTCGAGCTGCGCGACTTCCTCCGTCACATCCCCGCGGCGGCGCTGCAGGTCCAGGAGCGCCTCGTAGTCGTCGTGGCTGTCGGCCAGACGCACATCGATGCCGTCGAGGTCGCCCTGAAGTCGCTCCAGGCGCCGGTCGATGGACGCGAGCTCCTTCTCGGCGGAGCGGCGCTCCGCGCCGGAGAGGGCGACGGATGCCTCGGCCGCGCCCGCGCGGCCGGAGCCTCCGCGCGGTTCGCCGGCGTCGCGGGGAGGAGCGGTGGAGACCGCCCGCGCCCTCTGGGCCGCGCGCAGGCGCAGGTACTCCTCGACGCCGCCGGGAAGATGGCGCAGGTGGCCGTCGAAGAGGGCGTACTGCTGGTCGGTCACGCGCTCGAGGAAGTAGCGGTCGTGCGAAACGACGAGGAGCGTCCCCGGCCACGAGTCCAGCAGGTCTTCGAGGGCCGCGAGCATGTCGGTGTCGAGGTCGTTCGTCGGCTCGTCGAGGATGAGGACGTTCGGCTGCTCGAGGAGGATCAGCAGCAGCTGGAGCCGCCGCTGCTGCCCGCCCGAGAGGTCCTTCACGGGGGTCGACAGCTGTGCGGACTGGAAGCCCATGCGCTCCAGGAGCTGGCCGGGGGTGAGCTCCTGGGCCTTCGACCCGCTTCCGAAGACGTAGCTGGTCCGCAGCCGTGAGATGACGACGCGCACCGGCTCGTCGAGGAACGGGTCGAGGTCGTCCAGACGCTGCGTGAGCGTCGCCACGTGAACCGTCTTGCCGCGCTTGACCCGCCCGGACGTCGGCTCCACCGTGCCGGCGATGAGCCCCAGGAGCGTCGACTTGCCGGCGCCGTTGACGCCGAGGATTCCGGTGCGCTCGCCGGGCGCGAGGCGCCACTCCACATCGCGGATGACGTGCTTCCCCGGGCCAGAGCCGGTGGCAGGGTACGAGACCGACGCGTCCAGCAGATCGACGACGTCCTTGCCGAGACGCGACACGGCGAGCGACTGCAGAGCGACCTTGTCGCGGATCTCGGGCACGTCGGCGATGAGGGCGTTCGCGGCGTCGATGCGGAACTTCGGCTTCGAGGTCCGCGCGGGGGCTCCGCGGCGGAGCCACGCGAGCTCCTTGCGCGCGAGATTCTGCCGGCGCGCCTCGATCGACGCGGCCTGCCGGTCGCGCTCGACGCGCTGCAGGATGTAGGCCGCGTACCCTCCGTCGAAGGGCTCCACGACGCGGTCGTGGACCTCCCAGGTCGTCGTGCAGACCTCGTCGAGGAACCAGCGGTCGTGCGTGACGACGAGGAGCGCCCCCGATCCACGGCTCCACCGCGTCTTGAGGTGCCCGGCCAGCCACGCGATGGCCTCGACGTCGAGGTGGTTCGTGGGCTCGTCGAGGGCGAGCACGTCCCAGTCGCCGACGAGGAGCTGCGCGAGCGCGACGCGGCGCCGCTGGCCCCCCGAGAGCGGTGCGATCGGGCCCTCCCACTCGAGGTCGCCGAGGAGACCGGCGATGACCTCCCGGACGCGGGCGTCGCCGGCCCACTCGTGGGCGGCGGTGTCGCCGACGACGGCCTCGCGGATCGTGTGCGTGTCGTCGAGGGTGTCGCCCTGGTCGAGCACGCCGACGTGCACCCCGCCGCGGACCGTGACGCGGCCCCCGTCCGGCTCGAGCCTCCCGGCGAGCATCGCCAGCAGACTGGACTTGCCGTCGCCGTTGCGGCCGACGATGCCGATCCGGTCGCCCTCGTCCACACCCAGCGACACCGAGTCGAAGACGATCCTCGTCGGGAACTCGAGGTGCAGCGCTTCGGCGCCGAGCAGATGGGCCATCAGAGCGCGCCGCTCGTGTCGAAGCCGAGGCTCAGCTTGCGCAGGAGCCCAGCGATCCGCTCGCGGTCGGCGCGTGACAGCCCCGACAGCAGCAGCGCCTCCGCGTCGACGAGACGCGTGATCGCGGCATCCACCCGCGTCCGGCCGTCCTCCGTGAGGATCACCAGGATGCTGCGCCCGTCGTCGGGGTCCTGCTCGCGTCGTACGAGCCGGCGCCCGACGAGGCGGTCGATGCGGTTGGTCATCGTGCCGCTGGACACCAGCGTCTGCTGCAGCAGCTGCTTCGGGCTCAGCTGGAACGGCTCACCCGCGCGCCGGAGGGCCGACAGGACGTCCCATTCCCACGGCTCGAGGTCGCTCCGGCGGAAGGCGTCGCGCCGAGCGCGGTCGAGGTGCCGCGAGAGCCGGTCGACGCGAGAGAGCACTTCCAGCGGCGAGAAGTCGAGGTCGGGGCGCTGCAGGGTCCACGCCTCGACGATGCGATCGACCTCGTCCGCCTCGTGTGCCATCCCTCCATTATCGAGCCGTGCCGGCCTCCGCCCTGCCGTCGCCGGTTCCGGACGGCGCGCGGGGGCTGGCAGACTTGTCGAGGCTCCGGCGCCCGCGTCGGGGATGGTCCGCCGTAGTGTAATGGCAGCACGACAGCCTTTGGAGCTGTGAGGTCCAGGTTCGAGTCCTGGCGGCGGAGCATGTCTGACAGCAACGCCGGCACCCCGCTCGCCGTGATCGTCCTCGCGGCCGGTCAGGGGACGCGCATGAAGTCGTCCCTCCCGAAGGTGCTCCACCACATCGGCGGCCGTCCGCTCGTGGGCCATGTCCTCGCCACCGCCCGCAGTCTCGCCCCGACGAGCATCCTCGTCGTGGTGCGCCATGAGCGCGACCTGGTCGCGGCCGCCGTGCAGGAGACCGCGCCCGACGCCGTCGTCGTCGACCAGGACGAGATCCCGGGCACGGGCCGCGCTGTCGAGGTGGCCCTCGCGCAGCTGGGCGACTTCGCCGGAGACGTCCTCGTCCTGAGCGGGGACGTGCCGCTCCTGGACGTCGACGCGCTCGCGGCGCTCGTCGACGCCCACCGTTCGTCGGGCGCGGCCGTCACGCTCATGAGCGCCGTGGTCGACGACGCGACGGGGTATGGGCGGGTCATCCGCGGCGCGTCGGGCGACCTCGAGCGCATCGTGGAGCAGAAGGACGCGACGGATGCCGAGGCATCCGTCACCGAGATCAATGTCGGTGTGTACGTCTTCCGTGCGCCCGAGCTTCGCGCGCACATCACCCTCGTGGGCACCGCGAACGCGCAGGGGGAGAAGTACCTCACCGACGTCGTCGGCCTCCTGCACGATTCCCGCCTCCCCGTCGCGGTCTCCCAGGCGCCGGATGCCTCCGCTGCGCTCGGGGTGAACGACCGGGTCCAGCTGTCGGAGGCGGCCCGCACGCTGAACGCCCGGACCGTCCGCGAGTGGCAGCTGGCCGGTGTCACCGTGCTCGACCCCGCGACCACGTGGATCGATGTCACCGCGAGGCTCGCGCCCGACGTGACGATCCTCCCGAACACGCACATCCTCCGGGCCACCGTCGTCGACGCCGGCGCGACGATCGGCCCCGACACCAGCCTGGTGGACTGCGAGGTCGGCGAGAACGCCGTCGTCCGCCGGAGCGATGCCACCCTGGCGGTCATCGGCGCCGGAGCGAACGTCGGCCCGTTCTCCTACCTGCGCCCCAACACGGTGCTGGGGGCCCGGGGCAAGATCGGCACGTTCGTCGAGACGAAGAACTCCACCATCGGCGAGGCGAGCAAGGTGCCGCACCTGTCGTACATCGGCGACACCGACATCGGTCGCGGCGTGAATCTCGGGGCCGGAGCGATCACCGCCAACTACGACGACCTGACCAAGCACCGCACCGAGATCGGCGACGAGGTGCACTCCGGGTCGCACAACGTCTTCGTCGCGCCCGTTAGGATCGGAGACGGTGCCAAGACCGGTGCCGGCGCGGTGATCCGCAAGGATGTTCCGCCTGGAGCCCTGGCATTGAGCGTCGCTCCTCAGCGCAACGTCGAGGGGTGGGTCGAGAAGAACCGACCGGGGACGGGAGCGGCCGAGGCGGCCGCCCGGGCTCGGTCCGCACAGGAAGCGGGCGATGGGTCGCAAGAAGAAGACGGTTGATCTCGACCGCGAGAACGACATCGCCCCCGGCCTCGTCGCCAAGACCAAGAAGCGCCTCGTCGTCGTCTCGGGGCGCTCGCATCCCGACCTCGCGTCCGATGTCGCCGACGCGCTCGGCACGCAGCTCGTGCCCACGGAGTACCGCACGTTCGCATCGGGCGAGATCCTGACGCGCTTCGAGGTCTCGATCCGCGGCTGCGACTTCTTCCTCATCCAGAGCTTCGGGCCGCCCGTCAACGAGTGGCTCATGGAGACGCTCATCATGCTCGACGCGGCCAAGCGCGCGTCGGCCAAGCGCATCACGGTGGTCGCTCCGTACTATCCGTACTCCCGTCAGGACAAGAAGGGCCGCGGCCGCGAGCCGATCAGCGCCCGGCTGGTCGCCGACCTGCTTCGCACAGCCGGCGCCGACCGGGTGATGAGCGTCGACCTGCACGCCGCCCAGATCCAGGGCTTCTTCGACGGCCCCGTCGACCACCTCTTCGCCAAGCCCGTCCTGCTGGACTACTTCGAGCGGACCCTCACGGCCGAAGACCGGCGGAAGCTCACGGTCGTCTCGCCCGACACGGGCCGGGTGCGGGTGGCCGACACATGGTCCGACAGCCTCGGCGCGCCGCTGGCGATCATCCACAAGCGCCGCGACCCGAACGTCGCGAACCAGGTGACGGTGAACGAGATCGTCGGCCAGGTCGAAGGGCGCGTCTGCCTCCTCGTCGACGACATGATCGACACCGGCGGCACGATCGCGAAGGCCGCCGAGGCGCTCAAAGCCAACGGCGCGGAGCGCGTGATCGTCGCCGCCACACACCCGATCTTCAGCGACCCCGCGGCCGAGCGCCTCCAGAGCGCCGCCATCGACGAGGTCGTCGTGACCGACACCATCCCGCTTCCCGAGGAGAAGCGCTTCGCGAGCCTGACGATCCTCCCGATCGCGCCGCTGCTGGCCCGCGCGATCCACGAGGTGTTCGAGGACGGCTCGGTCACGAGCATGTTCGACGGCGCGGCGTAGCGACCCGCCGTTCGCGGCCTGCCTGTCATAGCCTGACCCTGTCGAAGGGGTCGTGATGCCGGCACAGGTCACCGAGGCGGAGCTCGTCGTCGCGCGCCCGTTCGCGCTCGACGTGGACGAGGTCGTGCGCGAGCTCCACGCCGATCGCGCAGGACTGACGGGGGAGGATGCCGCAGCCCGCCTCGCCGTGGCCGGCCGCAACGAGCTTCCCGAACCGGCGCGCAAGCCGGCGATCGTGCGGTTCCTCGCGCACTTCAACGACACGCTGATCTACATCCTGCTCGGCGCCGCCGTCATCAAGGCGGTGATGGGCGACTGGCTGGACTTCTGGGTCATCATGGCCGTCGCGATCATCAACGCCGTCGTCGGGTACATCCAGGAGGGTCGGGCGGAGAAGGCGCTCGCGGGGATCCGCGGGATGCTGTCGGCGGATGCCTCGGCACGCCGCGACGGCGGATGGGTGACGGTTCCCGCCGCGGAGCTCGTGCCGGGCGACGTCATCCGTCTCATGCCCGGCGACAAGGTCCCGGCGGATGTGCGGCTCTTCCAGGCGTTCCAGCTGCGGGTGGACGAGTCGGCGCTCACGGGCGAGTCGGTGCCGACGTCGAAGGATGACAAGCCCGTCGCCCCGGACGCGGGCGTCGGCGACCGCTCCTCCATGGCGTTCTCGGGGACGATCGTGTCGGCGGGGCAGGGACGCGGGATCGTCACCGCGACGGGCGCCGACACCGAGATCGGCAAGATCCAGAGTCTGGCCGACGAGGCGGGCACGCTCGCGACGCCCCTCACGAGGCAGCTCGACGACTTCGGACGCGTCCTCACCGTGGTGATCCTCGGGATGGCCGCCGCCATGCTCCTCATCGGCCGGTTCCTCCATCAGATGCCGTTCGACGAGCTCGTCTCGGCGGCGATCGGGTTCGCCGTCGCCGCGATCCCCGAGGGCCTGCCGGCGCTCGTGACGATCACGCTCGCGCTCGGCGTGCAGCAGATGGCACGCCGGAACGCGATCACGCGCAAGCTCCCCGCCGTCGAGGCCCTCGGCTCGGTGACGACGGTGTGCTCGGACAAGACCGGAACCCTCACGAAGAACGAGATGACCGTCCGGCGGATCGTCACGCCGCTCGCCCGGTACGACGTGACGGGGCTCGGCTACGAGCCGAAGGGCGAGATCCGCCCGGCAGGTGGCGCGTCGGCGCGCGGCGACCTTACCGCGGTGCTCGCCGTCGCCTCGCTGTGCAACGACGCCCACATCGTGCGGGGCGAGGAGGGGCGGTGGCAGCTCGTCGGCGAGCCGACGGAGGGTGCGCTGAAGGTCGTCGCCATGAAGGGACGTCTCGACCCCGGCGCCGCCAGGCGTGTCGCGGTCATCCCGTTCGACTCCGCGAACAAGTTCATGGCGACGCTCAACGAGGGAGCGGACGGGTCACGCGCGATCCTCGTCAAGGGTGCGCCGGACCGGCTGCTCGAGCGCTCGCTCACCCAGCGAGGAGCGGCCGGCTCGGAGCCGCTCGACATCGTTCGCTGGGAGGCGGTGATCGACGAGCTGAGCGGGGAGGGCCTCCGCGTGCTCGCGGCCGCGCGCAAACCCGTCCGCTCCGACGTGGACGACGTCGGGCTGGACGACCTGCGCGACCTCGAGTTCCTGGGACTGTGGGGGATCGTCGATCCTCCGCGGCCGGAGGCCATCGAGGCGATCGCGGAGTGCCATGCCGCCGGGATCAGCGTGAAGATGATCACGGGCGACCATGCGGGCACGGCACTCGCGATCGGCCGGGAGATGGGCCTCGTCGAGGGCGACGACGTGCGGGTGCTCACGGGCACCGAGCTCGAGGCGCTCAGCCAGGAGCAGCTGAAGGAGATCGTGCGCGACGTCGACGTCTATGCGCGCACGAGCCCCGAGCACAAGATCCGCATCGTCCGCGCCCTGCAGTCCCACGGCGAGGTCGTCGCGATGACCGGCGACGGCGTCAACGACGCGCCCGCCCTGACGCGCGCCAACGTCGGCATCGCGATGGGGATCAAGGGGACCGAGGCGACGAAGGAGGCGGCCGAGTTCGTCCTGGCCGACGACAACTTCGCCACGATCCGCAGCGCCATCGCCGAGGGGCGCCGCATCTACGACAACCTCCGCAAGTCGATCGTGTTCCTGCTGCCGACCAACGGTGCGCAGTCGCTCGTCATCCTCGTCGCCGTGCTGTTCGGACTGACCCTTCCGCTCACGTCGGTGCAGGTGCTGTGGGTCAACATGGTCACAGCGATCACGCTGTCGCTCGCCCTCGCCTACGAGCCTGCCGAGGTCGGCATCATGTCGCGGCCCCCGCGGAGGACCGGCGGACCGATCATCGACGGACGCGAGCTGGCCTTCATCCTTCTCGTCTCGGTCCTGATCGGCGGTGCGGCCATGGGCGTGTTCTACGGCGTCGCGGGCACGGGCGCCGACGTGGACTACGCCCGCACCGAGGCCGTGCTGATGCTCGCCCTCGGCCAGCTCGCCTTCCTGCTCAACTGCCGCTTCATGTCGCGGTCGAGCATCACGCCGGATGTCTTCCGCGGGAACCGCATGATCTGGATCTCGGCGGGAGCCCTCCTCGTGCTCCAGCTGCTGTTCACCTACGTCCCCCTCATGAACACGCTCTTCGAGTCGGAGCCGCTGGCCGCGGCATCCTGGGTCCTCCCGATCGTGCTGTCCATCGCGATCTTCTTCGCCGTCGAGATCCTCAAGGCGCTGTTCCGTCGCCGGTGACGCACCGCCGGGATGCATTCGCGCGCATTCAAAGGGCTTCCATAGCCTGAACCGGGCGGATCGCCGGGCCGTGTCACCTACCGTGGAATGCATCCCGCCGACGAGGCACGACACGAGAGGACCGTCATGATCCGCACGACCGCCGTACCCCGCCCGCTCCGCGCAGGAGCCGCCGTCCTCGGCGTCGCGGGCATGATCGCCCTCGCCGGATGCTCGGCCACCGATACGGCATCCACCTCGGCCACCGGCGGCACCGCCGACACCGGCGGTGCCGGTACGACCGGCTCGAGCACTCCGTCCGGCGCCGGCGCGCAGGGATCCGCCGGCAGTGCCGACGGCACGTCGACCTATGCGGACGGCACGTACACCGCCGCGGGTTCGTACGCGACGCCGGAGTCGGTCGAGCAGATCACGGTGACCGTGACGCTGCAGGATGACGTCATCACCGACGTCGAGGTGACCGGCAACCCGACGAAGCGGGAATCGCAGGAGTACCAGAGCCGGTTCATCGGCGGGATCGCCGACGTCGTCGTGGGACAGGACATCGATTCCATCTCGGTGAGTCGCGTCGCGGGCTCGTCCCTCACGAGCGGCGGCTTCAATCAGGCGATCGACGAGATCAAGGCCGAGGCCGCGGCCTGACGCGCATGTCCGAGCGGGCCGTCTGGAGCTTCGACGCGATCGGCACCGCGTGGGAGATCGAGACGCGGGATCCTCTTCCCAGCAGCGCGCGCGCGGCGGTCGCCGGCCTCGTCGCGGATTTCGACGCCGCGTGGTCGCGCTTCCGGCCGGACTCGCTCGTGTCGCAGCTGGCGCGGGAGGGCGGAACGATTCCGGCGCCGCGGGATGCGGCGGCCATGCTCGAGACCTACGCGGAGCTTTCGGGCGCGACCTGCGACGCCGTCAACCCGCTCGTCGGCGAGTCACTCGCCCGCCGCGGCTACGACGCGACCTATTCCTTCGCGGATCGAGGCGCCGTCGCGGCGCCGACCGACTGGCGGGAACTCGTGCGCTGGTCGAGCGACACCCTCGAACTGCGCGCGCCGGCGCTCCTCGACGTCGGGGCCCTCGGCAAGGGCCGTCTGGTCGACCTCGTCGTCGAGACGCTTCTCCCGTGGGCCGGCGAGGACCTCGTCGTCGACGCGAGCGGAGATCTCGCCGCGCGCGGGGCGGTGCAGCGGGTGGGGCTCGAGCATCCGTACGACCCCGCGCGTGCGATCGGAGTGGTCGAGGTGACCGATGCCGCGCTCTGCGCCTCCGCGACGAACCGCCGCGCGTGGGGGGACGGTCTGCATCACGTGCTCGATGCCCGCACGGGCGAGCCGGTCCGGGCCATCGTCGCGACCTGGGCGATCGCACCGACGGCGATGCGGGCAGATGCCGCGGCGACCGCGCTCTTCTTCGAGGGCGGACCCGAGCTCGCGCACGCGTGGGGCGTCGAGTGGGTCCGCATGACCAGCGACGGCCGCGTCGAGTGGTCGCCCGGCAGTAAGGCAGAGTTGTTCACGTGATCGGATCCCTCACGTCGGTCTGGAACCGCGTCTTCGCGGTGCTCGGGCGCGTCTCGATGTACCGCCTCGCGTACCTGTGCCTGGCGGCGCTCGCGGTGATCGCGCTCGTCGTGTCGTTCACGGGTGCCCTCGCACCGACACCGCTCGAGCTCGTCGTGACCCTCGTCGTGCTCGCGGCGGTCTGCGCCGGAACGGATGCCGCGGCACAAGCGGTCCTCACGCTGCCGTGGCGCATCGAGTCGTCCCTCATCACGGCCCACATCCTGCTGTTCATCCTGCGCCCGACGATCGATCTCGTCGGGCTCGCCGGCATCGCCCTCGCCGGCGTCGTCGCCTCCCTGTCGAAGTACGTCCTGGCGTGGCGGGGCCGTCACATCTTCAACCCGGCCGCGGTGGGAGCGGCGGTGCTGACGATCGTGAGCGTCTGGGTCCCGGCGCTCGGAGCGTCGTCGTGGTGGGTGGGGACCCCCGTGCTCGCAGCGCCCGTCGTCGTCCTGGGCCTCCTCGTCCTGCTGCGCACCGAGAAGGTGCGGGTGGTCGGGGTCTTCCTGGTCATCGCGGTCGCCGTCGGTGTCGCGCGCACGTCGGCGCAGTACCAGGCGGCGGGACTCGAACTCGACCCATGGGCGGTCTTCTGGCAGATCCTCTGGTCCTCGCCGTTCCTCTTCCTCGGGGCCTTCATGCTCTCCGAGCCGCTCACGATGCCTCCGCGGCGCTGGCAGCAGTTCACCGTCGCCGCCGTCGTCGGCGTGCTCGCCGGCTGGCCCATCCCCCTCGGGGAGGCGATGAGCCTCGGCCAGGAGCGCGCGCTCCTCATCGGCAACCTCGTCGCCTTCGCCTTCGCCTTCTCACTGCGCTCGGCCGTGCGGCTGACCCTCGAGTCGCGCGACGACCTCACCCCGACCGTGAGGCAGCTGACCTTCCGCACGCACAACCGGCTCGCCTTCACGCCGGGGCAGTACTTGGAGCTCGAGGTGCCTCACCGGCACGCCGACGCGCGAGGCACGCGCCGGGAGTTCAGCATCGCCTCGGCCCCCGAAGACCTCCCCGAGCTGCGGGTCGCCTTCCGCGAGGCGCAGGGAGCCGGGGCCAAGCCTCAGTCGTCGTACAAGAAGGCGCTCGCCGAGGTGCAGCCCGGGGGCGCGCTCGCGGTGACGGGGGTGTGGGGCGACTTCGTGCTGCCCAAGCGCTCCACGAGCCCCATCCTCATGGTCGCCGCGGGGATCGGCGTCACGCCGTTCATCTCGCAGCTGCGCCATGAGCAGCTGACCGGCGAGGATCGCGATATCGTGCTCGTCTACGTCGCATCGGAGGCGTCGGAGCTCGCATTCCGCCCCGAGCTGGAGGCAGCAGGCATCCCCGTCGTCGTCTTCACGCGGGATGAGCCGAAGGACCTGCCGCGCAACTGGATGTGGGCGCGCGGAGTGCGGCTGGATGCCGAGGGCCTCCTGCGCGTCGTCCCGGACATCGCCGCCCGGCACGCGTACATCTCGGGACCCTCCGGTCTCATCGCCGAGCTCGCGCCGGCGCTCGAGAGGGCGCGGTCGATCACGACCGACGCGTTCTCGGGCTACTGACACCGAGCCCGGATGCCGCGCCACCGCGCCCGCGGGATGGTCCGGGGCGTCGTCCTCGTGCGCTGACCCCGGTCCCTGTCGCCGCGTCGCTCCTCGCTCGGGGACCGGGGGAAACGCGGGCTCCCGCGCCCGCCCGGTCCGCGTCGGTCCGCGCTCGGGGACCGGGGGAAACGTCAGGTTCCCGCGCCCCGCCCCGGTCCCTGTCACCGCGTCGGTCCGCGCTCGGGGACCGGCGAAACGTCAGGTTCTCGCGCCCCGCCCCGGTCCCCGTCGCCGCGTCGGTCCGCGCGCGGTGACCGGCAGAACGTCAGGCTCCTGCGCCCGCCCCGGGGTCGGCGGGGCGCGCCGGGAGCCGCACCTCGAACGTCGTGTCGCCCGGCTCGCTCCGCGCCGCGATCGTCCCCCCGTGGGCCGCGACGATCGCCTTCGCGATCGACAGGCCGAGACCCGTGCCCCCCGTCTTGCGGGCGCGCGAACGGTCGGCGCGGGCGAAGCGCTCGAACAGCTCGGCCGTGATGGCGGGGTCGACGCCCGGACCGTCGTCGTGGACGCGGAGCACGGCATCCTTCCCTTCGCGAACGACGCTCGTGGTCACGGTCGTGCCCGCCGGTGTGTGCGCCCGCGCGTTGGCGAGGAGGTTCGCCGCGACCTGGTGCAGGCGGCCGGAGTCGCCCGCGATGACCACGGGCTCCTCGCCGACCTCGAGCACCCACTCGTGGTCCGGCCCCGCGGGCCGGGCGTCCTCGACCGCCTCGACGGCGAGCCGCGTGAGGTCGACGGAGCCGTAGACGAGCTCCTGCCCCTCGTCCAGACGCGCGAGCAGGAGGAGGTCCTCGACGAGCGTCGTCATCCGCAGCGACTGCGCCTGGATCCGTTCGAGCGACTGGCCCGTCGTCTCGACGATCAGTGGCTCGGGACCGCCGTTCGCCTCGGCTTGGCGGAGGGCGCGCAGCGACAGCTCGCTGTAGCCACGGATCGAGGCGAGGGGCGTGCGCAGCTCGTGGCTCGCGTCGGCGACGAACCGCCGCATGCGGTCCTCGTTCCGCTGGCGCGCGTCCAGCGACGCGTCGACGTGGTCGAGCAGGGTGTTGAGAGCGTGTCCCACGCGTCCGATCTCGGTGCGCTCGTCGGCCTCCTGCGCGGGCACGCGCTCGTCGATGGAGACCGAGCCCTCCGACATGGGCAGGGCGGCGACGCGTGTCGCCGTGTCGGCGACCGCGCGCAGCGGCTTGAGCCCGGCGCGCACGACGAACGCGATCGCGATGCCCAGCAGCACCAGGCCCGCCGCCGTCACGATGAGGATCGCGGTGAACAGCTGCGCGAGCGTCTTCTGCACTTCGCTCAGCGGCAGCCCGACGACCGCGATCGTCTGATTGGGGAGCGGGGAGGCGTAGACGCGGTACTCGCCGAGCCCTTGGATCGTGACGGTCTCGAGGCCCTGTCGGCGGATGCTGTCGGTGACGTCCGCGACCTGCTCGTCGTCGAGCGCCTCCACCGTGCCGTCGGACGTGACCACCGCGCCCGTGGGGATCAGCACGCCGCTGTCGCTCATCACGAGCAGCACGCCCTCCTCCTGGCGGCCGGCATTCAGGACGTCGGAGGCGGTCAGGGGCTGACCGGTCTGCGGCATCCCCTGCAGCTGGAAGAGGTTCTGCACCGTCACACTGGTGGTCTCGCTCACCTTCGCGTTCAGGTTCTCCTGGAGCACCTGACCGAGGAAGGCGCTGATCGCCACGGCGACGCCGACGAGGATGAGCGCGACGATGGCCGTGATGGTGACCATGAGGCGCGTCTGCAGGCTCCAGGGCCTGCGGCCTCGCGCCACACGCCCGGCCGGGGCGGGAACGGTATCTCCCGCGACGGCGGTGCGGACGAGCGGAGGGGCGGCCGGGGGCTCGGTCACTGCGGGGCTTTGATCATGTAGCCGACGCCGCGCACCGTGTGGATGAGCGGCTCCCGGCCCTGGTCGATCTTCTTGCGGAGGTAGGAGATGTACAGCTCGACGACGCTCGAGCGGCCGCCGAAGTCGTAGTTCCACACCCGGTCGAGGATCTGCGCCTTGGAGACGACTCGGCGCTGATTGCGCATGAGGTAGCGCAGCAGCTCGAACTCCGTCGCGGTGAGCTCGATCGCGTCGCCGGCGCGCTCGACCTCGTGACTGTCCTCGTTGAGCGACAAATCGCCGACGCGCAGGATCGGCTCGGCGTCGCTCGCCATGGCGGTGCCGGCGCGCCGCATGAGGCCGCGGAGCCGGGCGACGACCTCCTCGAGGCTGAAGGGCTTCGTGACGTAGTCGTCGCCGCCGGCGGTGAGCCCCGCGACACGGTCGCTGACAGCATCCTTCGCCGTCAGGAACAGCACGGGCACGTCGTTGCCCGACTGGCGCAGCCGCTGCAGCACCGCCATGCCGTCGAGGTCGGGCATCATGACGTCGAGCACCATGGCGTCGGGGTCGAAGTCGCGGGCGCCCTGGAGCGCCTGGAAGCCGGAGGCGGCGGTGCGCACCTCCCAGCCCTCCATGCGCAGCGCCATCGACAGCAGGTCGGTGAGCATCTGCTCGTCGTCGACCACCAGGACGCGCAGTGCCGAGCCGTCGGGTCGGCGGAGCGCTTGAGCAGGAGCAGTCACGGTCATGTCCCCAATCCTGAGTCGCCAAGCTTTGCGTCTCCTATGGCGGATCCTATGCATGCGCTGTGAAACCCGCGGGCGCCATCCTCCCGCATGTCCCACTTCCGCCCGTCTCCGCGGCTGGGGGCGAGCGGAGCGAGGACACGACGGCCGGGAAGTGGGACACGAACGAGGGATGCCGCGGCCCGGCCTGGACGGCTCATAACCGGCTCATAACGCAGACCGAACCCGCGCAGAAACGTCGTTCCTACCGTCTTCCTCGACGGCCGGCCCCCTGCCTGCCGAGAGGAGACCCATGTACTGGACGTACCTGCGGCGGGAACTGGCCGGCCGCAAGAAGCAGACGATCATCGTCGCCGCCGGACTCGCGATCGCGATCGCGCTCGTCATCGTCGTCAACGCCCTGTCGACGGGAGTGCGCGACGCTCAAGCCGAAGCGCTGGAGTCGGTGTACGGCGTCGGAACCGACCTCACCGTCACCGGCGCACAGGTCGAGCCGGGCGAGGGCGGGGCGGGCGGGCCCCGCTTCGAGTTCGACGAGGACGGCGGCACGACTTCGGACGACGGCACCACCAGCCTCAGTCAGTCGCGGCTCCTGGCCGACTTCCTGCGGGGCGATCTCGACGCCTCGACCGTCGACACGGTGGCGGGCGTCGAGGGAGTGGCCGCGGCATCCGGAGCCCTGGCGCTCACGAACACGACCTTCAGCGGCGAGCTGCCGCAACCGCCCGCCGACGGGGGCGCCGACGGGAACGGGGGCGACATCACGCAGCAGCCGCCGCAGGAGGGACAGGGCGGATTCGCCGGGGGCGCGTTCGACGTCGACGCCTTCAGCGTCCTCGGCATCGACCCGTCGAACACGGAGGTCGGTCCGCTCTCGGCCGCCGAGGTCGTCGACGGCCGCGCTCTCGGCGCCGGCGACGAGGGACAGAACGTCGCCGTGCTCGACGAGGCCTACGCGACATCGAACGATCTCTCCGTCGGCGGCACGATCGACGTCGGCGGCACGACGGTGGAGATCGTGGGGATCATCGCGTCGACGTCGAGCTCGGCCGATACCGCGGCGAACGTCTACCTGCCGCTCGACGTTGCACAGTCCATCTCGGGAGTCGGCGACGTGGTGTCGACCGTCTACGTGCAGGCGTCCTCGGCCGACGACATCCCGGCGGTGCAGTCGGCGATCGCGCAGGAGCTGCCCGAGGCGACCGTGAGCTCGCAGTCGGAACTCGCCTCGACGGTGTCGGGATCCCTGTCCTCCGCGACGTCGCTCATCACGAACGTCGGCACATGGCTGTCGATCCTCGTGCTGGCCGTCGCCGTCGTGCTGGCCGTGCTCTTCACCATCTCCGGCGTGTCTCGCCGCACCCGCGAGTTCGGCACCCTGAAGGCGATCGGCTGGTCGAACGGCCGGGTCGTCCGTCAGGTCGCGGGGGAGTCGGTCGTCCAGGGCATCGTCGGAGGCGCGGCGGGCCTCGTGATCGGACTCGCGGGGATCTGGGCGATCAACCTGATCTCGCCCACCGTCTCGAGCGCCCCCGCCGCCGAGCAGAATGGCCCGGGCGGGGTGCCCGGGTTCATGCGGGACCTCACGACCATCTCGACCGACATCGTCCTGTCAGCGCCCGTCACGATCTGGGTCGTCGTGGCCGCCGTCGGCCTCGCGGTCGCGGGCGGTCTCATCGCGGGCGCCTTCGGCGGCTGGCGCGCGGCCCGGCTGAGCCCCGCCGAGGCTCTGCGATCGGTGGGATGAGCCACATGGATGCCATCACCTCCGGCGATCCGGCCCGGGCGGGCGGCCCGGCCGCACCCGCGACGACACCGACTCCGACTTCGACACCGACTCCGACTTCGACTTCGACTTCGACTTCGACTCCGAAGACCCTTCCATCCACGACAGGAGATGCCATGACCATCCTCGACGATTCCACCTCGCCCGCGCCCGAGGGCCTCGCGCCCGCGCCGCTCTACCGCCTCTCAGGCGTAACGCGGACCTATCGGCAGAAGGGGCAGCCGGTCACGGCGCTGGCCGGGGTCGACCTCGATATCGCGGCCGGCGACTTCGTGGCGATCCAGGGTCCGACGGGCGGTGGCAAGTCGACGCTCCTGCAGCTGCTGGGAGCGCTCGACCGGCCGTCGTCGGGCTCCGTCGTGCTGGGAGAGACGGATGCCGCGACCGCGTCGGGTGCGCAGCTCGGACGCCTGCGGGCCGGGGAGATCGGGTTCGTGTTCCAGGGATTCAACCTCATCCCCACCCTGACCGCGCGGGAGAACGTCGACATGGCGCTCGAGCCGCTCGGACTGCCCCGGGCCGAGCGCACGGCGCGGGTCGCCGAGGCGCTCGCGCACGTCGGCCTCGCCGATCGTGCGGAGCACCGACCCGGCGAGCTCTCGGGCGGGCAGCAGCAGCGCGTCGCCATCGCCCGAGCGATCGTCAAGCGCCCGCGCGTGCTCCTCGCCGACGAGCCGACGGGCAATCTCGACGAGAGCATGCGCGACGAGATCCTCGCGGTCCTCGAGACGCTCCACGCCGAGGGGCTGACTCTCGTCGTGGTCACGCACGACTCCGCCGTCGCACGGCGCGCGCGCCGCCGCCTGCGGCTCGAGAGGGGCCGCATCAGCGACATCACGGCGGGCTGAGCATCCCCTCCTCGCGAGGCTCGGCAGACGGGCGCGCGTCGCGGCGTGTCGCTCGCCGTTCGCGGAGTCTCGCGGGCCGCTCACCGACCTAGGGTGACTTCCATGGCTCTCATCGATTCCGGCGTATACGTGGACGGCCGGCGCGTCGACGGCGACCGGGATCCCGGAGCCGCCGTGCGCGAGGCACGCGCGTCGGGCGGCCTGGTGTGGATCTCTCTGGCCCGCACGGATACCGACGCCCTCCACACGCTCGCGGACCTCCTGGCGCTGCACCCCCTCGCCGTGCGCGACTGCCTGAGAGGCCACCAGCGCAGCAAGCTCGAGCGCTACGGCGACATGACCTTCGTCGTCCTGCAGCCCGCGCGCTACGACGACGCGCGCGAGACGGTCGAGTGCTCCGAGGTGGACCTCTTCATCGGCCCCGACTTCGTCGTGAGCGTCGACGGCGACGACCGGGTCGACGAGGTCGTCCGCGGGAAGCTCGGCGATCATCCCGACATCGTCGCGAAGGGACCCTACGCGGTGCTGTGGGGGACGGTCGAGCACGTGCTCGCCGGGTACGGGCCCGTGCTCTCGGGCGTCGAGAACGACATCGACGAGATCGAGGACCAGCTCTTCTCCAACGACGAGGGCGTCTCGAGGCGCATCTTCAAGCTGCAGCGAGAGGTGATCGACCTGCTGCACGCCACCGCGCCCCTCGCCGACATGCTCGAGCGCGTGCAGGACATCGTCTCGGGCACCTCGGGGAGCTCCGCTCCCGCCTTCCACGACCTGGAGGACACCGCGCGGCACCTGACCGATCGCGTCGACGCCTTCAAGCACACCCTCGAGTCGGCTCTCGGCATCCACGCGACCCTCGTCGAACAGGCCAACAGCGACGCGATGCGCCGCATGACGGAGTTCAGCATCACGCAGAACGACCAGGTGAAGAAGGTGTCGTCATGGGCCGCGATCCTCTTCGCTCCGACCCTCGTCGGCACCGTCTACGGCATGAACTTCCACTACATGCCCGAGCTCTCCTGGCCGTGGGGCTACCCGATGGCGCTCGCGCTCATGCTCGCCACGAGCGTCACGCTCTACTTCCTCTTCAAGCGGCGGGGGTGGCTGTGAGCGGGGTCGCGGCTGAGTGCGCGCAAGCGCCGTCGCGCGCCTCGACCTCGGCGGGAGGCGAGCGGGGCTGGCCGGTGTCGGCGGAGGGCGCTAGCGTGTCCCGCTATGGACCTCGCAGCTCTGCGCACCGCCGTCTCCGGATCCGTTCTCGCCGCTGAAGACCAGGGATGGGACGCCGCGCGCAACTCGCACGCGGGGCTCGGTCGACCGGACGTGATCGTCCGCGTGGACTCGCTCGACGACGTGAGCGAAGCCGTCCGCTTCGCCGCGGCCGGCCACCGCGAGGTCGTCGTGCGGGCAGGGGGTCACAGCGCCTGGTGCACCCTCGACGACGGCGTCCTCGTCGACCTCACGGCGCTCGACAGCGTCGAGGTCGTCGAAGATCCCGACGGCGGCGCCCTCGTCCGCATCGGCGGGGGAGCGCGGTGGGGCGATGTCGCGCGGGTGCTCTCCGACCGCGGTCTCGGGATCAGCTCAGGCGACACCGCGTCGGTCGGCGTCGGCGGCCTGACGCTCGGCGGCGGCATCGGCTTGATGGTGCGGGCGTGGGGACTCGCCGCCGATCAGCTCGTCGGTGCTCAGCTCGTCACGGCGCAGGGCGAAGTCGTCGAGGTGACGGATGCCTCGCACCCCGACCTCCTCTGGGCCCTCCGAGGCGGCGGTGGCAACTTCGGAATCGTCACGCGGTTCGACTTCCGCGCGCACGACCTGTCCGGGGTCGTGCTCGCCGAGCTGGGCGTGTCGGGCAACGCGCGCCCGATCCTCGCCGCACTCCGCGATGTGCTCGCCGATGCGCCGCGGGAGCTCACCGTCACGTTCATGGACGTCCCGGCCATGGATCCGAACGCGCCGGCCGGCGCGTCGATCGTCGCCGTGTGGGCGGGCTCCGACGAGGAGGCGCTGCGCGCGGCCCTCGCCCCTCTTCTCACCGTCGAGGGTGTCGTGCTGAACGACCTGGCTGCGCGCGTCTATCCGGACATCCTCCTCGACCACCCTGTTCCCGAACCCGAGCAGCAGATGCCCGGATTCCTCGGCGGCAACACCCTGCTGCCCGAGCTCGACGACGACGCCATCGACGCCCTCGTCTCCTTCCGCGAGAGCACGCCGGCCTCCGTGCTTCTCCTTCGATCGCTGGGCGGCGCCTTCGGCGACGTACCGCAGGACGCGACACCCTTCCCCGCACGCAACGCGACCTGGTTCGCGATGGCGGGCGCCTTCGACATCCCGGGCCTCGTCGACGACGCGCAGCGCGCCCGGCTCGAGGAGGCCTGGGCCGCGATCGAGGCGCGCGGCGCCGGGGTCTACGGCAACTTCTCGACGACGACCGATCCCGCGTTCGCCGAGCGGATGTACCCCGCCGGGACGATGGCGCGCCTTGCCGCCGTGAAGGCGACCTGGGATCCGCGCAATGTCTTCGCCCGCAATCACAACGTCGTACCGGCGTGACGCCGCCTGACCGGCCGAAGCGGAACCCGAGGGACTCCTGACGCGGCGAAGGCCCGAGCCGGCTCGGCCCGGGCCGGTGTCGGCCGGGCCGGCCGTCAGTGGGTGTCTTCGGCTTCGATCTCGGTGCGGTCGCCGGACCAGAGGGTGTGGAAGGTGCCGGGCTTGTCGATGCGCTTGTAGGTGTGCGCGCCGAAGAAGTCGCGCTGGCCCTGGATGAGCGCGGCGGGAAGGCGGGCGGCGCGGAGGCCGTCGTAGTAGGCAAGGGACGAGGAGAACGCGGGGGCGGGGACGCCGGCGGTCGCGGCGACGGTGACGATGCGCCGCCACGCGTCCTGGGCGCGGCCGAGCGCTTCGACGAAGTACGGCGCGGTGAGGAGCACCGGGAGGTCGGGCTGGGCGGCGTAGGCGTCGGCGATGCGGTTGAGGAACTGGGCGCGGATGATGCAGCCCGCGCGCCAGATCTTGCTGACCTGGCCGAGGTCGATGTTCCAGCCGTACTCGGCCGCGCCCGCGCGGATCTCGTCGAACCCCTGCGAGTACGCGACGATCTTCGAGGCGAACAGGGCAAGGCGCACGTCCTCGATGAACGCGTCGGGATCCGCGGCCTCCAGGTGCACGTCCGGGCCGGGCAGGGTGCGGGAGATCGCGCGCTGCTCGGGATGGGACGACAGGGAGCGGGCGAAGGTGGCTTCCGCGATGCCGGAGACGGGGACGCCGAGGTCGAGCGCGGTCTGCACGGTCCACGCACCGGTGCCCTTCGCGCCGGCCTGGTCCACGATCACATCGACGAGCGGCATGCCGGTCTCGGCGTCGATCTGGCGCAGGACCTCGGCGGTGATCTCGATCAGGTACGACTCCAGCTCACCGGCGTTCCACTCCGCGAACACATCGGCGATCTCGGCGGGGGACTTGCCGGTGCCGTGCCGGATCAGGTCGTACGCCTCGGCGATCAGCTGCATGTCGGCGTACTCGATGCCGTTGTGCACCATCTTCACGAAGTGGCCCGCGCCGTCGTGGCCGACGTGCGTAACGCACGGCTCACCTTCGGCGACCGCGGCGATCGAGCGCAGGATGGGACCGAGCGTGACCCATGACTCGTCGGGGCCGCCGGGCATGAGCGACGGGCCGTTGAGCGCGCCCTCCTCCCCACCGGACACGCCCATGCCGACGAAGTTAACGCCCGTCTCGCGGACGGCCTTCTCGCGGCGGATCGTGTCGGTGAACAGGGCGTTGCCCCCGTCGACGATGATGTCGCCCGGCTCGAAGACCTCGAGCAGCGAGTCGATGACGGCGTCGGTGGGGCGGCCGGCCTTGACCATCACCACCGCCGTGCGGGGGCGGGTCAGCCGGGCGGCGAACTCCTCGTAGGAGAACGCGGGGACGAACTCCGCCTCGGGGTGGGCGGCGACCAGCTCATCGGTCTTGGACCGGCTCCGGTTGAACACCGCGACCGTGTTGCCCTCCCGGCTGGCCAGGTTCCGGGCCAGGTTCGAGCCCATCACCGCCAGCCCGACCACACCGATGTTCGCCGTCGCCGCCACCGCGGCATCCGTCCCCTCCGGCGTCGGAGCGGGACGCTTCACATCCTCGATCCGCGGAGCACCCTCGTGCTCCGTCGTCGCCTCGTCCGGCGACTGATCCTGATCGGTCGAGATCTTCGTCTGGACGTCGGGCTCGGTACTCGAAGGTGTCTCAGACACACGTGCTCCTTGGATCGATCGCGCAGGGGTTGACATCAAGCCTAGAGTTCGCGGCAGTCGTGTTACACCGTCTTGTCGCGGCGCTCACCGTCGGTCGCTCCCGGCCCTGAGCCTGGAGAGGTGCCCCGCTGACCGACGAACCGCTTTGCGACGGAGATGTCCCGGTCGCCGAGTCCCGCCTCGATGAGCTCTTCGAACGCCGCCTGCAACGTGGGCAGCACGACGGCGCGCGTGCCGGTCTCGGCGGCCACGTCGGCGGCGAAGGCGAGGTCCTTGCGCATGTACCGTGCGACGCCGCTGGGGGAGTCGTCACCGGTCACGAGTCTCGTCTTGCGGCTCGCGAGCAGGTTCGAACCGGCATATCCCGTCTCGAGCAGATCCCAGAGGGTCTGCGCATGGATGCCCGAGCGCTCGGCGAGCACGGTTGCCTCGCCCAGGGCGAGGATCGTCGCGGCGACGATGAGCTGGTTGCAGGCCTTCGCCACCTCACCGGCGCCGAGCGGCCCGAGTGTCACGGGTCGGCCGCATGGGGAGAGGAGCCTCGCTGCTCGCTGCGTGTCGGCGGTCTCACCCCCCAGCATGATCGAGAGCGTCCCCGCCGCCGCGCCGTCGGCGCCGCCCGAGACCGGGCAGTCCACGATCCGCACGCGGCCGCCCGTCTGCTCGCGCAGGCGAGCGGCGAGCGCGCGCACCCCCGTCGGCGACGATGTCGAGCCGATCATCACCAGCAGTCGCCGGTCGCCGGCGAGGAGGCCGTCGGGACCGTCCAGCAGCGCCTCGAGATCGGGCAGGTCCGGAAGCATCACGAGGACGGCGTCGGCCTGTCGCGCCAGCTCGGCGGGCGTGTGGGCCCACGTCGCCCCCGCGGCCACGAGGCTCGAGTGATGCCGGCGTGCATGGACCACGATCCGGCCGCGAGCGGCGAGGAGGCGACGCGCCATCGGCTCGCCCATCGCGCCGAGCCCGAGGACGCCGACGATGTCCTCGCCTCCCGTGGCGTCGCCCTCTTCGTCGAAGCTGCTCATGAGGGCAGAATAGCGCATGTCCAACACGTAGGACACTGTTCAATATCTTGAACTCGCGATAGACTGTATCGCAGACTCCGCCCGTCGACCCCGAGGAAGGGATCCGGATGACCGACTCACTCACGACCGCCGTGTCCGTCGCGACGCTCCGCGCCGTGGCGGCTGTTCCCCTACGCGAGGAGCTGTGCGCGCTCATCGAAGAGCTCGAGCCCCGCGTGGAACTGGTGCGCGCGCACACCCTCACGCCCCCTATGCGGGGTGCCGCGGACTGGTCGGGGGATCCCGCCTTCGTGCGCACCCCGGAGCAGCAGGCGGAATTCGATGCGCTGGTCGACTCCGCCGACGCGCTGCTCGGCATCCCGGATGTCGACCCCGACGCGCTGGCTCGCACGGTCGCGGCGAACCCGCGTCTGCGCTGGGTGATGACGACGGCCGCCGGGGGCGGCAGCCAGGTCAAGGCCGCCGGCCTCGACCGAGAAGCGCTCGACCGCATCGTGTTCACGACGAGCGCCGGCGTCCACGGCGGGCCGCTCGCCGAGTTCGCCGTCTTCGGCGTGATCGCCGGCGCGAAGGACCTGCCCCGACTGCTCCACGATCAAGAGCGCCGGGAATGGCCGGGGCGTTGGGAGATGCGTCAACTCGACGAGCTGACCGTCCTCGTGGTGGGTCTCGGCGGGATCGGCGCCGAGTGCGCGCGCCGCTTCAGCGCGCTCGGCGCGCGCGTCTGGGGCACGAGCCGCTCGGGGGCGCCGGTGGACGGCGTCGACCGGCTCGTACCGCTCGACGAGCTCGAGTCCGCGGCGGCTGAGGTGGATGCGATCGTGGTGACGCTTCCCGGCACCGACCAGACCCACCATCTGATCGGCGAGGGTGTGCTGTCGGCCGTGAAGCCCGGCACGATCCTCGCGAGCGTGGGCCGGGGGACCGTCGTCGACGAGACGGCGCTGCTCGCGGCCCTGGAAGACGGGCGCATCGGCTTCGCGGCGCTCGATGTGTTCGAGGTCGAGCCACTTCCCAGCGAGTCGCCCCTGTGGTCGCACCCGCGTGTGCTCGTGAGCCCCCACACTGCCGCGCTGAGCAGCAAGGAGGAGGAGCGCATCGCGCGTCGCTTCGCCGACAGTGCGACACGACTCCTCGATGGTCGACCGCTGCCGAACGTGGTCGATACGGTCGAGTTCTACTGAGGGGCGCCCGGGCGTCCCCGAGCGAAGGGATGCCGATGACCGACGACCAGGACGACCGCCTGGGCCGTGATCCCGCGCCCGCCGTCACGCGCAGCATTCGTCTCCTCGATCTGCTCGCACAGTCGACCGGGCCGATGACGCTGACCGAGCTCGCCACCGGCCTCGGTCTCGCCAAGTCCTCGACGGCGAACCTCTGCCTCGCGCTCGAGGCCTCCGGGATGATCGAGCGCGTCCCGGTCGGATTCCGCCTCGGCCGGCGCACCGCCGTGCTCGGGGGTGCCTTCGCTGCCCAGTTCCAGCAGGTGCGCGAGTTCTACGCCGTGTGCGACGCATCGCCCGTGCTCCGTCACGAACTCGTGCAGGTCGCGATGCTCGACGGGACGGACGCGCTCTACCTCGCCCGTCACGAGGGCGGTGCGCGAGTGCGACTGGGCACGCCGCTCGGGTCGCGGCTTCCGGCCGCGCTCTCGGCGACCGGTCGGGCACTGCTCATGGGTCTTGACGACGAAGCCGTCACCGAGCTCCTGGGCGACCACGCGCCCTTCCCGCAGCTGACCGACCGCTCACCGACCGACCTGGCCGCCCTGCTGGAGCGGCTCGCCCGCGCGCGGCAGCGCGGCTGGGCACTCGACGCCCAGGAGTCGTATACGGGCATCGTCGGGGTCGCCGTGCCTCTCGAGCCGTGGGCTCCCGGAGATCCGCGCCTCGCTCTGGGCGTCGGGATGTCGGCTGCCGAGGCGGACGACGCGCACGTCGAGCGAGTCGCAGCCGCCCTCGCGGATGCTGCCGAAGCTCTCACGAATCCGTTCAGCGCGGCGGCGAGGAAGCCGCCCGGCTGAATCCCGGTTCAATATATTGAACTCTGTCCATCAGGTTGGTATGGTGAGGCATCGCCACCTGGCGAGCCGATCGAAGGAGATGGCATGAGCACCTCAGAGCCCGACCTGGCACCGACGCCGACGGAAGATCCCGAATACGCCACGAATCTGCGTCGCGCGACGCTCGCCTCGAGCGTCGGCAGCGCTTTGGAGTACTTCGACTTCGCCCTGTACGGGCTGTCGACGGCGCTCATCTTCAACGTGCTGTTCTTCCCCCAAGACGATCCCGCCATGGCCACCGTCGCGGCCTTCGCCACCTACGGCGTCGGGTTCCTCGCAAGGCCCTTCGGCGGTCTGTTCTTCGGAACGCTCGGGGACCGGCTCGGACGCAAGTGGGTGCTCGTCATCACGATCCTTCTCATGGGCGGGGCCTCGACCGCGATCGGCCTGCTTCCCACCTATGAGGCCATCGGCATCCTCGCGCCGATCATCCTCGTCTTCCTGCGCCTGCTGCAGGGCTTCGGGGCGGGCGCTGAGCAGGCAGGTGCCACCGTGCTGATGGCCGAGTACGCGCCCGTGCGCCGCCGGGGCTTCTTCTCGGCACTGCCGTTCGTCGGCATCCAGGCCGGCACGCTCCTCGCGGCCGTCGTCTTCAGCCTCATCACGCTGCTGCCCGAGGACCAGCTGCTCGCGTGGGGCTGGCGCGTCCCGTTCCTCGCCTCCTTCCTGCTGATCCTCGTGGCGCTGTTCATCCGCATGCGTCTCAAGGAGACCCCGACCTTCATCGAGCTCGAGAAGCACGAGCAGATCGCCGATCACCCGATCCGCGAGATCTTCACCCGCGGTCTGCCGGGGGTCATCGTCGGCATCGGGCTGCGGATGGCCGAGAACGGCGGCTCGTACATGTTCAACACCCTCGCTCTGACGTTCTTCGTCTCGATGGTCGGCGCGGACGCCGACCGGAGCCTCCTGACGTGGGGTGTGACGCTCGGGTCGCTCATCGGCATCTTCTCCGTCCCCCTGACCGGCGCGCTCTCCGACCGCTTCGGTCGCCGCACGGTCTACCGCTTCGGCGCCGTCTTCCTGCTCTGCTACTCGTTCCCGGCATGGTGGCTGCTCTCTCTGGGCAACTACTACCTGGCGATCGCGGTGGTCGCGGTGGGCATCGGAGTAGGCGTCAACTCGATGCTCGGACCGCAGTGCGCAATGCTTCCCGAGCTCTTCGGCAACCGCCACCGGTACCTCGGCGTCGCGATGGCACGTGAGCTGTCGGCCGTGATCGCGGGCGGTCTCGCAGGCGTGCTCGGCGCCTACTTGATCGCCGTAAGCAACGGCAACTGGCTCCTGCTCGCGATCTACATGGCGACGCTTGCCATCATCACGACGGCCTCCACATTCCTCGTCCCCGAGACGCTGCGTCGCGACCTCACGCGGCTCGACGACGCCGTCAAGGTGTCGCGCGACGAGGTCGGCGACGACGTGAGCGCCACCACCGTGACGATCCGCACCGTCCAGTGGTGACGGAGTCCGCCATGTTCGACCTCACCGGACGCACTGCGCTCGTGACGGGATCGAGCCAGGGCATCGGACGGGCTCTCGCTCAGGGGCTCGCCGGAGCCGGCGCGACGGTGATCGTGCACGGTCGGGATGCCGCGAAGGCGGCCCGCACGGCCGAGGAGATCGCGTCGGCTGTCGGGCGACGCGTGCACTCCGCCGTGTTCGACGTCACCGATCCGATGGCGGTGGATGCCGGCATCCAGGCCCTCGAAGAAGAGCACGACGTCGTGGACATCCTCGTCAACAACGCGGGCATCCAGCGCCGCGCACCCATCACGGAGTTCCGGGACGAGGACTGGACCGAGCTCGTGAGCACCAACCTCTCGAGCGTCTTCTACGTCTCGCGCCGCGTCGCGCGCGGCATGGTGGCACGCGGATCCGGCAAGCTCATCCAGATCGCCAGCGTCCAGTCGCAGCTCGCGCGCCCCGGTATCGCCCCCTACTCCGCCACGAAGGGTGCGATCGCAATGCTCACCAAGGGACTCTGCGCCGACCTCGCGCCGCACGGCATCCAGGCCAACGCGATCGCTCCCGGATACTTCGACACCGAGCTGACCCGGGCGCTCGTCGCCGACGAACGGTTCTCGGAGTGGGTGCGCGGGCGCACGCCGGCCGGGCGGTGGGGCCGGACCAGCGACCTCGTGGGCGCCGTCGTTTTCCTCGCGGCATCCGCGAGCGACTTCGTCAACGGCCAGACGCTCTTCGTCGACGGCGGCATGACGGCGGTCGTCTGATGCGTATCGGACGCGCGCTGGTCGGGGGCCACGAGCGGCACGTGCGCCAGACCTCGGATGGCTGGGTCGTCGTCGCCGACCCGTACGCCGCGCTCGCAGCGGGGCGGGAGCCGACGGACATCGGACCCCACGGCGACGGACAGCTCCTGGCGCCGAGCGCTCCCGTCGTGGTGGTCGGGATC
Source organism: Microbacterium sp. BK668 (assembly GCF_004362195.1). Classification (NCBI taxonomy): domain Bacteria; kingdom Bacillati; phylum Actinomycetota; class Actinomycetes; order Micrococcales; family Microbacteriaceae; genus Microbacterium; species Microbacterium sp. BK668. The sequence continues at coordinate 2,114,512 of NZ_SNWG01000001.1, forward strand.
GCGCAGAACGGACCGTCCCACGCGTCGCCCGTGCAGGCGTGGCTCAAGAGCCCGCACGGCGTCACCCCGAGCGGGCGCACAGTGGAACTGCGGAGGGATGCGGGAACCACGGTCGCCGAGGGGGAGATCGCCGTCGTGATCGGGAGGGACACCACCGGCCTGACCGCCGACAGCGCGCACGAGTACGTGCTGGGAGTGACCGCGGTGAACGACCTGTCGAGTCCGGAACGGACGGCTCTCGACCCGCGTAACTTCGAGTCCAAGTCCGGTGTCGGTTACACGCCGCTGGGACCGTGGATCGACACGGACGCGGACATCGACTCGGTGGCGCTGACGCTTCGGGTCGACGGCCGGCGGGTCGCCGAGACGGATGCCACGGCGCTGCCCTGCTCGATCCGGGATTGCCTCGCCTACGTCGCGCGGTGGTCGCCGCTGGGACCGGGCGACGTCGTGATGACAGGCGCCCCGTTCACGGCGGCGCCGATAGAGCCCGGATCCGTCGTCGAGGTGCAGGTCGGCGATGTCCTGCTCGTGACCCCGACGGCGTGAAGGAGGAGGAGAGCACCGTGTCGAACCCCGGCGTGATCGCCTACGCGGCGGGCGACGTCCGCGTCGTCGATCTCCCCGAGCCGCGGCCCGCCGCCGACGAGGCGGTCGTCGAGATCGCCTTCGGGGGCGTCTGCGGCTCCGATCTGCACTACTGGCGCCACGGCGCGGCCGGCCAGTCGGTGCTGCGCGAGCCCATGCTCCTGGGGCACGAGGTGTCGGGCACCGTCCTGGCTCCAGCTCCCGACGGCTCCGGCCCGGGGCTCGGCGCGCGTGTGGCCGTGCATCCGCTCACGCCGCGCGGCGACGGCTCGACCCCCTGGCCCGCCCAACGCCCGAACCTCGCGCCCGCCTCGACCTACCTCGGCTCGGCCATGCACCTGCCCCACACGCAGGGCGGCTTCGCGCGACGCGTGGCGCTGCCCGCCCGCATGCTCCATCCCGTGCCCGACACGCTGCCGCTCTCGCTCGCGGTGCTCGCCGAGCCTGCCGCCGTCGCCTGGCACGCCCTCGCGCGGGCAGGGGGCGTGCGAGGTAGACGCGTCGCGGTGGTCGGCGCGGGTCCGATCGGACTGCTCGTCGTCGCCGTCGCCCTGCATCACGGGGCGGAGGAGGTCGTCGCTACGGATCTCGAGGCGTCACCGCGGCGCATCGCCGGGTCGCTGGGGGCACGCACCCTCGACGCCCGCGACGACGAGGCGATCGGGGCGCTGCACGCCGACGTCGTCGTGGAATCCAGCGGTACGGTGCCCGGGCTGTCGGCGGCGATCCAGGCGTGCGCGCGCGGGGGAACCGTTGTGATGCTGGGGCTGCAGCGCCACGGCGATGTCGCGGCGCCGCTGGCCACCGCGATCACGCGGGAGCTCGACCTCGTCGGATCGTTCCGGTTCGGCGACGAGTTCGACGAGGTCATCGAGGCTCTCGCCGCCGGCGATCTTCGCGTGGACGGGATCGTGACCCACGTCTTCCCGGTCGTCGACGCCGTCGAGGCGCTCGAGACCGCGGGGGACGCTTCGGCGTCGTCCAAGGTGCTGCTGGCATTCGCTCAGGCCGCCGGCTGATGACGGCGCGACTGGTCGTGATGGGCCCGAGCGGTTCAGGGAAGTCCGTCGTCGGCGCCGCGATCGCGGCGCTCACGCGAGCGCGCTTCGTCGACGCCGACGACCTGCATCCCGCCGCCAGCATCGCGAAGATGGCCGAGGGAACCCCTCTCGACGATGCGGACCGGATGCCGTGGCTCGATGTCGTCGCCGAGGTCCTCGCACGCGACGAGGGCGACATCGTTATCGCGTGCTCCGCACTCGCCAGGCGCTACCGCGACCGCATCCGATCGGGCTGCGCGGAGGCGGCCTTCGTCGAGCTGCGGGTCGACGAGGAGGAACTGTCGCGACGCATGGGCGACCGCGAGCACTTCATGCCCACCGCTCTCCTGCATTCGCAGCTCGCGACGCTCGAGCATCTCGACGACGACGAGGACGGGGTGGTGGTGCGCAACGACCGCTCCGCGGCGGAGGTGGCGGCGGAGGCGCTGCGGGTGCTCCGCGAGCGTCAGTCCTTGCGGTATGCGGCGCGGCCCATCGACCAGAAGGCGAGCACCGTGCCGACCAGACCGACTGCGGCGATCGCACCGATCACCCAGAGCATGACGTGCGAGGCGAAGCCGTAGTCCATGGGAACCTCCGAGGTCGGGAAGCGTGCGTCTCTCATCGTAGCGGGCGGGTGATCGACGGCCCGGCGCCGGCCCTGCGAGTGCCCGCTCGCACCCCCTGGTAGAATCGGAGACTGTACTTCGGCGAGGGATGCCTCGGCCCGCTCAGCGGCGGGCAGCGGCATCCGTTATCGACGCGGTGATCAAGGCTCACGGCTTTCCTCACGCGCTCGCGTTCGAGTCGAATCCAGACCCCCATACGCCAGGCTCCGCGCCTGAACACGAACGGGCCCGTGCGCCCGCCAAGGAGAACCAACATGGCCACCGAGACCGACACCAAGGTCCACGCCGAGCTTCGCGAGAACTTCGGCAAGGGCTTCGCCCGCCGCCTTCGTGCCGCCGGCAAGATCCCCGCCGTCATCTACGGCCACGGCACCGAGCCCGTGCACGTCGCCCTCCCCGGGCACCAGACGGCGCTCCTCGTGCGTCGCGCCAACGCCGTGCTGGAGCTCGAGGTCAACGGCAAGCAGCAGCTGACGCTCGTCAAGGACGTGCAGAAGGACCCGGTCCACCAGATCATCGAGCACATCGACCTCGTGGTCGTGAAGGCCGGCGAGAAGATCCAGGTCGACGTCCCCGTGGTCGTCGTGGGCGAGCCCGAAGCCGGCACCATCGCCAACCTCGACGCGACCACTGTCGCCCTCGAGGTTGAGGCGACCCACATCCCCGAGCACATCGAGCTCGACGTCGAGGGTCTCGAGGACGGCACGCACATCACCGCCGGCCAGCTCACGCTGCCCCGCGGCGCGGTGCTCGTGGCCGATGCCGATCTGCTGGTGGTCGCCATCTCGGTCCCGGCCGCGACGCTCGCCGCGGCCGACGAGATCGAGGCGGCCGACGAGGCCGCCGCCGAGGAGCAGTCGGAGGAGGCGGAGGCGTCCACGGAGGCTCAGGAGGAGTCCGAGTAAGGACTGCTGCCGCGTCGCGCCGCTCGGTGCGACCCGAGAATCGAGCGAGGGGGTGCGGATGCCGCGCCCCCTCGTTTCTCGTCCGTCCTGGCGCCGGATGCGCCCGGGGTCCGAGAGGATGGAAGACATGGCGGAGACCTGGCTGGTCGTCGGGCTCGGCAATCCGGGACCACGATATGAGCTGACACGCCACAACGTGGGTCAGCTCGTTGTGGACGAGCTCGCGGCGCGGCGCGGCGAGGCGTTCAAGCAGCACAAGGCGAACGCGCGCGCGGCCGAGACATGGCTGCGCCCCGGCGCCGCGAAGATGGTGCTGGCCAAGCCGAACTCGTTCATGAACGTCTCGGGCGGGCCGGTCGCCGGTCTCGCGAAGTTCTACGGCGTGGAGCCCGGGCGGGTCGTCGTCGTGCACGACGAGCTCGACATCCCGTTCGACACGATCAAGCTCAAGGTCGGGGGCGGGCACGGCGGTCACAACGGCGTGCGGGACGTGGCCAAGGCGCTCGGCACGGCCGAGTTCCCGCGCGTGCGCGTCGGCATCGGCCGGCCCTCGGGCCGGCAGGACCCGGCCGACTGGGTGCTCGATCCGTTCAGCGGCGCGGAGCGTCAGAATCTCGGCGTGCTGGTCGGCGACGCCGCGGACGCCGTCGAGCAGCTGATCGGCGACGGTCTCGTCGCCGCCCAGCAGAGGCATCACGCCCCCAAGGCCTGACGCGGCGGGACTCGGTCGTGCAGCGTCGGGGCGTCAGCCGCCGATGCCGGAGCCCGAGGCGAATCCCGTCGACAGGAAGACGTTCGCCGCGATCGCGAAGGCGATCGGGCCGAGGGCCGCGCAGATCACCGCACCGATCCCGAGGCCCCGCCCACGGTTCTTCACGATCGCCACGATCCCCTGCACGAGCGCCCAGATGCCGAGGACCGTGCCGAACCAGAACGCGGACTCGCCGATCAGCACCCAGGCGCGGACAGGGGAGAGCAGGCTCCAGTCGAAGTCCGTGGAGATCCGGCCGTCCGCGAGCTGTCCGGCAGTGCCCGCCCCGATCCGGAACGTCGCAATCGACACCGCGACCACCGACCCGAGGAGCGCGACGAGTCCGACGACGAGGGCCACGAGTCCGAGCGCGCCGGTTCGCCGCGGCGACGCGAGCGGACCGCCGTACGCGGGCTGCGATCCGGTCGCCGGCGCATATCCCGGGGGAGCGGCATACGGCGAAGGCTGCGCGTACGACGGCTGCGGGTAGGACGGCTGCGCGTACGCCTGCTGGGCGTACGACGGCTGGGCGTACGCCTGCTGGGCGTACGACGGCTGGGCGTACGACGGCTGCGCGTACGACTGCTGGGGGTACGACGCCTGGGGGTTCGGCGTCGGCGGATACGGCTGCCGCCCGGATGTCGTCTGGGGATACGGCGTCGGCGCCGGTGCGCCGGGATAGCCGGCGTAGCTCTGCGGCGGCGGATACGCCGATCCCTGCTGGTGCCACTGTGCCGGACCTGGACCGGGGTGCACCGGCTGGGCGGCTCGATCATGTCGACTCGGCTGTTCTGACGAGCCGACGAGGCGCGGATCAGCCGACGACCCGGGGGACGCGGCATCCGCCGGCTTCGGCGTCTGCTGAGGCGGGAGGGGCGGACGCGGCGGGATGGGGTCGCTCACGGCTTCATCCTAGGAGCGGCGCTGTGTCCGCGCCGCGAGACGCTGCCGCTCCGCGAGACGCTGGCGAGACGCTGGACCCACGGCCGCCCGTCGCCGCGACGTCGTGCGCACTCCGCCGGGCCGGCCGTGGGTCACGCACGCGCGGTGCTCCACCTCGATGAGCGGATACCGCGCGCCGCGACGCCGTCGAACCGTCCAGCCGGTCCGTGGTGTCGGGGCGCCGCCGTAGACTCTTGCGGTGACAATTCCCGGGATCGTGCGCGCCCTCGAGCAGGCAGAATCATTCCGGGATGCCGTGGCCGCGGCATCCGTCGACGCCGACTTCTCGCTCGCCGACGGGTTGGACGCCCCCCTCCTGGCCGCGCTCCTGGAGCGGCGTCGGGCGAGCGGCCGCCCCGGAGCGCTTCTGGCCATCGCCCCCACGGGGCGCCGCGCCGAGTCGCTCGGCGCGGCGTTGGAGTGTCTGTTGCCGGGCGCGGAGATCCTGCACTTCCCGGCATGGGAGACCCTGCCCCACGAGCGGCTGAGTCCCAGCGCCGAGACGGTCGGCCGCCGACTGGATGTGCTGCGACGCATCGCGACCTGGACAGGCGAGACGCCCCTCGTGGTCACCGCGTCGGTGCGCTCGGCACTCCAGCCGCTCGCGGGCGGACTCGCCGATGTCGAGCCCGTCCATCTCGCGGTCGGCGGTCGCGGTCTCGAACTGTCCGACATCTCTTCACGGCTCGTCGACCTCGCTTACCACCGGGTCGACATGGTGTCGCGGCGCGGTGAGTTCGCGGTGCGCGGCGGCATCCTCGATGTCTTCCCCCCCGTCGCCGACCACCCGTACCGGGTCGAGTTCTTCGGCGACGAGGTCGATCAGATCCGCGCGTTCTCGGTCGCGGATCAGCGATCGCTTCCCGGAGAGGTGGGCGATGTCGCGCTCGTGCCCAGCCGCGAGCTCCTCCTCACCGAGAGCGTCCGCGGGCGGGCGCGGCAGTTGAAGGACGAGTTCCCCGCGCTGCGCGGCATGCTCGAGAAGATGGCCGAGGGCATTCCGGTCGAGGGCATGGAGTCCCTCACCCCGGCCGTCGTCGACGGGCTCGTGACGCTCGTCGAGTACCTGCCGGAGGGCGCCGCAGTCGCGCTGGCCGACCCCGAGCGCTCCGTGACGCGCGCCCTCACGCTGGGCGACACGAACCGCGAGTTCCTCGACGCCGCCTGGAGCGCCGCGACGTCGGGAGCGAGCACCCCGATCGATCTGGGTGCCGGCGACTTCCTCACGATCCCACGGCTGCGCGAGAGCGCGTCGGCTCGCGGAGACGTCTGGTGGACCCTGTCCGGCTTCGATTCCGGGGCAGCGGATGCCTCGGCCGAGGGACTCCTCGACGACATCGACGTCGCCCTTCAGGCGTCGGCCGCGATCCGGGTCCCCGGGACCGCCGTGCCGTCGTTCCAGGGCAACGTCGACGGCGCGACCGAGCACGTCGGCCGACTCCTGGCTGACGGCTGGCGCGTCGTCGTCGCGGCCTCCGGAGCCGGACTCGTGGAGCGCGCCCGCGACGTGCTCGGCGAGCGGGGACTGGCCGCCCGCAAGGTCGACGGGGTCCTCGAGGCGCCCGAGCCCGGCGTTGCGCAGGTCGTCGTCGCGTCGCTCGAGCGGGGCTTCGAGTCGCCCGACGCGAAGCTCGCCGTCCTGACCGAGACGGAGTTCTACGGCCGGACGATCGGCGGCGACAGCCGGGTCGTCAAGAAGCTCGCTTCCCGGCGGCGCAACGTCGTCGATCCGCTCCAGCTCAAGGCAGGCGACTACGTCGTGCACGCGACGCACGGGATCGGGAAGTTCGTCGAGCTCACACAGCGCGAAGTGTCCAGCGGCGGGCGCAACGCGGTCAAGAGCGTGCGCGAGTACCTCGTGCTCGAGTACGCGCCGTCCAAGCGCGGATACCCCGGTGACAAGCTGTTCGTTCCCACCGATCAGCTCGACCTGCTGTCGCGCTACGTCGGGGGAGAGGCACCCTCCCTCTCGAAGATGGGCGGCAGCGACTGGGCGCAGGCGAAGGGCCGGGCCCGTAAGGCCGTGCGTGACATCGCCGTCGAGCTGGTCAAGCTCTACTCCGCGCGGATGGCCTCGAAGGGCTACGCGTTCGGGCCCGACACGCCCTGGCAGCGCGAGCTCGAGGAGGCCTTCCCCTTCGCCGAGACGCCCGATCAGCTCCAGACGATCGACGAGATCAAGGCCGACATGGAGAAGCCGATCCCGATGGACCGGCTTCTGTCGGGCGACGTCGGCTTCGGCAAGACCGAGGTCGCCGTGCGCGCCGCCTTCAAGGCGATCCAGGACGGCAAGCAGGTCGCGATGCTCGTGCCGACGACGCTGCTGGTCAAGCAGCACCTCGACACCTTCACGGAGCGGTTCGCCGGCTTCCCCGTCAGAGTGCACCCGCTTTCGCGCTTCCAGTCCGACAAGCAGGCGCGCGACACGATCGCCGGTCTCGCCGACGGCACCGTCGACATGGTCATCGGCACGCACCGCATCCTCACCGAGAAGGTCCTCTTCAAAGACCTCGGCCTCATGATCATCGACGAGGAGCAGCGCTTCGGCGTCGAGCACAAGGACCAGCTGAAGAAGCTGAAGACGAACGTCGACATCCTCGCGATGAGCGCGACGCCCATCCCGCGCACGCTCGAGATGGCGGTCACCGGCATCCGTGAGATGTCGACTCTGCAGACCCCGCCGGAGGACCGGCATCCGATCCTCTCGTACGTCGGTCCTCGCAACGAGAAGCAGATCGCGGCCGCCATCCGCCGAGAACTGCTGCGCGAGGGTCAGGTCTTCTACGTGCACAACCGCGTCCAGTCGATCCAGCGCGTCGCGGCGGAACTCGCCGAGCTGGTGCCGGAGGCGCGCGTCGCCGTCGCTCACGGTCAGATGGGCGAGCATCAGCTCGAGCAGGTGGTCGACGACTTCTGGGAGCGCCGGGCCGATGTGCTGGTCTCGACGACGATCATCGAGACAGGCCTGGACATCTCCAACGCCAACACGATCATCATCGACCGGGCCGACAAGTACGGTCTCAGCCAGCTCCACCAGCTGCGCGGGCGGGTGGGCCGCGCCCGCGAGCGCGCCTACGCCTATTTCCTCTACGACGACCAGAAGCCGCTGTCCGAGACGGCGGCCGACCGCCTCGAGACCATCGCGGTGAACAACGACCTCGGCAGCGGCATGCAGGTCGCGCTGAAGGACCTCGAACTGCGGGGTGCCGGCAATCTCCTCGGCGCCGAGCAGGCCGGGCACATCGCGGGCGTCGGGTTCGACCTCTACCTCCGCATGATCGGAGAGGCCGTCTCGGCCTTCCGCGGGGAGGACGTCGAGGGGCCCGCTGAGCTGCGGCTCGAGCTGCCGGTGCAGGCGCGCATCCCCGAGTCGTACATCGACAGTGAGCGACTGCGCCTCGAGGCCTACCAGAAGCTGTCGGCTGCGGCATCCGTCACGGCCAAGGGCGATGCGATCGACCTCGTCATCGACGAGCTCCGCGACCGGTACGGCGAGCCGCCCGCCGAGGTCGAGGGTCTCGTCGCGGTAACGCGCCTGCGCCGGCGGGCCGCACAGGCCGGTCTCGCGGACGTCGTCGCGATGGGTCCGAATCTGCGCATCGCTCCCGCTGCCCTGCCGGACTCGATGCGAGTTCGCCTGCAGCGCCTGCACCCGAAGGCCAAGCTGCTCTCGGGCGGGGAGGCGCTCGTCGTGCCGCTCCCGACGGCGGGAGGGCAGCCACTGGCGGATGCCGAGCTCATCGCCTGGGTCCGTCAGCTTCTCGACCAGCTCTGGCCGGCGCCCCCCGCCGACGCGGTGGCGGGCGTCGCCGAGCCCGTCACGGCCTGACCGGCGCGTGACCGGCGCGCTCCCACATTCCGGTTATCTCCGTCGTCGGCGACCGCTACGCTGGCGCTGACCGAGGAGGAACCCGTGCAGTTCGAGCACCTCGGGGCGAGCCCCCGCATCCATCCCGAGGCCGTGGTCGCACCGACGGCCGTCGTTAGCGGCGACGTCACCATCGGGCCCGGGAGCCAGGTGCTGCACGGCGCCGTCATCACCGCTGAGGGCGGGACCATCACACTCGGTGAGAACGTCATCGTGATGGAGAACGCGCTCATCCGCGCGACCGCTGTCAACTCCGTCCACATCGGGTCGCATGTGCTCGTCGGGCCGATGGCGAGCATCAGCGGCGCGACGATCGCCGACGAGGTTTTCCTCGCGACGGGCACCCGCGTCTTCAACGGCGCCCGCGTCGGCACCCGCAGCGAAGTGCGCATCAACGCCGTCGTCCATCTGCGCACGATCCTCGCGCCCGAGACCGTCGTGCCCATCGGCTGGATCGCCGTCGGCGATCCCGCGCAGCTGCTTCCGCCCGACCGGCACGAGGAGATCTGGGCGGCGCAGCGCGAGCTCGACTTCCCCGGCTACGTGTTCGGCCTCGATCGAGACACCCCCGACCTCATGGTCCAGCTCACCGAGCGCTACGGGCGGGGGCTCTCCCGACACGCGTACGACAGACGCCTCGAATAGCCGGAGTGACGAGGATGCCGCGGCCCGCGGCATCCCTCACCTCCCGTGGCCGGCGCATACGCGACGTCCGCGACATGCGCCGCAGCTTCGCCGACACGGGATCCTGGGGGCGGACCGGTGCGGTGCTGCCCCGCAGGCTCTATGGTCTCCACATGAGGCGGCTCGCGACGCGGTCCACGCTCGTGCAGGCGGGTGAGGCCTTCTCGAGCAACTGGAGCAACGCCAACCTGCGTCGTGCTCAGCTGAGCTTCTTCGGCGCCTGGACGGCAGAGTCGTCCTTCACGGTGGCGCTCGGTATCGTCGCGTACACCCACGGCGGCGCTCTCGCGCTCGGGCTCATCGGGCTGATCCGGATGCTGCCGTCCGCGCTCCTTGCGCCGATCCTGTCGCCGTTCGCCGACCGAGGCCGCCGGGAACGCGTGCTCGTCGCCGTCTCGGTGCTTCGTGCATTGGCCACCGGCCTCGCCGCCGCCATTCTGGCCGCCGGGGGCGCGGTTCTCGCCGTCTACGCGCTTGCCATCCTGGCCACGATCGCGGCGACGCTCTTCCGTCCCGCCCACTCCGCCCTCCTGCCGACGCTGTGCCGGACGGGACATGAGCTCGCGAGCGCGAACGTGGTGCGCGGGCTGCTCGACTCCGCCGCGACGCTCGTCGGGCCGCTTCTTGCGGCCGTGCTGCTCGCGTTCGCCGATGTGTGGGTCGTCTTCGCCGTGGCGTCCGCCGCCTCTCTGTGGGCGGCCGCGCTTGCGTTCCGCGTCCGCTACGAGGCGCCGCCGCGGCCGCCCTCCCCGCGGGCGGCTCTCGCGCGCGAAGCGATCGAAGGTCTTCGGGCGGTAGGACGCAGCCGTGATCTGCAGCTGATCTTCGGCCTGGCCGCAGCTCAGTCGCTCACGCGCGGCGCGCTCGCCGTGTTCTCCGTCGTGGTCGCCATCGAGACCCTCGGTCTGGGCGAGTCGGGAGCGGGCGCGCTGATGGCTGCCGTGGGCGCCGGCGCGGTCATCGGGTCGCTCGCGGCGTCCCTCCTCGTCGGCACGGGGCGCCTGGGTGCGTGGTTCGCGGTCGGAGTGGCGATGTGGGGCCTTCCGATCGCCCTGATCGGCGTCTTCCCGGAACAGGCGGTGGCTCTCGTGCTGCTCGCCCTGGTCGGGGTCGGGAACGCCTTGATCGACCTCGCGGGATTCACGCTGATCGGACGGATCACACCGGATGCCGTCATGGCCCGTGTCTTCGGAGTGCTCGAGAGCCTCGTCGCGATCTCGGTAGGGCTCGGCTCCATCGTCGCGTCCGGGATCATCGCGTGGCTCGGCATCCAACCGGCTCTCATCGTGATCGGGCTCCTCTGCCCGCTGCTCTCGGTCGCCTCCTGGTGGCGGCTGCGTCGCCTCGACCGTTCGGTCGGCGCGCTCGACGACGATCTGCGCGTCCTCCGCCGGGTCCCGATGTTCCAACCTCTGCCTCTTCCCGCGATCGAGCAGCTCGCACGCGGGCTCGAGTCGGTGGACGTCCCGGCAGGTCGGGCGGTGTTCCAGCAGGGCGACGTCGGCGACCGCTACTACGTCATCGTGTCCGGGGAGGTCGACGTCATGGGTGATGGACGCGTCGTCACCACCCTGCGCGAAGGCGACGGCTTCGGCGAGATCGCGCTCCTGCGCGGCACGCGCCGCACCGCCACCGTCGTCGCCCGCAGCGCGGTGACGCTGAGGGCTTTGAAAGCGGACCGGTTCCTCGGCGTCGTCATGGGGTTCGGTCCGAGCGCTCGAACAGCCGAGACCGGAGTCGAGCATCAGCTCGGCCGGTACGCGCCCGCCGGACCGAACGACCCGCCGACCTGAAGGAGCGCATCACCGTGGAAGACACCCCCATCGAACCCAGGCCCGACGCATGACGACCGCGCGGACCGCCCTCCTGATCGCCGATATCGGCGGCTACACGGCCTATATGGGCTCGCACCGGATGAGCCTCGCACACGCCGAGGTCAACACGGCCCGGATGCTCAGAAGCATGATCAAGGCCGCGCGCGGATTCGATCTCGTCGAGATCGAGGGCGACGCGGCGTTTCTGTCGCATCCCGTCACGGACCGCGAGGTCGACGGGACCGTCGACGGCATCCTCAGGGTCGCGACCGCAATGCATCGGGCGTTCCACTCGGAGCGCAAGTACGTCGTGGACAACCTCTGCCCGTGCGGCGGATGTCGTGAGGCGCGCGACCTCACGCTGAAGTTCGTCGCTCACATCGGAGACGTCGCGACGCAGCACATCGGCGGACGCACGAAGCTCGTCGGCATCGACGTGATCGTCGCCCACCGGCTGCTGAAGGCCGCTGCCGATATTCCCGAGTACGTCCTGATCACCGAGGACCTCTACAACACGGGACCCTCGGCGGTCCCCGCCGACGCCGCCGAGATCTCATCCGATCTGGAGGGGATCGGAAGCACACACGCCTACGTGGTCGACGTCAGGGAGCTCGGCGGTCCTGTGCCCGCGGCCGCCCGCGCGACCTGGCGCGCGAGACTGGGCAGCACCTTCATGGCGGTGGGGGACGGCCTTCCCTACATGATCGGCCTCCGCAAACCGCGGCGCGCGCGATAGCACGGCCGGAGAGCTCGCGTCGCGGCTCCGCGAGCGCCGAGAGCTCGGTCGCGCCGGATCCGATCAACTCCAGCGGGATCCGCAGTCGCGGCAGCTGAACTCGACCACGAAGACGGACTCGCCGGAGCGCAGCTCCGCGGCGCGCTCGAGCTCCAGCGCGAACCACTCCGGCTCGACGACCCTGACCTGCAGCGAGGAACAGACCGGGCAGACCTCGACGGCGACGACTCCGTCGTCCCATGTCCTGACCATGGCGCCCACGGTACGCCGGGTGTCTCCGGCGGCGCGGTGCGACGCGCGTGTCAGCCGGTGTTCTGCAGCCCCGCCGCGACGCCCGACACCGACAGCAGGAGGAGACGCTGCTGCTCGGGATCGGCGGGCGTGCCGGAGGCCGCGGCTTCCCGGAGGGCACGCAGCGCGCGCAGCTGGAGCAGCGACAGGGCGTCGACGTAGGGGCTGCGGAGCTTGACCGCCCGCTGCAGCACCGGCCGGTTCTGCAGCAGCTCGCGACCGCCCGCGACCTGGACGACCCACGACCGGGTGAGCTCGAGCTCGCCCATGACGAGGCCCGCCAGGTCATCGCGGTCGCCGAGGTCGAGGTAGCGCCGCGCGATGCGGCTGTCGGCCTTCGCGAGGCTCATCGCGACGTTGTCGATCAGGGTGCGGAACAGCGGCCAGTCCTCGTACGCGGAGCGCAGGAGATCGAGGTCTCCGACGGCCTCGAGGGCCGAGCCGAGGCCGAACCATCCGGCGAGGTTGATGCGGGCCTGCGTCCACGCGAAGACCCACGGGATCGCGCGAAGATCCTCGAGCGACTCGACCGAGAGCCCGCGTCGGGCCGGGCGGGAGCCCAGCGCGAGCAGCCCGATCTCCTCCATGGGCGTCACCTGGGCGAACCACGGTGCGAAGCCCGGCGCCTTGACGAGGGAGAAGAATCGCTCGCGGGACGCGACATCCATCGTCGCCGCGACATCGGCGAAGCGCTCCGCGGCGGCGCGGTTGCGCTGCTCGATCGACGGTGCCGAGGCGAGGAGCACCGCGGCGGCCACCTGGTCGATGTGCCGCATCGCGATGGCGGGCTCGCCGTAGCGCGCGAAGATGACCTCGCCCTGCTCGGTGAGCTTGAATCGTCCGTCGACGGAGTGCGGAGGCTGCCCCAGGATGGCGGTGTTCGCCGGGCCGCCGCCGCGGCCGAGGGCGCCGCCGCGGCCGTGGAAGAGCGTCAGCTCGATGTCGTTGTCGTCGGCCCACGCGGCGATGCGCGCCTGCGCTTCGTAGAGCGCGAGCGTCGCGGCGACCGGGCCGACGTCCTTCGAGGAGTCGGAGTAGCCGAGCATGACCTCCAGGCGCCGGCCCGTCTGCTTGAGGCGGTCGCGGAACTCGGGATGCTCCACGATCTCGGCGAGGATGCCCGGCGCCGCCTGCAGGTCGGCGAAGGTCTCGAACAGAGGGATGACGTCGAGCACGGGCCGGGAGCCGCCCGCCTCCGCCGCGTACTCCGCGAGCCGATGGACGTTGGCGAGGTCCTGCGCCGACCGGGTGAACGACACGATGTAGCGTCCGGCCGCGCGCGGGCCCAGGCGGCGCTGGATCGCCGCGACGCTGCGGATGACGGCGAGCACCTCCTCGGTCATCTCGCTGCGCGGACCGCCGCCGTCGAGCTCTGCCAGAGCCCGGGCGTGCACGGCGGAGTGCTGCCTCACCTCCAGCTCGGTCAGGTGGAAGCCGAACGTCTCGACCTGCCAGATGAGCTGCTGCAGGTGCCCGAACGCCTGCCGCGGCGCGGGGGCTTGCACGAGCGAGTCCTGCACGATGCGCAGATCGGCGAGGAACTGATCGGGGTCGGTGTAGGCCAGGCGCGCGTCGCGTCGGCTGGTCGCCGAGATCCGGCGGGCGAGCAGCAGGAGCGTGCGGCGGTGCGGCTCGTTCGGGGAGCGCTTGGCGATCTCGGCCGCAGCCTCCTCGTCCTCGCTCACGAGGCGGTCCAGCAGCCCGAGGAGCGCGGCGCTCGGGGGAGTGGTCGCGGCATCCAGCGTCAGTGTCCGGCCGATGCGGTTCGTCGTGCGCTCGAGACCGAGCAGGATGTGCTGGCTGGCGATCTTCGCCGCCTTGCGGGTGACGGATGCTGTGACGAAGGGGTTTCCGTCACGGTCGCCGCCGACCCACGAGCCGATGCGCACGAAGGGCCGCACGACCGGTGCCCGGGAGCCGGCCGCGGGTCCCTGCAGAGCGTCGTCCACGCGACGGTAGACGTGGGGGACCGACGTGTAGAGCGTCTCGTCGAACACCTCCATCACCGAGCGCACCTCGTCGGTCGGCGAGGGCTTCTCCGGGCGCAGGGGAGCCGTGCGCCACAGCGTGTCGATCTCCTCGATCATGCGGCGCTCGGCACGGCGCTCGTCTGCGCCGTTGCGGATCATCGCGTCGTGCTCGTCGAGCAGTGTCGCCAGTCGCCGGATGCTGCGCGAGATCGCGCTGCGCCGGGCCTCGGTCGGGTGCGCGGTGAACACGGGGTGGAAGCGCATGGCCTGCAGGCGTTCGAGCGCCGTGTCGTCGCCGACCTCGGCGGCCAGGCGCACGAAGGCGGCCGCGACCGAGTCGGTGGCGTCCTCCTTCTCGGGGCGCCCGTCGCGCTCGCGCAGGATGCGCACACGCTGGTGCTCCTCGACGAGGTTCGCGAGGTGGAAGTAGACCGTGAAGGCCCGCGCCACCTCGTCGGCGCGTTCCACCGTGAAGGAGTCGGCGATGCGGGCCGCGCGCTCGAACGCCTCCGGCGTCTCATCGGTGTAGGCCTGGATCGTCGCGGCGCGCAGGCGCTCGACATCCTCGTAGAGTCCCGGCGAACCGCTCTCGCGCAGCACCCGGCCCAGGAGCGCGCCCAGCATGCGCACGTCGGCGCGCATCCGCTCGGGGATCTCCTGGCCCGCTTCGTAACGGCCGACGAGGTCGATGGCCTCGGTCCTGGTCAGTTCGGGCATGCATCCACGCTAGCGCTGGCACGTTTCGCCGAAATGACGTGTGACATCGGGCGGTCGGTAGCATGGAAGGCGGTGCGCCGGGAAGTCTGGTCGGCTCGTCCTGCCGTATGCCCGGCTCGCGCCGGCGTGCGGCCCCTGTCCCGGAGGTCCCGTGAAGCTTCTGCGCTCCGCCCGTTTTCCCGCCATCCTGCTCCTCGTCGCCGCCGCGGCAGGCCTCCTGCTCGCCAACTCGCCGCTCGGGCACGATCTCATCGAGTTCTCCCACGCGCATCTGGCGATCCCCGGCACGGCGATCGACCTGTCGCTGACGCACTGGGTCTCGGACGGCCTGCTCGTCTTCTTCTTCTTCGCCGTCTCGGTCGAGCTGCAGTACGAGCTGACGCGCGGCGAGCTTCGCAGCGCCCGCCGCGCCCTGCAGCCCGCACTCGCTGCGGCGGGCGGCGTCGTCGTCCCGATCGCGGTCTACCTCGTCATGACGGCGGGCAGCGGTCTCCAGGAGGGCTGGCCGATCCCGACGGCGACCGACATCGCCTTCGCCCTGGGCGTGCTTGCCGTCTTCGGGCGAGGACTGCCGTCGAGCGTGCGCATCTTCCTGCTCGCCCTGGCGATCCTCGACGACATCGTCGGCATCATCTTCATCGCGGTGCTCTTCGCGTCGGGTCTGGATCTCGGGATGCTGGCGGCCGGCCTCATCACCACCGTCCTCTTCGGCGCGCTGAGTCGCGTGGTCTTCACGCGGGCCCGGGGGCTCGTGATCGCGGCTCTCATCGTCCTCGCCGTGGCGACCTGGGTCTTCATCCTCCTGTCGGGCGTACACGCGACGATCGCCGGCGTGCTGCTGGGCCTTGCCATGGCACAGCAGCCGGCGCTCGTGACCAGGCACGCCATGGAGCCCTGGATCAACGGGGTCATCCTCCCGATCTTCGCCTTCACCGCCGCTCTCGTGCCGATCCCGGCCGCGGCCAGCGGCCTCTCGCCGGTCTTCTGGGCGATCCTCGTCGCTCTGCCCGTCGGCAAGCTTCTCGGCATCGCGGGGGCCGGATGGCTCGGCCAGCGGCTCTTCGCCAACAGCCCCGACCACCCCAAACTCGCCTTCGGGGATCTGATCGCGGCGGGTGCCCTGGGCGGCATCGGCTTCACCGTCTCACTGCTGCTGGCGAACCTCGCCTTCGCGGTGCAGCCCGCGATCCGCGACCAGGCGATCCTCGGCGTGCTGGCCGGGTCGCTCGCCTCCGCCGTCGCGGCGAGCTTCCTCGTCGCCTGGCGCGCGCGTCACCACCGCCGGGCCGGCACCGCGGTGATCGAGGCGACGTCGTGAACGAGCCCGTCGAGCCGGGCGCCGCCTCCCCGGGCGCCGATCCGCTCCGGGCGGCCGCCGACACCATGCGGGCCGTGCGCGACCGCTGCGTCTGGACGCAGCAGATCGACCATCGCGCGCTCGTGCCCTATCTCGTGGAGGAGAGCGCCGAGCTGATCGACGCCGTCGAGGAGGGCACCCGCGACGACCTCCGCGAGGAGCTCGGCGATCTGCTGTGGCAGGTGCTCTTCCACTCCGAGATCGCCTCCCGCGATCCCGACGATCCCTTCGACATCGACGACGTCGCGCGCGGGCTCACCGAGAAGATGGTGCGTCGGCATCCTCACGTCTTCGGCGACGCCGTCGCGACGACGCCCGAGGAGGTGCTCGTGCACTGGAACGCCGCGAAGGCCGCCGAGAAGGGAACGCGCACGAGCGTGCTCGACGGGGTCTCCGATCGCATGCCGTCGCTCGCCCTCGCCCAGAAGCTCCTGGGAAAGGCCGCTTCGGTCGGTGATCCCGTCGCCGAGCCCGCCCACGGGCCGAACGCATCCCCCGCGAGCGAGGCCGCCCTCGGCGAGGCGCTCCTCGCCCTCGTCGCGACGGCCCGGGCGCATGGATGGGACGCCGAGCGGGCTCTGCGCGAGCGCCTCCGTCTCCTCGAGCGCGACATCCGCGCGGCGGAAGGCGGCCCGCCGTCCTCCGCCACCACCCCCGGTCGTTGAGCCGGTCGGCCGAGCCGACCTCTGAAAAGATGGTGCCGTGGCATCCGTCAATCCGCCGCGCGGCATGCGCGACTTCCTCCCCGCCGACAAGGCCAGACGCGAGCGCGTGCTCGCCGTGATCCGAGAGCGCTACCGGGCGCACGGTTTCGACGAGATCGAGACGCCCGTGGTGGAGGAGTACGCGCGCCTGCACGCCGGCATCGGCGGCGACAACGAGAAGCTCGCCTTCAACATCCTGAAGCGGGGACTGGATGCCGCGGCCATCCGGGCAGCGGCGGACGACCCGTCCGCCCTCACCGACCTGGGCCTGAGGTACGACCTTACGGTGCCGCTCGCACGCTTCTACGCCAGTCACCGCGCGGAGCTGCCGACGGTGTTCCGCGCCATCCAGATCGCGCCGGTGTGGCGTGCCGAGCGGCCGCAGAAGGGTCGCTATCGCCAGTTCGTCCAGTGCGACATCGACATCATCGGGGATGCCTCGGCCCGCGCGGAGGCCGAGCTCGTCGTCGCCACTCTCGACGCCGTCGACTCCCTGGGACTGGAGGGCGGGTCCGTCCGCATCAACGACCGGCGCGCCCTCGACTGGATGCTCGACAGCTTCGGCTTTCCGGCCGACGAGCGCCCCCCTGTGCTGATCACGATCGACAAGCTCGACAAGATCGGTCCCGAGGGGATCGTCGCCGAGCTGCGCGACCGCGGCGCGACCGCGGGTGCCGTCGACGCGTTGGAGGCCTTCCTCCGTCGTCCCATGACGCTGGAGTACAACCCGTTCGGCGAGCGGCAGATCCGCAAGGCGCTGCCCCAGGGCGCGCCGGACGAGATCGTGGCGCACCTGACCGGCATCGGCGACGCCGTCGCCGCCTCGCGCGCAGAAGTGGACATCCCCCTCGTCTTCGACCCCTTCCTCGTGCGGGGGATGGGGTACTACACCGGCACGATCTTCGAGCTCGCGCACCCCTCCGTGCCCTACTCGCTCGGGGGCGGCGGCCGCTACGACGGGATGATCGGGCGTTTCCTCGGGCAGGACGTCCCCGCGGTCGGCTTCTCGATCGGCTTCGAGCGCATCGTCGAGCTGGTGTCCGCCGCCGAGGCGGATGGCGCGGCGGCTGTCGTCCTCGTGCACGACCGGGACGTCCCGGTCGGCGAGCTCGTCGCGCTCAAGGCCCAGCTCGTGGCCGAGGGCTCGCGCGTGCGCCTCGAGCAGCGCACGAAGAACCTCAAGCCGCTGCTCGAGCGTGCGGCATCCGACGGCTATACGGCTTTCGCGCCGGTCTCCGCGGGCGTGACCCGCGCGGATCTCGACCTCAAGCAGCTCTCCTGACGGTCGCTTCGCTTGCGGCGAATGGCGGCCGGCGCCGCGCATCGCCGAAAGTGAGCCTCGGGGTGGGGTTCTCGCTTGCGACGTTTCGCGCTCGCTGCCGCAGATAGCCGCGAGCGGGCGTCACCGGGCGTCAGGTCCCGCGGCTCCGCGGAGCCGCAGGCGCACCATCCGATACACGACCCCGATCGCGACGACGGCCACCCCGGCTACGACGCTCTGCCAGGGAAGCGTCACGACGAGCACGAGGCATCCGACACCGCCGACGACCTGCAGAGCCCGTGGATAGCGCCGCACGTCGCTGCGCTGCCGGTACGCCGCGATGTTCGCGACGAGGTAGTAGAGCAGCACGCCGAAGGACGAGAACCCGATGGCGCCCCGGAGGTCCACGAGCGCCACGAGGATCACGACGACGCCGCCCACGGCGACCTCGGCGCGGTGGGGGACGTGCCAGCGGGGGTGCACGGCGGCGAGGAGGCGCGGCAGGTCTCCCTTCCGCGCCATCGCGAAGCTCGTACGGCCGATACCCGCTACGAGTGCGAGGAGCGCGCCGAGAGAGGCGGTCGCCGCGCCGACGCGGACGACGGGCTCCGCCCAGGACCATCCGGATGCCGCGACCGCCGCGGCGACCGGCTCCGTCGACGCGGCGGTCCCGGCCGGCCCGAGCGACGAGAGGACGCTGAACGCGACGCACGCGTAGACGACGAGCGCCCCCGCGAAGGCGAGGACGATCGCCCGGGGGATCGTCCGGGCGGGATCGCGGACCTCCTCGCCCATGGTCGCGATGCGCCCATAGCCGGCGAAGGCGAAGAACAGCAGGCCCGCCGACTGGAGGATGCCGTACCATCCGTCGGACCACAGCGTCTCCGGGCTCAGCCAGCCCGGCGCATCGGGTGCCGTGAATCCCGCGGCGACGGACACCGCCAGGGTCAGCAGCACGATGACGACGATGATCCGGGTGAGCTGCGCCGTCCGCGTGACGCCGAACCAGTTCACGGTCACGAGCGCGACCACAGCGGCGATCGCGACGGGCCGCTCCCACCCCGGCGGAGCCGCATAGGCGGCGAAGGTCAGCGCCATCGCGGCGCAGCTCGCCGTCTTGCCGATCACGAAGCACCAGCCCGCGACGAACCCCCACCACGGACCGAGCTCGGCGCGCCCGTATGCGTACGTGCCGCCGGAGGTGGGGTGCACGGCGGCGAGCTGGGCCGATGAGGTCGCATTGCCGAAGGCGACGACCGCAGCGATCGCCAGGCCGACGAGGAGCCCCGACCCGGCGGCGGCTGCCGCGGGGCCGAAGGCGGCGAAGACGCCGGCGCCGATCATCGAGCCGAGGCCGATGAACACGGCATCGCCGAGTCCGAGTCGCCGCTGCAGCCCCACCCTTGAGAACCTACTCACCCGATCGCAGGAGGGCCGAGTCGCGCGCCCGCCGCGGCGAACCGTCCACCCTCCCGTCCGCTCGCAGAGCCGAACCGGCCAGGCGGCGTTCACCTCGACGAGCTCGACTCGGGGAGTGACCCGCCCGCGGACCGCTGTCGCCGTGGCCGCATCCGTGGGCACGGGCGTCGTGCTCCTCGGGACGAGACTGCTGCTGGGCCGCCAGGCCGCCCTCGCCCGTCGGCGTATCGGCAAGCCCCTCGGTGAGGATGCGCTCGACGCCGACAGGGTCTGGCGGCCATCCCTCGGGGGCGCCCCGATCGAGCTCCTCGTGCTCGGGGACTCCATCGCGGCCGGACTAGGCGCGCGGCATCGGAAGGAGACGCTCGGCGCCAGGCTCGCGAAAGGCGTCGGTGGGCGCCTGCGCCGTCCGGTCCGGCTGCGCACGGCGGCGGTGGTGGGGGCGGAGACGTGGATGCTGCGACAGCAGCTCGAGAAGCTGCCGGAGGTCTACCGGCCCGACGTCGCGGTCATCGTGGTCGGCGGCAACGACGTCACCCACCGTGTGCCGATCGCGGACTCCGTCGCTCGACTGGGAGCGGCCATCGTGGCGCTCCAGGAGCGGGGTGCGGCCGTCGTCGTGGGCACGTGTCCGGATCTCGGCGCCCTCCGGCCCGTGCCGCAGCCGCTGCGTGCGATCGCCGGCCGGATGTCACGCCGGCTCGCGACGGCACAGGCCGCCACGGCGCTGCGTCTCGGCGCCCGGCCGGTCTCCCTCCGACGCGCCGTCGGGCACCTCTTCGTCTCGCGACCGGACGAGATGTTCAGCGTCGACCGCTTCCACCCGAGCGCCCTCGGCTACCGCCGCACGGCCGAGGCGCTTGTGCCCGCCGTCGTCGCCTCGGTCACGGGCGGCGGCGCCTGAGGCCGGCCGCCGTCCGCACGACGCGGCGCGACACGCCGGGGCGCAGCATCCGTCTCCCGGCATGTCGTCATCCCGCCGTGCGGACCGCAGCAGGACCGGCATGGAGAAGCACGGATCGGTCATCGTCGACATCAACCGGGGCCGAGGCGCCGGGTGCGGGTCGAGCCTCTCCGGACCTCGATCCGGTCCCGGGAGCTCGATCCGGTCCCGGGAGCTCGATCCGGCGCGAGGGTGCGGGCTTGACGCCCGAGTCGGGCGGCGGTTGGCTGAAGCCCATGGCAGACCCGACGCCCGACGCCTGGCGGCGTCTCGACGCGTACTTCGCCGACACCCTCGTCGGTCACGATCCCGCGCTGGACGCAGCCGTCGCCGACCAGCATGCGGCGGGGCTGCCGTCGATCGAGGTCGCGCCCGTCAACGGCAAGCTGCTGCACCTCCTGGCCCGCATGTCGCACGCTCGTCGCGTGCTCGAGATCGGCACCCTCGGCGCCTACTCGACGATCTGGCTCGCGCGCGCCGTCCCGGCCGAGGGCCGCGTCGTGACGATCGAGGCGGAGCCCCGGATCGCCGAGGTCGCGCGGGCGAACCTCGAGCGGGCCGGCGTCGGCGACAAGGTCGAGGTCAAGGTCGGGCGCGGGGCGGATGTCCTCCCCACCCTCGCCGACGACGAGCCGTTCGACCTCGTCTTCATCGACGCCGACAAGGAGTCGAATCCGATCTACCTCGACTGGGCGGCCCGGCTCGGGCATCCCGGCACCGTGGTGGTGGTCGACAACGTCGGGCGGGGCGGGCGCGTCGCCGATCCGGCGACCGAGGAAGCGCAGGTGATCGGGACGCAGCGGGGGCTCGAGCTCCTCGGACGCGATCCGCGCTTCGAGGCCACCGCTCTGCAGACGCTCGACGCCAAGGGGTGGGACGGCGTCGCGATCGCGCTGGTGGTGTAGCCCACGGCGTCTGAGCCGACGGATGCCTGTGGCCGCGGCATCCGTCACCCCTAGACTCGTCACGGACCGACGACGCTCCGTGATCCAGCCATCTCCACGAAACAAGGAGTCCTCCGTGGCACTTATCGAGGCAGTCAACGCGCGCGAGATCCTCGACTCGCGCGGCAACCCGACCGTGGAAGTGGAGGTGCTCCTCGACGACGGGACCGTGCAGCGCGCGGCCGTCCCATCGGGCGCGTCCACCGGCGCCTTCGAGGCCTACGAGCTGCGCGACGGCGACAAGTCGCGGTACAGCGGGAAGGGCGTGCTGAAGGCCGTCGCCGCCGTCATCGACGAGCTGGGCCCCGCGATCGAGGGCGTGGAGGCGAGCGAGCAGCGCATCGTCGACGAGATCCTCGTCGAAACCGACGGCACCGAGAACAAGTCCCGCACGGGGGCGAACGCGATCCTCGGCGTCTCGCTGGCCGTCGCGAAGGCCGCAGCCGACTCGGCCGACCTGCCGCTCTTCCGCTATCTCGGCGGCCCCAATGCGCACATCCTCCCCGTGCCGCTCTTCAACGTCATCAACGGCGGCGAGCACGCCGACAACGGCATCGACTTCCAGGAGTACTTCCTCGCGCCGATCGGCGCGGACACGTACGCGGAGTCGCTGCGCTGGGGCACCGAGGTCTACCACGTCCTCAAGGGCGAGCTGAAGGCGGCCGGCTTCGCGACGGGCCTCGGCGACGAGGGCGGCTTCGCGCCCGACCTGCCGAGCAACCGCGAAGGCCTCGACTTCCTCATCAGGGCGATCGAGAAGGCCGGCTTCGCGCCCGGCCAGGACATCGCCGTGGGCCTGGACGTCGCCGCGACGGAGTTCTTCCGGGACGGCGTCTACACCGTCGAGGGCAAGGCATGGTCGGCCGAGCAGCTCACCGACTACTTCGCCGACCTGGTCGCGAACTACCCGATCGTCACGATCGAGGACGCGCTCGCTGAGGACGACTGGGACGCCTGGAAGGCGCTGACCGACAAGCTCGGCAAGCAGGTGCAGCTCGTCGGCGACGACCTCTTCGTCACCAACCCCGAGCGCCTCCAGCGGGGCATCGACCTGGGCGTCGGCAACGCGCTGCTGGTCAAGGTCAATCAGATCGGCACGCTCTCCGAGACCCTCGACGCGATCGCCCTCGCGACGCAGAACGGCTACCGCTCGATGCTGTCGCACCGTTCCGGCGAGACCGAGGACACGACGATCGCCGACCTCGCGGTCGCCGTGAACGCGGGTCAGATCAAGACCGGCGCGCCCGCTCGCAGCGAGCGCGTCGCGAAATACAATCAGCTTCTGCGCATCGAGGAAGAGCTCGGCGACGCGGCGGTCTTCGCCGGTCGCGGAGCGTTCCCGCGCTACAAGGGCTGATGCGCTGAGACGTCGACGAGAGGGGGAGCCGTGGCCACAGGGACGGCTCCCCCCACTCATCGCCGCCGGCCGGTGCGCGAGCGTCGCCAGGTCGACGTCCGCGGATGGCTCGGCGGCATCCGGCTGTCCGGCTTCATGGTCATCATGCTCGGCCTGGTCGTGCTCGCGGCCTTCGTGCTCGTTCCGACGATCGGGACCTACGTGGACCAGCGCCAGCAGATCGCGGCGCTCGCGGCATCCGTCCAGGTGAGCCAGGAGCAGATCGACGACCTCGAGGCCCAGCGCGACCGGTGGCGCGATCCCGCGTACATCACGACGCAGGCCCGCGAGCGGCTGTACTACGTCAAACCGGGCGAGGTCGTGTACCTCGTGGACAACGACCTCACACCGGCGCAGCTGCCGCAGGAGCAGCAGCCGGTGACCGACGAGGTGGAACAGACGCGCACCGACTGGATGGCGCAGTTCGTGCGGTCCGTGACCGCGGCCGGGCTCGCCCAGACCGTTCGCGCTCCCGCCATCGGCATCCCCGACGCGCCGGTCCAGGCGCCGACCGACGCTCCTGAGGAGATGCCCTGATCAGGGGCGTCCCAGCGACTGCCGGTAGCCTGCTGGCGTGAGCACGCCGCCCTTCCCGTCCGTCAGCGAGGCCGATCTGGCCGTGCTCCGCGAGCAGCTCGGACGCCCCGCCCGAGGCGTCGTCGGCATAGCTGCGCGCTGCGTCTGTGGCAATCCCACGGTTGTCGCGACCTCGCCCCGGCTTCCCGACGGAACGCCGTTCCCCACGTTCTACTACCTGACGCATCCCGCCGCGACGGCGGCGATGTCGACGCTCGAAGCGGAGCACGCCATGCCCGGGCTCGCCGAGGAGCTCGCCGACGAGGAGGTCGCGGCGGCCTATCGGGCGGCGCACGAGGCGTACCTGCGCGATCGCGCCGCGTTCGGCGACGTCCCCGAGATCGACGGCATCTCGGCGGGCGGCATGCCCACGCGGGTCAAGTGCCTGCACGCCCTCGCGGGCCACGCGCTCGCTGCAGGCCCGGGTGTCAACCCCATCGGCGATCGCGCGCTGGCGCTGTCGAGCTGGTCGCCCGAGCGCTGCGTGTGCGCCCATCCGGGAGCCGGCGGGTGAAGGGGCTGGCTGCCGCCGCGCTTGCGACGCTGCTGCTGGCGGTGCTCGGGGCCGTCCCTGCGGCGACGCACGCACTGCCGGCGAACCGGGGGCCGCTGCCCGCCGACGACGGCGTGCCGGCACCGGCGAGCACGGTCTCGACGCCCATGGCGGCATCCGGCTCGGATCCCGTCCGGGCGGCCGAGTACTGGCTCGACGATTACGGCGTCCGGCAGGCCTGGCAGACGACGCGCGGCGCGGGCGTGCGCATCGCCATCATCGACACGGGCATCGGCAAGGGTCCCGTCGAGTTCGAGGGTGCCGTCGCAGGGGGGACGGATGTGTCGGGGCAGGGGACGCCGGACGGCCGGACGCCCGTGGGGGCCGTCGACGCCAACCACGGCAGCTGGGTGGCCTCCCTGGCAGCCGCCCGCGGGACCGGGCCCGACACGGGCATGATCGGCGTCGCGCCGGAGGCGCAGCTGCTGTCGGTCTCGGTCGGATTCGGCTCCGGCGCCCAGGTTCCCTTCACGAAGCAGATCGCGGAGGGGATCCGCTGGGCGGTGGACAACGACGCCGACGTGATCAACCTTTCGCTCACGACCAACACCGCCGACTGGGACGAGAGCTGGGACGACGCCTTCCTCTACGCGTTCGAGCACGATGTCGTGGTCGTCGTCGCGGCGGGCAACCGGGGGAGCGGCACGACCAGGGTCGGCGCTCCCGCCACGATCCCCGGAGTCCTCACTGTGGCCGGGGTCGACCCCCAGGGCAGGGCGAGCGTGGAGGCCTCGACCCAGGGCATCACGATCGGCGTGTCCGCGCCGAGCGAGGAGCTCGTGGGAGTGTCCGCCGACGGCAGTCTCGTCCTGTGGAACGGGACGAGCGGTGCGGCACCGCTCGTGGCCGGGATCGCCGCCCTCGTCCGCGCGGCGCACCCGGAGCTGGACTCGGCGAACGTGATCAACCGGCTCATCCAGACGGCACGCCCGGCCGCGGGGGCGACGAAGGTGCCCGACCCGCTGTACGGATACGGCCTCGTCGATGCCGCCGCGGCGGTCTCGGCATCCGTCCCCCTCGTGGCGGTCAACCCCATGGGCAGTCTCGAGGACTGGATCCGGCTCTACCGGCGCGCCGAGGCGAATCCCGCCCCGGAGTCATCGACCGCCCCGGTCGAGCTCGAGCCTCTCCCGCAGGCCGACGCCCCCACCCGCCCCGCCTCGCCGCTGCTGCCCTCGGCGGACACCCTGCTGTACGGCTCGCTGCCGCTCGGCGCCGCCACAGGGGCCGCTATACTGGTGGCGCTCGGCGTCACCGCTGCTGTCCGACGCATCCGTATGGCGCGCGATTCCCGCACGTCGAGCCGTTGAACTGCGAGGAGTTCATCTCACCGTGTCTAGCACCGCGAAAAGCACTGTGCCCCGGATCCTCATCGTCGGCGGTGGCTACGCCGGCTTCTACACCGCGTGGAAGCTCGAGAAGCACCTCCGCAAGGGCGAGGCAGAGGTCACGATCGTCGATCCGCTGCCCTATATGACCTACCAGCCGTTCCTTCCGGAGGTCGCGGCAGGGTCGATCGAGGCGCGACACTCCGTCGTCGCGCTGCGTCGCCATCTCAAGCGGACGAAGGTCATCGCCGCCAAGGTCACCGGAATCAACCACGCGAACAAGGTTGCGACCATCACGCCCGAGCTGGCAGAGCCCTACGAGCTCGAGTACGACCAGATCGTCGTGACCGCGGGCGCCGTGTCGCGCACGTTCCCGATCCCCGGCATCGCCGACAACGCCATCGGACTGAAGACGATCGAGGAGGCCGTCGCGATCCGCGACCGCCTGATGTCGAACTTCGACCGCGCGGCGACGCTTCCCCCCGGGCCCGAGCGCGACCGCCTGCTGACGGTCATCGTGGTCGGCGGCGGCTTCGCCGGCATCGAGGTGTTCGCCGAGCTCCGCTCGCTCGCGTCGGCGCTCGTCAAGGACTACCCCGAACTGACCTTCGAAGACACCCACTTCCACCTCATCGAGGCGATGGGCCGCATCATGCCCGAGGTGTCGCTCAAGACGAGCGAGTGGGTGCTGAAGAACCTCGCGCAGCGCGGCGCGTACGTGCACCTCGACACGCAGGTGACCGGCGCGCTGAACGGCAACGTCGAGCTCTCGACGGGCGAGACCCTGCCGAGCGACCTCATCATCTGGACCGCGGGCGTCATGGCCAACCCCACGGTCGTCCGCGGCGGTGACCTCCCCGTCGAGGAGCGGGGTCGCATCCGCACCCGCGCCGACCTGCGCGTGGGCAGCGACGACGAGATCGTCGAGGGCGCATGGGCCGCCGGTGACGTGGCGGCCGTCCCCGATCTCACCGGCGGCGGTGTCGGCGGCTACTGCGTCCCGAACGCGCAGCACGCCGTGCGGCAGGCCAAGCTGCTCGCGAAGAACCTCGTCGGCGTGCTCCGCGGCGAGCTGCCCCGCGAGTACTACCACAAGAACCTCGGCGCGGTCGCCGGTCTCGGACTGTGGGTGGGCGTGTTCCAGTCGGGCAACATCGCGCTCAAGGGCTGGATCGCGTGGCTCGCGCACCGCGGCTACCACGGCCTGGCCATGCCGTCGTGGGAGCGCAAGTGGCGCGTCATCTGGGGCTGGTGGAACAACTTCTGGCTGGGTCGCGACATCGTGAACCTCCAGACCGTCCAGAACCCGCGCTACGTCTTCGAGGAGTTCGCGGCGCGACCGCGTCCGGCAGCCCCCGTCGAGGCGAAGCCCGCGGACGCCGCCGCGCCCGCCGAGAAGGTCGCCGCCGCGCGCTGATCGCGCATCAGTACGGTCCGGCCGCCGCGCGCTGATCGCGCGTCATGACGGCCCGGCCGCCGCGCGCTGATCGCGCGTCGTGACGGACCCCCGCCGCGCGCGCATCGCGCGTCGTGATGAACCCCGCCGGAGTGCCTCCTCCGGCGGGGTTCGCGCACGTCCGGCGGGTGCTCGTGCGGGGCGGCTAGTCTGAGCGGCGAGTCCGCGAGATCCGCATCGTCGTGTGCGCATGGTCGGCCGCGTCCGCGCACTCGCCCCCGTAGCCCAATCGGCAGAGGCAGGCGGCTTAAACCCGCTCCAGTATGGGTTCGAGTCCCATCGGGGGCACGTCGAGATGCGCACGTGCCGACTCTTCTCACGACATCGGCGTCACCTCCTCTCATCGCGGACTCACCGCGGACTCACCCCGTGCTCACCCCGTGCTCAACCCGGCGCAGCGCGATGCCGCGCGGGCTTTAGGCTGTACCGATGCGTACCGATGATGTGCGCGAGAGGACGACCCCCCGATGACCCTCGACCTGCTGGCGGTGCCCGGAACCGCCGGAGCGCGGACCTGGGCAGACCCCGCCGCCCACTGGGGCGCCATGACGGCGGCCGTCGCCGATCTGTCCGGACCTGTGGCGGCCATCAGCCTGCCCGCCGTGCGGTACAACGCTCTCGACATGCTGGTCCGTGCAGCCGGCGTGCCCATCCGCGTCGCCAGCAAGTCGGTGCGGATCCGCGCGATGCTGGACGCGACGCTCGCCCTGCCCGGATATCGCGGCATCCTCGCGTTCACCCTTCCCGAGGCGCTCTGGCTCGCCGAGACGCACGATGACGTCGTCGTCGGCTACCCGACCGCGGACAGGGCGGCGATCGCCCGTCTCGCCGCCGCCGACGTCGCCGCGTCGCGCGTCACGCTCATGATCGACGACATCGCACAGCTCGATCTCATCGACGCCGTGGTCGCGCCCGCGCGCCGCGCCCCCATCCGCGTCGCGCTCGACATCGACGCCTCCTGGCGCGCGCCCGGTCTCGGGCACATCGGCGTGCACCGCTCGCCGGTCCGCCAGCCGTCCGAGGCCGCGAACCTCGCCCGCCTGGTCGTCGACCGGCCGGGATTCCGGCTCGTCGGTCTCATGATGTACGAGGCCCAGATCGCCGGGCAGGGCGACGACACGGGGTCCGGGGATGCTGTCGTCCGCTGGATGCAGCGGCGGTCCGGCCAGGAGCTGATCGAGCGGCGGGGCGCCATCGTCACGGCCGTCGAGCGGATCGCGTCGCTCGAGTTCGTGAACGGGGGCGGCACGGGGTCGCTGGAGCTGACAGCATCCGACCCCTCGGTCACCGAGATCACGGCCGGAAGCGGGCTGCTCGCGGGGCACCTCTTCGACGGCTACCGCGCCTTCGCCCCCGCGCCGGCGGCGGCGTTCGCGCTGGAGGTCGTGCGCAAGCCGGCCCCCGATGTCGCGACGGTGCTCGGCGGCGGCTGGATCGCCTCGGGCCCGCCCGTCGCCTCGCGGCAGCCCGCTCCCGTGTGGCCCGCCGGGCTCAGCACCCTGTCGCGCGAAGGAGCGGGCGAAGTGCAGACCCCGCTGCGTGGCGCTGCGGCGCGCGGCTTGCGGATCGGCGACCGGGTGTGGTTCCGCCATGCCAAGAGCGGAGAGCTCGGCGAGCGCGTCGAGGAGTTCCAGCTCGTCGACGGCGACCGCCGAGTCGGCAGCGTCCCCAGCTATCGCGGCGAGGGAAGGGCCTTCCTGTGACCCGCCCCGGCGCCGAGTGGCGGAACTGGGGACGGACCCAGAGCGTGCGTCCGCTGCGGGTCGAACGTCCTGCGTCGGTCGAGGCCGTCCAGCGGTCCGTCGAGGCCGCGCGGCGCAACGGCATGACGGTCAAGCCGGTCGGAGCCGGTCACAGCTTCAGCGCGATCGCCGTGGCGCCGGGCGTCCTGCTCGAACTGGACGACCTGACCGGCCTCATCGAGGTCGACCGCGAGCGGCGCCGGGTGCGGATGTACGCCGGCACGCGCCTGCACCGGATCCCGAAGCTCCTCGCCCCGTACGGCCTCGCGATGCAGAACCTGGGCGACATCGACCGGCAGTCGATCTCGGGCGCCGTCTCGACGGGAACCCACGGCACCGGAGCCCGGTTCGGCGGCATCGCGACGCAGATCGTGGGGGCGACGCTCGTCACCGGCATGGGCGACGTGATCACCGTCGACGAGAGCCAGAACCCCGAGCTCCTGCCCGCCATCGCGCCGGGCCTGGGAGCCCTCGGAGTCCTCGTCGACGTGACGCTGCAATGCGTTCCGGCGTTCGTCCTGCACGCGGTCGAGCGACCCGAGCCGTTGGACGACGTCCTCGCCGGCCTCGAGGAACGCGTCGCCGGCGCGGACCACTTCGAGTTCTACTGGTTCCCGCACACGGATGTCGCGCTGACCAAGACGAACACGCGGCTGCCCGCGGACGCACCGAAGGCGCCTCTTCCGCGCATGGGCAAGTGGATCGACGAAGAGCTGCTGTCCAACGGCGTCTACCGCCTGGCGTGCGCCGTCGGCACGGCCGTCCCGGGCATCATTCCGTCGTTCAGCCGCCTCGCCGTCAGGCTGACCGGCAACCGGGAATACACGGATGCCTCCACCGGCGTCTTCACGCAGAACCGCGATGTGCGGTTCCGCGAGATGGAGTACGCCCTCCCCGCTGAGAATGTGCGACCGGCCTTCGAGGCCCTGCGTGCGCTCATCCGGGACCGCGGATGGAGGATCTCGTTCCCGGTCGAGGTGCGCTTCGCGGCATCCGACCCGCTGTGGCTCTCCACCGCGCACGGGAGGGAGTCGGGATACATCGCGGTCCATCGCTACTGGTGCGAAGACCCCGCGGAGTACTTCGACGGTGTCGAGCAGATCATGCTCGGGTTCGGTGGCCGCCCGCATTGGGGCAAGATGCACACCCTCGACGCCGGCGTCCTCCGCGAGCGGTACCCCCGCTTCGAGGACTTCCGCGCGGTGCGCGACCGGCTCGATCCCGAGCGGATATTCCAGAACGGGTATCTTCAGCGCGTGCTGGGTGCGTGAGTGAGGTCCGCGCGAGGAAAGCAGCGCGTCGGCCGGGTGCTCGGTGGACAACAACTGAGAGTCGCTTTCCACCCCTGATCAGGCGGGGCCGGGGTCGGTAGGATGGCGCCTATGTGGGAGTGGCTGATCCCTGTCCTGATCGTGGTCGCGCTGGTCGTGATCGTCGGCATCTATCTGTGGGCGACGTACAACTCGCTCGTCCAGTTGAACGTGCGCGTCGACGAGGCCTGGAGCGACATCACCGTCCAGCTCAAGCGTCGAGCCGATCTGCTTCCGAACCTCATCGAGGCGGTGAAGGGCTACGCCGCTCACGAGAAGGCGGTGTTCGAGAACGTCACCCGAGCCCGCGCCGAGACTCTGACGGCGGGCGGGCCGGCCGAAGCGGGTGTCGCGGAGGGGCACATGCAGCAGGCGCTGAAGTCGCTCTTCGCGGTAGCCGAGGCCTACCCGCAGCTGCAGGCCAGCCAGAACTTCCTGCAGCTGCAGCAGTCCATCGTCGACACGGAGGACAAGATCCAGGCCTCACGCCGGTTCTACAACGGCGGCGTGCGCGAGCTGAACACCAAGATCAAGGTCTTCCCGAACAACCTCTTCGCCCGCAACCTGGGCTTTCACGAGCGGGAGTTCTTCGAGGTCGTCGACGGCGCCGCGATCTCCGAACCGCCCCGCGTGCAGTTCTGAGAACGCCCGGTCGGTTCCCGTCGGCCGGCATGTGACATGTACTCGGCGATCGCGCGCAACAAGCGCAACACGTGGGTCATCCTCGTCGCCTTCCTTGCGCTGCTGGCGGGCATCGGCGTACTCGCCGGATGGCTCATGGGCAACAACTGGTGGGTGACCGCGTTCATCCTGCTCTTCGCGACCGGCTATGCGATCTTCCAGTACTTCTTCGCCGACCGCGAGGCGATCGCTATGGCCGGTGCGGTCCCGGTGACGCAGGCGGACGCGCCGCGCTACTACCGTCTCGTCGAGAACCTGTGCATCACGACGGGAACGCCGATGCCGGCGCTGTACGTCGTGGACGACCCGGCGCCGAACGCGTTCGCGACGGGACGCAAGCCCGAAGAGGCATCCATCACCGTGACGACCGGACTGTTCGAGCTTCTGACCGACCGCGAGCTCGACGGGGTCCTCGGCCATGAGCTCGGCCACATCCGCAACTACGACATCCGCGTCTCTCTGGTCGTGTTCGGCCTCGTCGTCGCGGTGGGGATCCTCGCGGATCTCCTCCTGCGGGTCGCCTTCTTCGGCGGAGGCCGCCGTGGCGGCAATGGGCAGGCGCAGCTGATCTTCCTGCTGTTCGGCGTCGTCGCGGCGCTCGTCGCTCCTCTCCTGGCGGGGGCGGTGCAGGCGGCCATCTCCCGCCAGCGCGAGTATCTGGCCGACGCGACGAGCGCGCTCACGACGCGCGATCCCGACGGACTCGCCTCGGCGCTGGACAAGCTCCAGCAGCACGCCCAGCCGCTGCGCAAGCCGAACATCTCGATGGCTCACCTGTGGATAGCGGACCCGCTGCGTCCCAACGCCCTCGAGCGCATGTTCTCGACGCACCCGCCGATCCCCGACCGCATCGAGCGCCTGCGCGCGATGGGCGGGCGGTTCTGATGGTCGAGAGGCTCTCACGCGCCCACGCGCGGCGGATCGCCGTGCGCGCCCAGCTGCTCACGGCCGATCGGCCCGCCGACATCGTCGAGACGATCGACGCGCTCACCGTCGTGAACATCGAGCCGACCGCCGCGATCGCCCCGAGCGCCGACCACATCCTGTGGAGCCGGCTCGGCTGGCCGTACCAGCCCGCCGACCTGCGGCGCCTGGTCGAAGACGATCGCGCGATCTTCGAGTGGGGCGGCTTCTACCGTCCCATGACCGACCTGCCTCTGATCCGCCCGCTCATGCGCGAGCGTCCCCAGTCCGCAGACGGGCGGAAGTGGCTCGCGGCGAACGACGTCTTCCGCCGGGAGGTGCTCGACCGGCTTCGCGCAGACGGTCCGCTGCGACCCGCCGACATCCCGGACACGGCGCAGGTGTCGTGGCGATCGTCCGGCTGGACGAATGACCGCAACACGATGCAGATGCTCGAGATCCTGACGGCACGCGGCGAGGTCGCGATCGCCGGGCGCGACGCGAAGGGCCGGCTGTTCGACCTGGCCGAGCGCGTGTACCCGTCCGACCTGCCGGAGCTGAGCGACGAGGACGCCGCGCGCGAACGCGCCGAGCGCCGACTGGGCTCCCTCGGCCTCGCCCGAGCCAAGGGCGTGAGCCAGCCGTACGAGCCGGTCGACGTCGGCACGGTGGGAGTGACGGCCGAAGTGGAGGGCGTCGAGGGGGACTGGCGCCTCGACCCCGCCGCGCTGGAGACGGCCGTTCGCTTCCGGCCGCGGACGGCTCTGCTCTCGCCCTTCGACCGCCTCGTCTTCGACCGCGACCGGCTGCGCGACCTGTTCGGGTACGAGTACCTCCTCGAGATGTACAAGCCGGCCGCCAAGCGGCGCTGGGGATACTTCGCGCTGCCGATCCTCCACGGCGATCGATTCGTCGGGAAGCTGGACGCGAAGGCGGATCGCAAGGCGGGTGTGCTGCGAGTCCACGCGATCCACGAGGACGAGCCCTTCTCGGCGGAGCTCGCGCAGGCGGTGGATGCCGAGATCCGGGAGCTTTCGCGCTGGCTCGGCCTCGAGGTCGCGGGGCTCGCGGCCCCGTAGCGCGCGCGGCGGCGCGGGGGCGCACACCCACGTCGACCTCCGGTCGGGTCAGCCGACGGCGAGCTCCATGCCGTCGGGTGTCAGAGTGACGGCTCCGCGCAGGGCCCAGTCGTCCGCGCGGTAGCTGAACGACGCCTCCGCGCCATCGGACGTGATCCCGGTCGCGGTCGCCACGACGATGCCGTCCGTCGCCGAGAACGTCCGCAGATCCGGCGAGAGCGCCAGCTGCGGCATCTGCTCGATGCGGAACGAGATGGATGCGAGGGAGGCGAGATCGGCCGCCCACGGCACACGGATCCCGCAGTTGGCGGGCACCGTCTGCGCCGGCTTCGCGCACGCCCGCGCGTAGCTCTCGAGCTGCTGCTGAGCGAGCATCGTGGCCTGGACGGCGATGGATGCCTCGACCGCCGCGTCGGTCGTCGCTCCCATCGCAACCGCCGCCGACGTGGACCCCTCGAGGATGCCGCGCGGGGCGGCCGTCACGGGGTAGACCGCAGGGAGGAGCGCCGTCGACGCGCCCGCGGGCACGGCGACTCCGCCGACGAGGACCAAGGTGCCGAGCGTCGTCTGCGGCGACAGGGCGCCGAGGCCGTCCGCGCCGACGCGCCACCCGCCCTCCTGCTCCACGAGGCCGAGCGAACCCTCGTGCTGCGTGCCGTCCAGCGTGTACGCGACCCCGACCCCCGCGCCGCCCCGCCCGTCGTCTTCGACCGGCCCGATCCGGGCGTCGGAAGGGTAGGCGTCGGCACCGCTGAACGCCTTCTCGAGGTCGACACCACCGCTCGGCGCCGCCGCCAGCAGCGCCACGGCTCGCGCACCGTCTCCGGCAGCGAGCGAATCGAGATAGGCCCGTGCGGTCGCTTCCGGCCCCGGCTCCCTCGAGAGGAACCACCAGGCGGCGAGACCCAGCCCGACCAACGCCACCGCCGCGATCACGAGGCCGACGACGGCGCTGCGCTTCACGCCGTCTCCGGGAACGGTGCGGGTTCGCCGGCACCAGGCTCGTCGGCACTGCCGTCGGCGGCGCTGCGCTCGTCCGGTGCGAGCGCGACAGGTTCACCCGGACCGGCGTGATGCCGGCGCGCCTCGGGCATCACCCGGGCGAGATCGTCCGTCGCATCCCCCCAATGAGAGAAGGAGATCGCCTCGAGCTGCTGCCATCGGGCGGCGAGCCGAAGCTCGTCGGCGAGTCGGGCCGCGGCATCCGTTCCCTTCCCGGGCTCCCACCAGGCCGACTGCACGAGGAGCGTCGATGTCGCCCGGTCGGCCTTGAGGTCTACGCGGCCCACGATGTCGTCGCCCACGAGCACCGGCAGCGAGTAGTAGCCGTACCGGCGCTTGGGCGCGGGCGTATAGATCTCGATGCGGTACTCGAAGTCGAAGAGCCGCTCCGCACGCTCGCGGAACCAGACGACCGGGTCGAACGGCGTCAGGACGGCGGTGGCCTCGACCCGCCGCGGAAGGGTCGCGCTGCTGTGCACCCAGGCCTTCGCCGCGCGCCCGCCGGTCGTCCAGCCCCTCACCGTCACCGGTGCGAGCTCGCCGGCGTCGACGAGATCGTTCACGGAGGCGAGGATCGCCGCCCGATCGGCGATGCGCCAGTAGTCGGCCAGGTCCGACGCCGTCGCAACGCCGTAGGCCTTCGCCGCCCGCCGAACCAGTTCGCGCACGGCGTCTTGGCGAGGAATCGACGCATCGAGCGCTTCTGACGGGATCACGTCGCGCGCCAGGCCGTAGCGCCGCTCGAAGCCGCGACGACCCGCGATGGCCACCTCGCCGAACAGCCAGAGGTACTCGAGGGCGTTCTTGACGACGTCCCAGTCCCACCACGGCCCTTTGCGCGACTGCTTGGCGTCGTGTTCGATCTGCGCCGGCCGCAGAGGCCCCCGCTCGGCGAGCTCGGCGCGAACCCAGTCGACGATCTGCGCGTTGCGCACGAACCACCCGTCGGGCTTGGAGCCGTACTTCGCGCGCAGGTCGTCCATGCGGAAGCGGAAGAGACCCCAGTCGCTGGCCGGGATGAAGGCCGCCACGTGCGCCCAGTACTCGACGTACGGCGCACGGCGCCCGAAGAGCAGGCGGTCGAGCGCCGCCGTCTCGTAGGCGCCGAGGCGCGAGAAGAGCGGCATGTAGTGCGAGCGTGCGAAGACGTTGACGGAGTCGATCTGCAGCGTCTGCATCCGCGCCATCGCGAGGTTCAGCTGCCGGGTGCCGGCGGGCGAGCCGGGCGTTCCCGCGCGCTCTCGCCCGAAACCCTGCGCAGCCAGCGCGATGCGCCGCGCCTCGGCGATGCTCAAGGTCTCCTTCACCCGGCCAGCCTAGTAAGCGGCACCGACAGAGCGGACGGCAGCGACCGGGTCGGGCCGTCCGTCGCATACGGAGACGCGCATCGACGCGGTCCTAGACTGGGCGGATGAACGGCCCCGAGAAGCCCCGCGGTTCGGTGCTCGACGCCGTCCGGGACCGCACGCGGATCGTCTCCACCGACCTCCAGGGCCAC
This sequence comes from Microbacterium sp. BK668, assembly GCF_004362195.1. Classification (NCBI taxonomy): domain Bacteria; kingdom Bacillati; phylum Actinomycetota; class Actinomycetes; order Micrococcales; family Microbacteriaceae; genus Microbacterium; species Microbacterium sp. BK668. Next base: position 2,149,599 of record NZ_SNWG01000001.1, read on the forward strand.
ATCCCGCGAGGGCTCCGCCTCACGACGGCCTACGCGTGGCGGCTGCTGGTCATCGCAGCGGCCGCCGGGGTCGTCATCTGGCTCGTCATCCAGCTCAAGCTGCTCGTCATCCCCCTGCTCGTCTCGATTCTCATCACGGCACTGCTGTGGCCCGCGTTCAGCTGGATGCTGCGCCACCGCTTCCCCCGATGGCTCGCCATCGTCATCGCGGCCGTCGGGGCCATCGCCGTCGTGGCGGGTCTCCTGTGGCTGGTAGTGTGGCAGATCACCCGCCAATGGTCGAGCGTCCAGCAGCGCACCGTCGAAGCCGTGGAATCCCTGCGCCAGTACCTCATCGACGGTCCGCTCCATCTGACCGCCCAGCAGATCGACGATCTCCTCGGCCAGTCCTGGACCTTCATCCAGCAGCAGGCGGAGCTCCTCTGGTCGGGCGCCCTCGCGATCGGCACGACGGTCGGCCACGTCGCGACGGGCGCTCTGCTGTCGGTCTTCATCCTGCTGTGCCTCCTCGCCGACGGCGCCGGGATCTGGCGCTGGGCGACCCGCCTGTTCCCCCAGCGCGCACGGGCCGCCGTGGACGGCGCGGGGCGCGCGGGGTGGGTGACCGTCGTCAACTACGCGCGCACCCAGCTGCTGGTCGCGACGATCGATGCGATCGGCATCGGGCTCGGCGCCTTCCTGCTGGGTGTGCCCCTCGCGATCCCGATCGCCGTCCTGGTGTTCCTCGGCGCCTTCGTGCCGATCGTGGGAGCAGTCCTCACGGGAGCCGTCGCCGTCTTCCTCGCACTGGTCTACAACGGCCCGTGGATCGCCCTGTGGATGCTCGTCGTCGTCCTCGGCGTGCAGCAGCTGGAGGGCCACGTGCTCCAGCCGCTGCTCATGGGGTCGGCCGTGAAGGTGCACCCCCTCGCCGTCGTCCTGGTGGTCGCCGGCGGTGCCATGATCGCAGGCATCCCCGGAGCGCTGTTCGCCGTGCCCATCGCGGCGTTCGTCAACGTCGTCGCCGTGTACCTCAGCGAACGGTCCTGGGAGACCGGCCGAAGTCCGCATGCCGACCTCATCTGGAGCACCGTGCCGCGCAGCCGACCCCGCCCACGAAGGACCCCCGCATGACGTCGCCGCTCGTCGCCCGCCGCAGCGAGCGGAATGAGAAGGAGCCGAACGTGAGCCCTGCCGTCTCCGTCCCGGTTCTCGCCGAGTTCGAGGATGCCGCGGCCGCACTCGCGGGCGTCATCACGCACACGCCGCTCGACGAGTCCCTCCACCTGACCGACCTGCTCGGCGTGCCCGTCCACCTCAAGCTCGAGAACCTCCAGCGCACGGGGTCGTTCAAGATCCGCGGGGCGGCGTACCGTCTTTCGCGGCTGACGCCGGAGGAGCGCGCACGGGGCGTCGTCGCCGCCTCGGCGGGCAATCACGCGCAGGGCGTCGCGCTCGCGGCGCAGTCGCTCGGCATCGCGGCCACGATCTTCATGCCCCTGGGCGTCCCCGTGCCCAAGCTGCTCGCGACGCGAGGCTACGGTGCCGACGTCATCCTCGAGGGCGCCACCGTCGAAACCCCGCTGCGGCTCGCCGCCGAGTTCGCCGAGCGAACGGGCGCCGTGCTCATCCACCCCTTCGACCACCGCGACATCGTCGTGGGCCAGGGGACGCTCGGCCTCGAGCTGTACGAGGACTTCCCCGAGGTCGAGACCGTGCTCGTCGGAATCGGCGGCGGGGGACTGGCAGCCGGGGTCGCCGCAGCGGTGAAGGCGCGCGCGGCGGTCGACGGCCGGTCGGTGCGCGTGATCGGCGTCCAGGCCGAGAACTCCGCCGCCTACCCGTCGTCGCTCGAGCTCGGGCGCCCCGAGGAGGTGGCCACCAAGCCGACCATAGCGGACGGCATCGCGGTGGCCCGGCCGGGCGACGTGCCGTTCGCACTCATCCGCGAACTCGTCGACGAGGTCGTGACCGTGACCGACGACGACATCGCACGCGCGCTACTCGTGCTGCTCGAGCGCGCCAAGCAGGTGGTCGAGCCGGCCGGCGCCGTCGGCGTCGCCGCGATCCTCGCCGGGAAGGTGCAGGGTACGGGGCCGACGGTCTCGATCCTCTCCGGCGGCAACATCGACCCGCTGCTGCTCCAGCGCGTGGTCTCGCACGGTCTCTCGGCATCCGGTCGCTACATGACCCTGCAGATCCCGCTTCCGGACCGGCCCGGCCAGCTCGCCCGCGTCTCGGAGCTCCTCGCGCAGGCCGGCGCCAACGTCATCGAGGTGCTCCACACCCGTCACGGGCAGGGCCTGCAGATCAGCGAGGTGATCCTGCAGCTGAGCGTCGAGACGCGCGGGCAGGAGCACCGGGCCCACGTCATCCAGACGCTCGCGGATGCCGGTTACGCGCCGACCGTCGTCCCCGACTAGGCCTGCGCACCGGCAGGTCGTGCGCTACTGGCCCGCGTAGGTCTCGACCTTCACGATCTCGACCGAGATCTCGCGGCCGTTCGGCGCCTTGTAGGAGGTCGTGTCGCCTTCCCGAAGGCCCAGGATCGCCTCACCGAGCGGGGACGCCTCGCTGTAGACGTCGAGCTCGGAATTGGCTGCGATCTCGCGGCTGCCGAGGAGGAAGACCTCTTCGCCGCCCGCGACCACCGCGGTGACGACGGTGCCCGGCTCCACGACACCGGTGCTCTCGGGGGCTTCGCCCACCTTCGCGTCCTTGAGCAGCGCCTGGAGGGTCCGGATGCGCGCCTCCTGCTTGCCCTGCTCGTCCTTCGCAGCGTGGTAGCCGCCGTTCTCCTTGAGGTCGCCCTCTTCGCGGGCGGCCTCGATGCGCTTCGCGATCTCCTCACGGCCGGTCGTCGAAAGGTGCTCGAGCTCGGCGGCGAGCCGGTCGTAGGCATCCTGCGTCAGGAACGTCACGGGAGCGTCGCTGGACACGGCGGTCTCCTTCTTTCTGGGCGGTGGCTGAGGTGCGGTCTCTTCGGGGCTGCTCCGCCTCCCGGGACGAGGGTCTGAGGCGGATAAGCCGAGACGCCCCGGCTCGGCCAGGGCGTCTGTCTGCTGCAGTGACCGTCAGACTACGACACCCAGCAGGAGTTGACAAAACCCGTCGTGGCCTCGGCGAGGGTGGGGATGGTCTCCCGGAACGCCCGCGCGTGGGTGTCGGAAGCCGGGAGCTCGACCACCTTCCAGCCCACCACGCCGTGCTCCTCGTCCTGTGCCTCCAGCGCGCACGAGACCGTCGAGCCGGTCGGCGCCGAGACCTGGAACTCGAGCGTGACCGTTCGCTCGTCGATCACCTGGAAGCCGGTGGTGTCGGCGTCCACCGAATCGATGGAGTTCGCGACGGTCAGCCAGGCGAAGGCGACGACGGCGACGAGGCCCAGCACGATCGCCGCGGCGACGACCCAGCGCGTCGTGCCGCGGCGCGTGCGGCCGTAGCGTTCGTCGAGCATCTGCTGCGTCGTCATGGGGTCCTGTCGGGCGAATTAGGCTGGAGACTCCAGGCTAAGCGCTCCGCGGATCGAGGACACATGCACCAGGCGATCGCCGCACTCGTCGAGGCGGCTGCGACCGTGACTCCGTCGCCGACGTCCGGGCCCGACCCGGAGCTCGTGACGCCGGGGCCGTGGGGCTTCGTCGCCATCGCCTTCCTGGCGTTCGCGGTGGTCTTCCTCATCTGGGACATGATGCGCCGCATCCGTCGCGCACGCTTCCGGTCGGAGATCGACGAGGAGCTCGACGCCGAGGAGGCGGCCGCGCGTCAGGCCGAGGAGGCCGAGCGCACGACCGACACCGACGACCAGGACGTCGACCCCCGGCGCTGAACGGGCCGCGACCCCGGGCGATGACCCGGACTGCAGCTCAGCCCGCGTGGTACACCGGGTTGAGGGCGATGATCAGGCACGCCGTCCAGTGGCACAGGAACGCCAGCACCGTGCAGACGTGGAAGATCTCGTGGAAGCCGAAGTGCCCGGGCCACGGGTTGGGCCGCTTCATCGCGTACACGACGGCGCCCAGGGTGTAGAGCACGCCTCCGATCGCGACGAGGATCATCATCGCAGCGCTCGCCTGGAACAGCGGGACCACGTACATGACCGCGGCCCAGCCGAGGACGAGGTACAGGGCGACGTAGAGCCAGCGGGGCGCGTCGATCCAGAAGACGCGGAACAGGATGCCGAGGACCGCCCCGCCCCATACGAGCGACAGCAGCAGGATCGTCTGCGGCGTGGGCAGCGCGAGCACGGCGATCGGCGTGTACGTCCCTGCGATGAGCAGCAGGATGTTCGCGTGGTCGATGCGCTTGAGGATCGCCTTCGTCTTCGGCTTCCAGTTGAACCGGTGATAGAGCGCGGAGTTGCCGAACAGGAGCAGCGACGTGAGCATGAACACCGCGCAGGCCCACTTGGCGGGCGCGCCCTGAGCGAGCGCGATGAGCACGACGCCGGCGGCGATCGCGACGGGGAACGTGGCGGCGTGGATCCATCCGCGCCACGAGGGCTTGATGTCGGCGGGAGCGCTCGCCGCTTCTTCGACGAGCGGCAGGTGAGGCATCTCCGCGCCGACGTCGTGCGTCGGGGGGACATCGGTCGGGCGGGCCATCCCCCCAGGGTAAGCCGCTCCGTATGCCGCGGATCGTACGTCCAGTCATCCCACAGGCCGCGAGCCCCGAGGACACGGGGGTACGGTGAACGTGTGACGGCGTCGAATGAGGGCAGGGGTCCCCTCTACCGGCTCTACATCAGTCGCCTTCGGCGCCGGCTGTCTCCCGAGGCGGTCCCGCACCATATCGCGATGATGATCGACGGCAACCGCCGGTGGGCGCGGCAGCTCGGCTACGACTCGGCGGCCCATGGCCACCGTGCGGGCGCCGCCAAGATGCGCGAGTTCCTCGAGTGGTGCGACGACATCGGCGTGCGGATCGTGTCGCTGTACCTGCTCTCGACCGACAACCTGAGCAAGCGCGACTCCCAGGAGCTCGCCGACCTCATCGAGATCATCGCCGACCTCGCCGACCAGCTCTCCCGTGAGCGGGACTGGCGGGTGCAGCACGTCGGCCGCGCCGACCTGCTACCGCCGGATCTCGCGCGGGTGCTGTCCGACGTCCAGGAGCGCACGCGGGAGAAGTCCGGCATGCACGTCAACCTCGCGGTCGGCTACGGCGGGCGCAGCGAGATCGTCGATGCGGTGCGCAGCATCATCGCGGCGCATCAGAAGGACGGCGGATCGCTCGACGACCTCGCCGAAAGTCTCACTCCCGAGCAGATCGGCGAGCACCTCTACACCGGAGGGCTGCCCGACCCCGACCTGGTCATCCGCACCTCGGGGGAGCAGCGCCTGAGCGACTTCCTGCTGTGGCAGTCCGCCCACTCGGAGTTCTACTTCGTCGAGGCGCTGGGTCCCGATCTTCGCGAGGTGGACTTCCTGCGCGCGATCCGAGACTTCACATCTCGTGACCGCCGCTTCGGCGGCTGACGTGGAGGTCTCGGGACGTGCGCGTTTCCAGCCCTGACCGGGCAGAAGGGTGCCCCCTGCCTCGCGTCGAGGGGCGCTCCTGCGCCGATGCGGGCCATGCCAGAATGGCGAGGTGAACGATTGGGAAGAGTATCTGGGATCGTTCGATGGGGAACCCGGGTACCTCGACTGGGCGTCTTTCGGTCCTTTGTCACCGAACGTCCGTGCCGAGGTGCACGCCGACGCCGAGCTTCTGGGCGCGGGGCGTCGGTCCGGCATCGACCTGGTGGGGGAGCACGTCCGCGAAGCGCGTGAGCTGCTGGCGCGCGCGCTGAGGACGGATGCCGAGCAGGTCGTCCTCCAGCCTTCCACCACCTACGGGCTCATGCAGGCCGTGTACGGGCTCGCCGGCGGGCTCATGGTCGCGCGCGGCGAATTCCCGAGCCTGACCGTCTCCGCCGCGCGCGCCTCGGACGCCCTGGGCTCCATGCGGGTGCAGTGGCTCGAGCCGGAGGGTGGATTCGTCACCCCGGATGCCGTGCGCGATGCGCTCACCGATGAGACGCGTGCGCTCGCCGTCAGCCTCGTCGACTTCCGCACCGGATATCGCGCCGACCTGTCGGCGCTGAGGGAGGTCATCGGCGACCGCCTGCTCATCGTCGACGCGATCCAGGGCTTCGGCGTCATCGACGCCGATTGGGCGGCGGCGGACGTCGTCTGCGGCAACGGCTACAAGTGGCTGCGCGCGGGCCGCGGCACGGGCTTCTCCTGGTTCGGCGAGCGCGCGATCGAGCGCATCACTCCCGTGCTCTCCGGATTCGCGGGCGTCGAGGGCGACCTCCCGCTCGACGCGGTGCCGCCTCCCGCCCCGTCCGCACAGGCATTCCGGGTCGCGGGGGAGGATCCGCTCGCGTTCGCGCGCCTCGCATCATCGCTCCGCGACATCCTCGATGTCGGCATCCCGAGCATCGAGAGCGAGCTGGTCGCCCGCTCGGGCGATGTCATGTTCTTCGCCGACCGGTACGACATCCCGGTGGTCACCCCGCGCGAGCCCGAGCGCCGCGCCGGGATCGTCGCCCTCGCCCCCGCTCCGCAGGATGCGGCGCCGCTGGCGGCGTCGCTCGCCAACCACGGCATCACCGTCACGGTGCGATCCGGCCTCGTCCGCGTCGCGCCGCACGTCGGCACGGGAGCCGACACGCTGCGTCTGTTCGGCGATGCGCTCGCCGCGTTCTCGTCCGCCCGCGTGTGGTGACGGCCGGAGGGTCGGCGGCATCCGTCGTTCACCCGTGGTTAAGCGAATCTCCAGCGTGTCGTCGCCGCGGGCTGCCCGGCGCGGGCCGTAGTTTCGGACCAACGGGCAAGGCGCCCGTTCGAGTCGGCCGGATGGATCGCGACTCGTGACCTTGGTCGACTCGCTGACTGCCGGGTGACACGCCCGGGGCGGGAGTGGGTTGTGACCACACGAGCACCACACAGGCAGCACCGCGAGACGGCCGCCGGGGCCGACGACCTGGGGGAGGCGCTGCGCACGTATGTGCTCGACACCTCGGTGCTGCTGAGCGATCCGCGGGCGTTCTTCCGCTTCGCCGAGCACAACGTCGTGATCCCGGTCGTCGTGGTCACCGAGCTCGAGGGGAAACGACACGATCCCGAGATCGGCTACTTCGCGCGCCAGGCGCTCCGTCATCTCGATGAGCTGCGGATCGAGCACGGCCGACTCGACTTCCCGGTGCCGGTCGGCGAAGACGGCACCCTCCGCGTCGAGCTCAACAACACCGACCCGACCGTGCTCCCTTCGGGCATGCGGCTCGGCGACAACGACAGTCGCATCCTCGCCGTCGCGCTGAACCTCGCGAACGACGGTCAGGAGGTGACCGTCGTGTCGAAGGATCTGCCGATGCGCGTCAAGGCCGCCTCCCTCGGGATCAGCGCCGAGGAGTACCTCGCCGAGCAGGCCGTCGACTCGGGCTGGACCGGCATCGCGACGCTCGACGTGTCGGGCGACGACATCAGCGACCTCTACGAGAGCGAGATCGGCGTCAGCGAGGCGATCCGCGGGTTCCCGGTCAACACGGGGCTCATCATCCACTCCGAGCGAGGCTCGGCGCTGGGCAGGGTGACAGGGGACGGCTCGTACCGGCTTGTCCGCGGGGACCGCGAGGTGTTCGGGATGCATGGCCGCTCGGCCGAGCAGCGCATCGCGATCGACCTGCTCCTCGACCCCGACGTGGGGATCGTGTCCCTCGGCGGGCGCGCCGGCACCGGCAAGTCCGCCCTCGCCCTGTGCGCCGGTCTGGAGGCGGTGCTCGAACGCCAGCAGCAGAAGCGCATCATCGTCTTCCGCCCGCTGTTCGCCGTGGGTGGCCAGGAGCTCGGCTACCTCCCCGGCGACCAGCAGGAGAAGATGAATCCCTGGGGTCAGGCGGTGTTCGACACGCTCGGATCGGTGGTCTCGTCGAACGTCGTCGAAGAGGTGATCGCACGAGGACTCCTCGAGGTCCTGCCCCTCACCCACATCCGCGGCCGGTCGCTCCACGATGCCTTCGTGATCGTGGACGAGGCGCAGTCGCTGGAGCGCAACGTGCTGCTGACGGTGCTCAGCCGGATCGGGCAGAACTCCCGCGTCGTGCTCACGCATGACGTGGGTCAGCGGGACAACCTGCGGGTCGGCCGTCACGACGGCGTCGCCTCGGTGATCGAGACGCTCAAGGGCCACGACCTGTTCGGCCACGTGACGCTCGTGCGCTCCGAGCGGTCCGCGATCGCCGCGCTGGTGACCGACCTTCTGGAGGCCGGCGAGCTCGCCTGACCCGCGGAACGTCGCGAAGGGGTCGGGATGCGGCATCCCGACCCCTTCGGCATGCGTAATGCATCTTGGACGAGTAGTCAAGATGAGAAGACTCTCACCGCTGTCTCCTTCTCCTCTCACACCGGTCTGCGACCATGGATCAGACGCGCGCGGACGTGCCTGCGTGCGCTGATGGGGGTTCCGCAGGGGACGTATGACTCTGGAGCAAGACGTGGACGGACGAGCCGCTTTCGCGGCCGGCGGATTTCTCGCCGGCGCGGCAGCCGTCGCTGTCGCCTGCGCCGTGACGCTGAGCAACGCCTCGGCTCTCGCAGACGCGCCCGGCGAAGCGGCCGATGTCGACGTCGTCCGCGTCACACCGTCCGCGCCCACCCCCTCCTCCTCCGCCACCGCCGTGACCCAGGCCACCCCAGCCCCGGCACCGACCGCAGAGGTCGTGCCTGCGCCGCAGCCGGAGGACGTGGCGGCTCCCGCCGAGTCCCCGCCCGCGCCGCCCGCGCTGCTGGCACCGCTCGTGCCGGCCGTGCCGTCCGCCGGCGAGCCGGTCGTGCGGCAGCCGGATGCCGGGCCGTCCGAGCGGGAGGTCATCGACGACGCCATCCGCACCGGCTCATGGGATCGGCTGCGCTCGTGGGCAGTCGAGCGCGGCTGGACGCCGGAGAAGATCGACCGCTGGGTCGAGCAGCTCCAGCAGCGCTTTCCCCAGGTCGAGCAGAGCCAGGACGTGAAGCCGGGCGTCTCCCTCGACACCGGCCAAGCGCAGCGCCGGATGCTGCAGGCTCCGCCCGCCGCGCCGGCCCCTCCGGCCCCCGAGGCGGTCGAGCCGACGGCCCCGTCCAGCGGTCCGGGTCACAGTCCCAGCGGCGGCCCGACCACCGGCCCGAGCAGCGGTCAGAACAGCCATCAGAGCGGCCATCAGAACCCTGGCCAGGACCGCCCCCAAGCGCCCGCGAAGAACGCGGGTCCCCCATCCGAGCGCGGCAATTCTTCGCCCCCCGGATGGAAGAGAGATCAACCGCCGCAGCCCCCACGAGGCGGTTGACCAGGGTCACACGGAGTCCCCCAGCTCCAGACCCGTTCCCAGCCCCCGGCGTCCCCCAGCGCCGGGGGCTTCTCTCTGCCCACGCGCGGAGGCTCGGGGGCGGGAACGCGCCCGCGCGTCATGCCGGGGGAACCGGCATCACTCCCAGCGGTAGCCGGCGCCGCGCACCGTGACGATGTGCTGGCTCCCCAGCTTCCCGCGCAGGTAGCGGACGTACACGTCGACGACGTTCGATCCCGGGTCGAAGTCCAGGCCCCACACGCGGCTCAGCAGCTGCTCCCGGCTCAGCACGTGTCCCGGGTTGCGCAGGAACTGCTCGGCCAGGGCGAACTCGCGCGCCGAAAGCTCGACCTCCCGCCCGCCGACGGTCGCGCGCCGGCCGAGGATGTCGAGCACGACGTCGCCGTGCACGAGCGAGGTGGAGCTGGGTCCGGCGCTCTCCCGCAGCCGCGAACGGACGCGGGCAAGCAGCTCCTCGAACGTGAACGGCTTCGACATGTAGTCGTTGGCTCCGGCATCCAATCCCTCGACGGTGTCGTGCGTGCTGGAGCGAGCGGTCAGCATGATGACGGGCACGATGCTCCCGCGGGAGCGCAGCTCCCGCAGCACCTCGAAGCCGTCCATGGTGGGAAGGCCGACGTCCAGCAGGACGAGGTCGATATCGGGGCGCAGCGCGCGCTCGAGGGCCTCCGCGCCATCGTCCGAGATGGCTGTCGTGTATCCCGCGGCCTCGAGACCGCGGCTCACGAACGCCGCGATGCGCGGCTCGTCTTCGACGATGAGGATCCTCGTCATCCCGATGCCTCCCGCTGGAGTACGACGTCACCCGCCCTCACCGGCTGCGGCAGCTCCGAAGTGGGGAGGGGTAGGTGAATCGTGAACGTGGCGCCACCGCCGGGGGTGTCGGTGACGACGCAGCGTCCGCCATGTCCTTTCATGATCGCATCGACGATCGCGAGTCCGAGACCCGACCCGCCGACGCTTCGCTTGCCGTGCGCGCGGTCGAAGCGGCGGAAGATCCGGTGCCTGGCGGCGGGCGGGATGCCGGGGCCGTGGTCGCGCACCCAGAGGTGTGCACCATCCGTGTCGAGCACGCTGCCGATCTCGATGGGAGAGCCGTCAGGCGTGTACTTGGCGGCGTTGTCGGCCAGCTGCAGCCACGCCTGGAGGAGCCGGTCGTAGTCGCCCTGGATGGCGCCCTCCGCCTGCTGGACGACGCGCCACTGGTGTCCCGGGATCACGGTGACGAGCTCGCCGACGCGTGAGGTCAGCCCGGCGAGGTCCACCTCGCCCATCTCGAACTGGTCGCCTTCCACAGCGGCGAGCAGGTCGATGTCGTCGACGAGCCGCGTCATGCGGTCGAGCTCCGCAATGCCGATCTCGCGCGTGCTCGCGACGTCTTCGGCGTCGCCGGGGTTCATGAGCTCGAGGTGGCCCCGCACGATGGTGATCGGCGTCTTGAGCTCGTGGCGGACGTCGTCGAGGAGCTGGCGCTGCACGTCCACCGACCCCTCGAGCCGATCGAGCATCGAGTTCACGGTGCGCGAGAGGTCGGAGATGTCGTTGTTCCCCTGCTCAGGAAGGCGCGGGGAGAGATCCGTGAGCGTGATGGAGTCAGCGGCATCCCGGATCGAGCGGATGGGCGAGAGCAGCCGGCCCGCGACGAACCAGCCCACCACCCCGATCGCGAGCACCATCGCGGCCGCCGCCAGCCAGTACGTCGTCACGGCCGCTGTCACGGGGGCGAGCTCCGCGCCCAGGTCGACGGCCCTGATGTACACGCCGGATCGCGGGTCGCCCGGGAACTGGATCGGGATCGCGATGTAGCGCAGCGATCCCTCGTCCGTCACGGCGGTGCCGATCTTGGTCGCGCCGCCCGCCGTCTCTTCGACCGCGCGATCGATGAACGCCTGATCGTCCGAGATGTCGAAGCCCGAGAGGGTGCTCGGGATGAACCGCGCCCTGCCGTCGATGACGGCGAGCGACGCTTCGTTCCGACCGGGAACGAGGCGCGCGACGACGGCTTCCAGGTAGTCCTCGAGCGAGGCGAACTCGTCGGCGTTCAGCTCCTCGACGGCCGTCGTCGGCGCAGGCGACTCGGCATCCGTCTCCTCCTCGCCATTCCCGGCCACGGCGTTGAGGCTCGAGACCTGTGCCTTCAGCCTGTCGTCGATGTCGTCGAGCGCCCGCTCGCGCTGCACGAGGAACGTCACGCTGCCCACGATCGCCAGGCCCACGCACGCCACCGCCAGGATCGCTCCGAGGATGCGTGCGCGCGCCGAGATCGGTCGGGACGGGCGCCTCATGCCCTGATTATCGTCCCGGAGCGCTCTGCGCGATACGCGCGGGCCGATCGAGCTCACGGGCGGCCCGCCCCCGAGCGCCTCCCGGCACCGCGCAGGTGGGACGTGGGGGTCATCCCGGGCGGGTCATCGAGAGCAGGTCGAGCTTCTCGTCGAGCTGCTCGATCGTCAGCTCGCCGCGGTCGACGTAGCCGAGGTCGATGACGGCCTCCCGGACGGTGATGCCCTTCGCGACGGAGTGCTTGGCGATCTTGGCCGCCGCCTCGTACCCGATGAGCTTGTTGAGCGGAGTCACGATCGAGGGCGACATGCCCGCGTAGGCGGCCGCCCGCTCGACATCAGCCTTCAGTCCGTCGATCGTCTTGTCGGCGAGGATGCGCATCGCGTTGGCGAGCAGGCGGATCGACTCCAGCAGCGCGGTACCCATGACAGGGATGGCGACGTTGAGCTCGAACAGCCCCGAGGCGCCCGCCCACGCGATCGTCGCGTCGTTGCCGATCACGCGCGCGCACACCATCAGCGTCGCCTCCGGGACGACCGGGTTCACCTTGCCCGGCATGATGGACGAACCCGGCTGGAGGTCGGGGATGTGCAGCTCGCCCAGTCCCGTGTTGGGCCCCGAACCCATCCAGCGCAGATCGTTGTTGATCTTCGTGAGCGAGACCGCGATCGTGCGAAGGGCGCCGGATGCCTCGACCAGGCCGTCGCGGTTCGCCTGCGCCTCGAAGTGGTCCTTGGCCTCGGTGATGGGCAGCTCGGTGTCGTCGACGATGAGCTGCAGCACCTTCTGCGGGAACCCCGCCGGCGTGTTGATGCCTGTGCCTACGGCGGTTCCGCCGAGGGGCACCTCGGCAACCCGGGGGAGGACGGCCTGTACGCGCTCGATGCCCAGTCGCATCTGACGCGCGTACCCGCCGAACTCCTGGCCGAGCGTGACGGGAGTGGCATCCATGAGGTGGGTGCGACCCGATTTCACGACCGTCTTCCACTCCTCCGCCTTCGCCTCGAGGGCGACCGCGAGGTGATCGAGGGCGGGGATGAGATCGTCGATGAGCTCCTGCGTCACCGCGATGTGCACCGAGGTCGGGAAGACATCGTTCGACGACTGCGAGGCGTTGACGTGGTCGTTCGGGTGCACCGTCCGGCCGAGGTCGCGCGTCGCGAGTGTCGCGAGGACCTCGTTCATGTTCATGTTCGACGACGTGCCGCTGCCGGTCTGGTAGACGTCGATCGGGAACTGGTCCGCGTGCTCGCCGCCGATGATGCGATCGGCGGCCCGCGCGATCGCGTCGGCGATGGTGGCGTCGAGCGTGCCCAGCTCCTTGTTCGCGAGCGCCGCGGCCTTCTTGATCCGGGCCAGCGCGACGATCTGCGCCGGGTCGAGCGGATCACCCGAGATGGGGAAGTTCTCCACGGCGCGCTGGGTCTGCGCCGCGTACAGCGCGTTCCTCGGGACGCGCACCTCGCCCATCGTGTCGTGCTCGATGCGGTACTCGGTACTGTTCGCGCTGCCTGTGCTGCCCGGAAGCTCCGAATCGCTTCTGTCGCTCATGTCGGTCACGTCTTCGTCCTCCAGTGGTTGCGGGGTGAATGGCGGTCGCGGCCCCGGAGCCGCGTGCGTGCGGGGTCAGGCGGCTGCGCCGTCGCGCGTGGTGTCGGCGTCTCCCGCGTGGCCGGCGTCGCCGATGATGATGCTCGGGACGGCGCGGCCCTCGGCGAGCCGGTAGTTCGCGCCGACGATCGCGACACGGCCCTCGGCCACGGCGTCGCTGATGAGCTCCGATGAGCGCAGCAGCTCGGCGACGGTGTCCTTGAGGTGCTCGCGACCCACGACCTCGGCGTCGGGCGCCGTGCCGCGCTCGCTCGCCTGGATCACGCGACGCACAGCGGGCACGATAGGCGCGATCTGGCGCCAGATGTTGGCGGGCAGTGCCGGGGCATCCGTCCTCGTGCTCTCGATCGCCGCGTTGACGGCGCCGCAGGCGTCGTGGCCGAGGACGACGATCAGCGGCACCTCGAGCACCGCGACCGCGTACTCCAGGCTGCCGATCACGGAGTCCGAGATGACCTGGCCGGCGTTGCGGATCACGAAGAGATCGCCCAGACCCTCGTCGAAGATGATCTCGGCGGCCAGCCGGGAGTCGGAGCACCCGAAGAGGGCGGCACGCGGGCGCTGGCCGTCGGCGAGCTCGTGGCGGCGCTCGACGTCCTGGCGCGGATGCCGGGGCTCACCCGAGACGAATCGTGCGTTGCCCTCGACCATCTCCTGCCAGACGGTGCGCGGGGTGGGCTTGTCGTACGTCATCGAGCCTCCTCGGTGATCACGGCGGCGCGTGCGGTCACGGCGCCTCCTGGGCGAGAGTCTTCGCCTGATCGGCGACGGCGCGCGCCGCCGTCTCGGCGGTGGCCTCGTCGGTCGACCCGTAGATGAGGATCGTGTCGGGCCCCGCCTGCGTGCTGAGCGCGATCGACACGTTCCCGGCCCGGGCGGGGTCGGGGATGTCGTACACCGTCCACTCCACGCCCTCGATCGTCCGGGTTCCCGACGCGCCGGCGCCCTTCAGCACGCGGGCCGGCCACGCGGCATCCGCGTCGAAGCCCTGCGCCACGCGAAGGAAGCCGGATGCCTCGCTCGGGACGTAGACGACGGTCCACGCCTTCACCGAGTCTCCCTCGATGGCCGCGCTGTTGGCGCGCCACGTCGAGGGCACGTCGGGCACGACGACGGCGCGACCCTCGACCGCGGAGACCGTCTCGGCCACAGCGGCGACATCGGCGGGTTTGCGCTCCGGGATCGATCCCCGAGGGACGGCGAAGACGATGACGAGCACGACGGCGAGGGTTGCCAGCAGCGCCGCGACGAGATTGCGCGTGTTCTGGCTCGAGCGGTACGCGGCCGAGAACCGGGCCTTGCGCTCGGCCGTCTCCTCGGGTGTCTCGGGGCGTCCGAGTTCGGCGACGATGCGGGGAGCCTTCGCCATCACGCCTCCGGCTGCTCGCCGTCGCCCGGGCTCCCGGACGGCCGGAGGCCGGGGGAGCCGCCCGTGGCGCTCGCCGATCCCGAGGTGCGAGCGGCTTCCAGACGTCGCTTCGCGCCAAGGAGCCACTCCTCGCAGCGCTCCGCGAGGGCTTCGCCGCGCTCCCAGAGCGCCAGGGACTGCTCGAGGGTCGGAGCGCCCTGCTCGAGCTCGGCGACGACCCGCACGAGCTCGTCGCGGGCCTGCTCGAACGACAGCGACGCGACGTCGGACCGTCCTTCGCTCGCCACGCTCATGACCTCCATCTTAGTTCGGCGCCCGGACGCGCTCCGGACGCATCGCTCGACGTCGAGCGATGCACAGGGACGTCACGAGCCGGGGGCGTCCTCGGCGATCTCGCCCTCCGAGCGCGCGGCGAACGACCCCCGTCCTACGGTCACGACGACCTCCGCGCCCGGCGGGGCCTGCGTCGCGTCGCGCACGATGACGCCGTCCGACAGGTGGGCGATGGCGTATCCGCGCGCCAGGGTCGACGCGGGGGAGAGGGCGCGCAGAGTGGCCCGGAGCTCCGCGGTACGGCGGCCCTGGACCTCCAGGACGCGGTCGACGATGTCGCGGCCGCGCGCGGCGACCAGCCAGAGGTGCTGCGAACGGGACTCGAGCATGGACTCCGGCGCACGCAGCGCGGGACGTGAGCGGAGCTGCTCGAGCTGCGCGATGTCGTGCTGCAGGCGGTGGGTGAGGCGCATGGTGAGCCGCGAGCGCAGCTGAGCGACGATCGCGCGCTGCTCCGCGACATCGGGGACGACCCTCCTGGCGGCGTCGGTCGGCGTCGACGCGCGCAGATCGGCGACGTCATCGAGCAGCGGGTGGTCGTTCTCGTGCCCGATGGCGCTGACGACGGGAGTGGATGCCGCGGCCACCGCCCGCACGAGCCGCTCATCGCTGAAGCCGAGGAGCGTCTGCGGGTCGCCGCCCCCGCGCGCGATGATGATGACGTCCACGTCGGGTGCGGCATCCAGCGCCTTGACGGCGGCGATCGTCTCGGGGACGCAGCGCTCGCCCTGCACGGCCGCGTACTTCGTCCGGAAGCGCACCTGGGGCCAGCGCAGCTCGGCGTTGCGGTGGACGTCCTTCTCGGCATCGGAGTTCTCGCCCGTGATGAGGCCGATGGTGTGCGGGAGGAACGGAAGCGCCTTCTTGCGCGACGGATCGAACAGCCCCTCGGCGCGCAGCTGGGCACGCAGGCGCTCCAGCCGCTCGAGCTGGTCGCCCAGGCCGACGTGACGCATCGACGAGACGGTGAAGCTGAAGTCCCCCTGCCGGACGAAGTAGTCGGCCTTCACGCACGCGATGACGTGGTCGCCGACCTTGAGGTCTCCGGGCACGCGTGCGAGCGTCTTGGACCACAGCCGGAAGGAGATGAGCGAGTCGGACCCGAGGTCTTTCAGTCGACCGAAGACGTTGCCGCCGCGCATGTTCCAGGACGTGATCTCGCCCTCGACCCACACGAAGCCCCACTTCTCGACGAATCCGCGGATGGTCTCGTTGAGACGCGACACCGAGGTCGGCGACTGCGGACTCGATTCGCGCGGGTGCACCGAGTCGGCGGGCGGCGCTTCGCCGGCAACGGCTTCCGGCCGGAACGTGTTCATCGACTCCTCGGGACGTCTCGTGATCCTGGGATTCCTCCATCGGCGGACGCCCAGGTCGCATGCACCCGCCGCCGATAGGATCGAAGGGTGAGTTCGGCCTCTACGATTTCCGCGGTCCGCATGCCCGTGCCGCGCGTCCCGCGGCGGCGCGAGCGCCTACAGGATATCCCCGTGAACGGACACAAGCGGGTCCTCCTCGCCTCGCCCCGCGGCTACTGCGCGGGAGTCGACCGTGCCGTCATCGCGGTGGAGAAGGCGCTCGAGCGCTTCGGCGCGCCCGTGTACGTGCGCAAGCAGATCGTCCACAACATCCACGTCGTGACCGAGCTCGAGCAGAAGGGCGCGATCTTCGTCGAGGAGGTCGACGAGGTGCCCGAGGGCGCGCACGTCGTGTTCAGCGCGCACGGCGTCTCGCCGGCGGTCGTGAACGCGGCGTCCGATCGCGGGCTGCTGGCGATCGATGCCACGTGCCCGCTCGTCACGAAGGTGCACCGCGAGGCCGTCCGGTTCGCGCGCGACGACTTCGAGATCCTGCTGATCGGTCACCTCGGACACGAGGAGGTCGAGGGAACGGCGGGCGAGGCCCCCGACCACGTGACGATCGTGAACTCCCCCGATGAGGCCGACACCGTCGAGGTGAGGGATCCGTCGAAGGTCGTATGGCTGTCGCAGACGACGCTGTCGGTCGACGAGACGATGGAGACGGTGCGCCGCCTCCGCGTGAGGTTCCCGGAGCTCCAGGATCCGCCGTCGGACGACATCTGCTACGCGACGCAGAACCGTCAGGTCGCGATCAAGAAGGTCGCGAAGGATGCCGATCTGGTCATCGTCGTGGGATCGGCGAACTCGTCGAACAGCGTGCGGCTCGTCGAGGTCGCGCTCGAGCACGGTGCGAAGGCGGCGTACCGCGTGGACTACGCCGACGAGGTGGAGCAGGCCTGGCTCGAGGGGGTCGAGACGGTCGGGGTGACCTCCGGCGCCTCGGTGCCCGAGGTGCTCGTGCAGGAGGTGCTCGCAGAGCTCGCCGGCGCCGGGTATCGCGACGTCGAGCAGATCCAGACGGCCGAGGAGGATCTCCTGTTCTCGCTCCCGAAGGAGCTCCGGTCGGATGCCTCGGGCCGCCGCGACCACCGCGCGCTCGGTGGGCGGAGCCGCTCGTGAGCCAGCCCGGCCCGGCCGACCAGCGCCCGCGTCCGGCCTACGGCGAGTACGCCACACCGGAGGAGCAGCGCGCGCGGATCCAGCAGCCCGATGCGACATGGGCGCTGGAGACCGGGCAGGCGCCCGACGAGCCGGCCACCGCCGAGGCTCCGCGCCGCCCCTTAGACAGCCCCTCCGATGCCGTCCGATCGGGTCGCAGCATCGATCGCATCGTCACGCTGTCTCTGCTCATCGTCGGTGCGTTCAACGTCGTCTTCACGGCGATCTCGTACTTCAACCTTCCGGCTCTCGCCGATCAGGCCATGCAGATCATCGGCATCCCCGGCAGCTTCTCGAACTTCGAGGCCGCCCGCCTGTGGGGACCGATCGCCGCGATCGTGCTGATCGTCGGCTTCCTCGCGACGGCGTTCTTCGCCTGGCGGCGGGTCGGACGCGGGAAGCTCGCGTGGTGGATCCCGCTGGTCGGCGCCGCCGCGACCTACCTGGTCGTGTGGGTGTGCCTCGCGGTGCCGCTCGTCGGCGACCCCGCCTTCATGGAGTACGCGACGAACCCGCGCTGAACCGTCGGCGCCCCCGCCGGCGCGGCCGGGCCGGCGCCACGCGCGAGCCGCGCGAGGTCCATACTCGAAGGGCGCGCTCGCCCTCGCCGGCTCCCCGGTGAACCTTCCTCGCCGCGCACTCGTGGTCTCCTTCGAGGAGGTGTGCGATGCCACCCGACGACGACGCGCGTCTGACGGCCCTGTACGACGCGCACGCCGCGCCGGTGTGGCGGTACGTCGTGAAGCTGACGGGCGATCGAGCGGGCGCCGACGACGTCGTGCAGGAGACTCTGCTCCGCGCATGGCGGACGCCGAAGATCCTCGCGCAGGATCCTTCGACGACCCGGGCGTGGATGATCACGGTCGCGCGCCGCATCGTCATCGATGAGGCGCGCAGCGCCCGCCGGCGCCATGAGCGCACGGTCGCGGAACTGCCCGAGAAGGCCGCGGGCGACGAGGTCGATCAGCTCTTCGAGGCGATCCTCATACAGGAGGCGCTCACCGCCCTCACCGACGACCATCGCGCCGTCATCGTGAAGGCCTACTACCGCGGGCTCAGCGTCGCACAGACCGCGATCGAGCTCGGCATCCCCGAGGGGACCGTCAAGTCGAGGCTCCATTACGGTCTCCGCGCGCTCCGGCTCGCGCTCCAGGAGAGGGGGGTGACGCGATGAACCCCGACCACCCGCACTTCGCACAGTGGGATGCCGCGTACGTGCTCGGCGCCCTCTCGCCCAGCGACCGCCGCGACTTCGAGGCCCATCTCGACGACTGCGCGGACTGCCGGCGCGCGATCGCCCAGCTCGCCCCGACGGTGGGGCTCCTCTCGCGGATCACCGCCGAGGAGGCGGACGACGCCGCGAGCGACGCCGGCGTCGGACTCGGGGAGGACCCGGGCCGGCCGGCCGCAGTCCTTTCGCTGGCGCGCGAGCGCGCGCGCCGGCGTCGCCTCGTGCGCGTGACAGCGCTCGCCGCCGCGGCCGCGCTCGTGATCGCGGCCGTCGCGGTTCCGCTGGCGGTCACCTCATCCGCACCACGGCCGACGGAATCCTTCGCTCTCGAGGGCACGTCGGGCGTCCCGCTCGAGGCCGACGTGCAGCTGACCTCTGTCGGCTGGGGGACTCGCATCGAGCTGCGCTGTCGCTATCCCGAGGATGACGAGTCCGAGGCGCCGGAGGAGGGCTGGACCTATGCGCTCACCGTCGTCGACAGTGCGGGCGAGGCGTCGAATGTGTCGACCTGGCGCTCCAAGCCGGGTGCCGACGCTCGCCTTCAGGCCGGAACGGCCCTCGACGTCTCCCAGATCCGGAGCGTCGAGATCCGGACGATGACGGGGAGGGTCCTGATGTCGTACGAGCTTTCGGAGGCGACGGATGGCTAGGGGGACGTCCCGTCTAGGCTTGCGGGATGCCCCGCCTCCTCGCCGTCTGCGTCGTGCACCAGTTGCGTCGTGATCCGGGGAACGGGGTGACCGCGATCGACAAGCGGGCGGTCGCAGGACCGGTGCGGATCCGGGCGTTCGGCGCCTACGGCGACGTGCAGGCGGACCGCAAGCACCACGGCGGGCTCGACAAGGCGCTGTACGCCTACGCGCAGGAGGACGCGCGGTTCTGGGAGGCGGAGCTGGGCCGCGAGCTCGCGCCGGGGTTCTTCGGTGAGAACCTGCGGACCGAGGGACTCGACGTCAACGCGGCGCGGATCGGTGAGCGCTGGCGCATCGGATCACGGGTCGAGCTGGAGGTGACGATGCCCCGGACTCCCTGCGGCACCTTCGCCCGCAGGGTCGGGGGCGCGCATCAGCGCGGGTGGGTCAAGCGCTTCTCCGCGGAGCGGCGGCTGGGGCCGTATCTCCGCGTCGTGCGAACGGGCACGGTGGAGGCGGGCGACGAGATCGTGGTCGTGCCGGCGCCCGACGGTGCGCCAGGGCTGCTCGACGGGTACCGCGACCCCCTGTAGCCGCGGAGACGACGGATGCCCCGGCCCGGCGGGCCGAGGCATCCAGCGGAGCGAATCCTGTCAGCTCTGGGACTTGCCGAAGGAGCCGAGCTGCTTCGTCGCCTCGACGACGCGAGCCGCCATCGCCGACTCCGCGATCTTGCCCCACGCGCGGGGGTCGTAGGCCTTCTTGTTCCCCACCTCGCCGTCGACCTTGAGCACTCCGTCGTAGTTCTCGAACATGAAGCCGGCGACCGAGCGGGTGAAGGCGTACTGGGTGTCGGTGTCGATGTTCATCTTCACGACGCCGTTGGCGACCGCCTCGGCGATCTCGTCGTCGGTCGAGCCGCTGCCGCCGTGGAAGACGAGGTCGAGGGGCTTCGGCCCGGTGCCGAACTGTGCGGCGATGCCCTCCTGGATCTCGCCGAGGAGCTCGGGCTTGAGCTTGACGTTGCCCGGCTTGTAGACGCCGTGCACGTTTCCGAACGTGAGGGCCGCGATGTACCGGCCGTTCTCCCCGAGTCCGAGCGCCTCGACGAACTTCGAGACATCGCCCGTGGTGGTGTACAGCGCGTCGTTGGTGCCCTCGTGCTTGACCCCGTCCTCTTCTCCGCCGACGACGCCGATCTCGACCTCGAGGATCGCGTTGATCGCCTTCAGCCGCGGGAGAAGCTCCTTCGCGATCTCGACGTTCTCATCGAGCGGGACGGCCGAGCCGTCCCACATGTGCGACTGGAAGAGGGGGCTGCCACCGGACCTGACCTCTTCTTCCGAGGCGGCGATGAGCGGCAGGACGAAGTCCTCGAGCGCGGGCTTCGGGCAGTGGTCGGTGTGGAGCGCGATCGTGACCGGGTAGTTCTTGGCGACCTCGGTGGCGAACTTCGCGAACGCGAGCGCGCCGGTGGCGCGGCCCTTGACGGTGTGCCCGGCGAAGTAGTCGGCGCCGCCCGTGGTCACCTGGATGATGCCGTCGGATCCGGCCTCGGTGAGACCCTGCAGGATCGCGTTGATCGACTGCGAGCTGGCGGCGTTGATCGCAGGGTACGCGAAGCCGCCGGCCTTCGCGCGGTCCAGCATCTCGGCGTACTGCTCGGGGGTGGCGACGGGCATGTCGTGCTCCTTGCTCGGGGGACGTTCAGGCCCAACTCTAGCGAAGGGCCTTCGAGACTCGGGATGCCTCGTCCCCGCCGCGACGGCCCGCTGAGCGCCTCCTGCCGCACGTGAAAGATTCGCGTTTCCTTCACGCCGGCGCGGCGCAAATCCCCGGTCGACGACGAGGCCGGGGTCTAGGCTGACGCCATGGTGAGCCTGACCGAAGACCTGAGCCCTCTGCATCCCGACCGCAACCTCGCTCTCGAGCTGGTGCGGGCCACGGAGGCGGCGGCCATCCGGGCGGTGCCGTTCATCGGCCGCGGGCAGAAGGAGCTCGCCGACGGAGCCGCCGTCGACGCGATGCGCGCATTCCTCACGACGGTCAACTTCGACGGTGTGATCGTCATCGGCGAGGGCGAGAAGGACAACGCGCCGATGCTGTACAACGGCGAGAGCGTCGGTAACGGGAGGGGCCCGCGGTGCGACATCGCGGTCGACCCGATCGACGGCACGACGCTCACGGCGGAGGGACGGAACAACGCGCTGTCGGTGATCGCGGTGTCCGACCGCGGGTCGATGCTGGACGCGTCCTCGGTCTTCTACATGGACAAGCTCGTGACCGGACCGGCGGGGGTCGGCGTCGTCGACATCCGTCTTCCCATCGCCGAGAACATCCGCCTCCTGGCCAAAGCCCTCGGCAAGCCCGTCGACGAGCTCGTCGTGTCGGTGCTGAATCGCCCGCGTCACGCGCAGCTCATCCAGGAGATCCGGGATGCCGGCGCCGGCACGCGGCTCATGTCCGACGGCGATGTCGCCGGCGGCATCAACGCCGCTCGCCACAACGCGCGCACCGACATGTGCGTCGGCATCGGCGGCAGCCCGGAGGGCATCGTGACCGCGTGCGCGATCAAGGCGCTCGGCGGTCACATCCAGGGTCGCCTCTGGCCGCGCGACGACGACGAGAAGCAGAAGGGCGTCGAGGCCGGGCTCCGGCTCGACGACTTCGTCTACGAGGCGGACGACCTCGTGACCGGCAGGAACACGCTGTTCGTCGCCACGGGCGTGACGAACGGCGAGCTCGTCGGCGGGGTCCGCCGGGACGGCGACTGGATCTACACCGAGAGCGTCGTGCTGCGCGGGGCCTCGGGGACGCTGCGTCGCATCACGTCGGAGCACCTGACGTCGAAGTGGCTGTGAGCTGACGGGCCCGCGCTGTCGCATTGCGGGGAGCGGACCGCCGGGAAGCGCCGACCGCGATCGGCATGCCCGGATCCGTGGCTGAACGTTCGGTGAACGTGTCCGAGTCGTTGTCAAGCGTTCCCGACCGGGCATGGGCGGTCTGGCACAATGGTGAAGGCGTCGAACG